>NZ_JBQCCN010000198.1:0-24678 GCF_051962185.1 Sphingomonas sp.
GAAGCCCTTGGCGCGATCGGTAAATTTTTCGAGGTTCATTCGTGGTCCCTGAAATTAGCCGGATCGTTTGTTGGCTCGAATTTAGTGTTGCATGTTTGCAACACAAGACTGGCGCGCGCAATTCGTAACTATCCTGACGGCGCCGATGCGGCAGCCCTACACCGGAAGGCGCGGCAAGGCTCGCGGCGAGATTTCCGAAAGTCGGGTGCGACGATGCAGTCGCGTGACAAAGTCGGTCGGAAGGCGCACAGCTCGCACCCACACACCGTGGGGAGCGCGGGGATTTTGAGGATTCTGAAACGGATCGGGATCGGCATGACCGTGCTGCTGGTGCTGATCGCGATCGGGCTGGCGACGTGGGAACCGTTGACCGCGGCGACCGCCGAGGCGCCGCCCGCGCATCGTTACGATACGGTGATCGCGCGCGACCGGTTCGGCGTGCCGCACATCTTCGGCACCACCGATGCCGATGTCGCCTACGGCATCGCTTATGCTCATGCCGAGGACGATTTCTCGACCTTGCAGGATGTGGTCGCGATGACGCGCGGGCGATTGGGCGCGATCGACGGCGCCGATGGGGCGAAGACCGATTACGCGCTCCACCTGGTCCAGGCCCGCGAGACGGTCGATCGCGATTACATGACGCAGCCGGCCGACGTCCGCGCCTTGCTCGACGGCTATGCCTCGGGCCTCAACGCTTATGCCGCGCGCCATCCGGGCGAGGTCAAGCTGGCGCGGCTGTTCCCGGTCAACGGGCAGGACATCGCGACCGGTTTCGTGATGCGCTCGCCCTTCTTCTTCGGGCTCGACGCGACCTTGGGCGCCCTGGTCGGCGACGCGCCGTTGCCCAAGGAAAGCGCCGGGCCGCAACCCGACGCACCCGACATCACGCCGGTCGGCCCGGACGGGCGGGAGAACGGATCGAACGCCTTCGTCGTCGCCCCCAGGCGCTCGGCGGACGGTTTCACGCGCATGGTGTCCAACTCGCACCAGCCGTGGCGCGGCGCCGTCGCCTGGTACGAATTGGTGGTGCATTCGAAGGCCGGCTGGAATTTCGCCGGTGCGATGTTCCCCGGCGCTCCCTATCCTTTGCTCGGGCACAACGAGCATCTCGGCTGGACCAACACGGTCAACCGGCCCGACCTCATCGACACCTACAAGCTCGTGCTCGATGGCGACGGGTCGCATTACCGCTTCGACGGGCAATGGCGTCCGCTCGAAAAGAAAACCGTCTGGCTGCCGGTCAGATTGTGGGGACCGTTCGTGCTGCCGGTGCCCAAGACGGTCTATCGCGCGGTGCAGGGGCCGGTGATCGAGACCAGGTCGGGCGCCTATGCGATCCACTACGCCGGTGCCGATCAGCTCCGCATGGTCGAGCAATATTACCGCCTCAACCGCGCGCGGAATTTTGACCAATGGCAGCGCGCCATGGCGATCCAGGGCGTCCCGGCGACCAATTTTCTCTATGCCGACGCGGCCGGCAACATCGCCTATTTCTACAATGCGTCGTTCCTGAAGCGGAAGCCGGGCTTCGATTATTCGAAGGTCCTGCCGGGCGACACCTCGGCCGATTTCGAGCCCGGGACGGTGCCCTGGGCGATGGTGCCGCGCAACGTGAACCCGCGCTCGGGCTTCCTGGTCAACGCCAATTCAACGCCGTTCCTGTCGGCGGGCGCGGGGTCGGAGATGAACCCGGCCGATTGGTCGCCATTGCTCGGGATCGAGACCGACACGACCAACCGCGACAATCGCGCGCTCGAACTGATGGGCGCCAATCCGAAGATCAGCGCCGAGGACCTCGAGCGGATCAAGTTCGACACCGGCGTCAGCCGGCGCGGCTGGACGGCGAAATGGTTCGCCGACCTGATGGCGGCCGATGCCAAGGGCGATCCGCAGGTTGCTGCGGCGCAGGCATTGCTGCGGCAATGGGACTGGAACCTCGACGGCAAGGGGCCGGCCGATGCGCTCGCCGCCTTGCTGATGAAGACCGGCCAGTCGTGGCATTATCCGCGCAAGCCCGAAGCCGATCCGCGCGCGGCCTTGGGCGAGGCGACCGCCTATCTCAGGCGCGTGTTCGGCCGGCTCGACCCGCCGCTCGGCGCGATGCTGCGGCTGCGCCAGGGCAAGGTCGATCTGCCGCTCGACGGTGGGCCCGAAGTGCTGCGCGCCGCGGCCAATTGGGACGAGGCGCCCGACGGCCGGCTGGCGGTCAAGCATGGCGACAGCTTCGTGATGTTCGTCCAATGGGACAAATCGGGTCGCGTGTCGTCGCGGTCGATCCAGCCGTTCGGCGCCGCCACGACGCGCCCGGACTCGCCGCACCATACCGACCAGTCGAGATTGTTCGTCGCGCACGAATTGAAACCGGTTTGGTTCTATCCGCGTGATCTCAAAGGAAATATCGAGCGATTGTATCGTCCGTGACTTGCCAAATGGCGCCGCGCCGTCCTAGCCTCTGTTCAGGGTCCGACTTCCTCTGATCGAATAGGGGCATTCATGAATACCAAGCTTTTCGCGCTCTCCGGCGTCGCTGTGCTCGCGCTCGCCGCGCCCAATCATGCGCTGTCGCAATCCAAGCCTGTCGTCGCCAAGCCTGCCGCGGCCACCGCCGCCGCGCCGGTCGGGGTGCTCGCGCGGTCGGTCGACATTCCCTTCACGGCCTTCACGCTCAAGAACGGGTTGCGCGTCATCGTCCATACCGATCGCAAGGCGCCGGTCGTTGCGGTCAGCGTGTGGTACGACGTCGGGTCGAAGATGGAGCCGGCCCGCAACACCGGTTTCGCGCATCTGTTCGAGCATCTGATGTTCAACGGCAGCGAGAATGCCCCGGGCGATTTCTTCGTGCCGCTGAAGAATGTCGGCGCGACCGATTTCAACGGCACCACCTATTTCGACCGCACCAATTATTTCGAGACGGTGCCGACTCCGGCGCTGGCCCGCGCCTTGTTCCTCGAGAGCGACCGCATGGGCTATCTGACCGGCGCGATCACCCAGGGGGTGCTCGACGAGCAACGCGGCGTCGTCCAGAACGAGAAGCGCCAGGGCGACAACCAGCCTTATGGCCTGTTCGAATATCGCCAGTTGTCGGGGCTGTTCCCCAAGGGGCATCCGTACGAACATTCGACGATCGGCTCGATGGCCGATCTCGACAGCGCCAGCCTCGCCGACGTGAAGGGCTGGTTCAAGGAGCATTACGGTCCGAACAATGCCGTGCTGGTGCTGGCCGGCGACATCGACGCCGCGACCGCCAAGCCGCTGGTCGAGAAATATTTCGGCGGCATTCCGGCCGGTCCCAAGACCAGCCAGCCCAACGCGCCGGTGCCGACGCTGCCGACGGCCAAGTTCGAGACGATGAAGGATCGCGTCGCGACGACGCGGATCACCAGGTCCTGGGCGGTGCCCGGGCTCAACGACCCCGACAGCGTCGGGCTCGACGTCGCCGCCGGTGTGCTGGGCGGCGGGGCGAGCTCGCGGCTCTATGACGCCCTGGTGCGCAAGGAGAAGCTCGCGGTCCGGGTCAGCGCCGACAACCAGAGCTTCAGCCAGGTCGGCATCTTCGACATCAGCGTGGATGTCCGCCCGGGGCAGGATGCCGCCGCAGTGGCCAAGCGGCTCGATGCGATCGTCGCCGATTTCCTCGCGACCGGCCCGACCGCCGATGAAGTGCAACGCTACCAGGTGCGCAGCATCAGCAGCCGCATCAAGGGGCTCGAAGCCGTCGGCGGCTTCGGCGGCAAGGCCGTCACCCTGGCCGAGGGCGCGCTCTATTCGAACGACCCCGCGCATTACAAAAGGGAAATGGCCGAGCTCGCCGCCGAGACGCCGGCCAAGGTCAAGGCGGTCGCCGACAAATGGCTGAGCCGGCCGGTCTATGGCCTCGACATCGTGCCGGGGCCGCGCGACGCTTATGTCGAGGCCGCAGCGCCCAAGCCGGTCGCGGTCAAGGCCGCCGACGAACCCGCCGCCAAGGGGACGCGCGGCGCGATGCCCGATGTCGGCTCGATCGCCAATCTGTCCTTCCCCAAGGTCGAGCGGGCCAGGCTGGCCAATGGCGTGACCGTGATCTACGCGCAGCGCACCGCGACCCCGATCACCCGGATCATGGTCGATTTCGACGCCGGCACCGCCGCCGACGTGCCGACCGCGCTCGGTACCGAGCAGCTGACCCTGTCGGTGATGGGGGCGGGGACGACCAGCCTCGATTCGCTGGCTTACGCCAAGGCACAGGAACGGCTGGGCGCGAGCATCAATGGCGGTATCGACAGCGACAGCTCGTCGCTCGCGATCGAGGTGCCGAGCCCGAACCTCCGGCCCGGCGTGGCGCTGTTCGCCGACGTGCTGCGTCACCCCGCGTTCAATGCGGGTGAGGTCGATCGCCTCAAGAACCAGCAGCTTGCCGGCATCGCGTCGGAACTGACCAACGCTTATGCGCTGGCCGGCCGCGCGCTGACGCCGCTGCTCTATGGGCCGCAATCGCCTTATGCCCGGTCGTTCGGCGCGGGTGACGCCAATGCCGTCGCCAAGCTGACCCGCGACGACCTGGTCGCGTTCCGCCAGGCCTGGTTGCGGCCCGACAAGGCGACCATCTTCGTGGTCAGCGATCGCCCGCTGGCGGAGATCGCGGCGGTGCTCGACGCGAACCTGGGCGACTGGAAGATGGACGGTGCCGCGGGGACCAAGGGCGACGTGGTCGCGACGGCGCCGGCCGCCCCCCGGATCCTGCTGGTCGACCGGCCGGATTCGCCGCAATCGGTGATCTATGGCGGCATCCCGACCGGGCTGGTCGGGACCGACGAACTGCTCGCGGTCAATACAGCCAATGACGGGCTCGGCGGTGGCTTCCTCGGCCGCATCAACATGGACCTGCGCGAGGACAAGCATTGGTCCTATGGCGCCAGCGGCCGCTTCTCGCGCGCCGAAGGAGCGACGCCCTATGTCATCGCGGCGGGCGTCCAGGCCGACCGCACCGGCGACGCGATCGTCGCGGCGATGGGCGACGTCACCTCCTATGTCGGCGACAAGCCGATGACGCAGGAGGAATTCGATCGCGCCATCGCCGGGGCGATTCGCTCGCTGCCGGGCAGCTTCGAAACGTCGCGCGCGGTGATGGGGGCGATGGAATCGAACGTCCGCTACAAACGGCCCGACGATTATTATGCGACCATCGCCGCCAAGTATCGCGCGCTGACTTTGCCAGAACTCCGTAGCGTCATCGACCGGGCGATCGACCCCAAGAAGACCAT
This sequence comes from Sphingomonas sp., assembly GCF_051962185.1. GTDB lineage: Bacteria > Pseudomonadota > Alphaproteobacteria > Sphingomonadales > Sphingomonadaceae > Sphingomonas. The sequence continues at coordinate 5,244 of NZ_JBQCCN010000198.1, forward strand.
CTGGGTAGTGGTCGGCGATGCCAAGACGGTTAGGGCCCAGCTTGACAAGGTCGGGCTGCCTGTCGACGTCGTTCCCGCAGCGTCGCTCGGCGCGCGCTGACGGAATTCACAGGAGAGAGAAAATGGCAGTCGATGGCGTGTACGAGACGGTGGTGAAATCGCCGATGGGCGACCAGAAGGCGACGCTGACGGTCAAGTCGGACGGCGACAGCTGGACCGGCACTCAGGCGGGCGCGATGGGCACGGCCGAGATCACCGACGGCAAGGTCGAGGGCAACACGATCAAATGGTCGATGAACATCACCGTGCCGATGCCGATGACCCTGACCAACGAAGCGACGATCGACGGCGACACGATCACCGGATCGGTCACCGCCGGTGCGTTCGGCAGCTTCCCGCTGACGGGTACGCGCGTGGGCTGACGGCGTTAGCTCGCGATCCGCATGGCGGGCGCGGGCGGACGATCGGCGTGCAATTCATTTTGCGCAGCGTGAATAAAGGGCCCGTCTCCCGCGCGGAGGCGGGCCTTTTTCGTGTCCGCGTCGCGTAGGCCGGCTACATTTGGGACGATGCCCGACCAACCGCGCGACGAACGCGACGAGTGGCGGAACACTTGGTCGATATTGGTTTGCCGCCTTGCCCAACGCACTGATATCCATGGCCTAAGTGTGGGTGGGAGTAGCGTAATGAAGATCGATGTCTTGATCTGTGGTGCCATCGTGGCCGCGATGGTGCCGGCGGCGGCGCTGGCCGATGATCCCCACGACCCGGCGATGCGCAACGCGGCGGCGCGGGCAATCGACAGTGCCAAGACCCGCGAACTCAACCGCCAGGAAAATGAGAGGGTCGTCAGGACCGGCGTCCGCTGGCACGTTGTTCGCTCGGGAAGCGTCGAGGAACCCGGCGACGACGGATACGCCGCCGCGCTGCGGGATCATGACCGCGCGATGGACCAATATGGCCGCGATCGCGCGCGCTATGAGCGGCAAATGGCCGAATGGCGCCGCGCCGTCGCGGCGTGCGAAGCGGGCGACTATTCTGCTTGCGACAATCGATAGGCGATATACGGCTCGACCAAGACTAAGCGACGGATCGCCCGAAAACTGCGAACCAGAAGTCTTGCAGAAGCCGACCCAGTTGCCGGAGGGGCGGCTGGACCGCATAAGATAGCGTGGCCCGCTCAATCACAATCTCGGCGTGTTCGTTCTGGATCCTGCTAATGGGCATAGCCGGCTACGGTTCGTGGCGTTACGGCGGCTTTCATCCCGACCAATATTACCTGATCGGCATCCCCCTGGCGATGATCGCCTTGACCGTTCTGCTGGCGCGATACGCGAGCCAAATACGCTACCGTCCTGCGATTTTGCTTCTGGCTTCGGCAGCCGCGCTATTTGCCGGATTGCTTTGGATGGGCGTCTGGGGCGCGGATGTTTGACCGCCCGCCGATAGCCACACAATTCGGGAGATGGGACGGATGCATGCTCGGGCTCGGTCTCCGGCCCATGACGGCCTCCAATCACAAGTTGCACAAGAAACGACTTCGCGCCACCATCCGCCGACATCGAGGGCGGGGGGAACAAGCATGCGCTGGCGGCTGGCAGTGGCGATCGGGCTGGCGGCGCTCGCCGCCTCGGGCGGAGCGGCGCAGACCTATGACGATCGGCCGGCCAAGGTCGTGCCGAGCGATTACGGCTTCAATTACGAGCGCCGCGTGGTCGAGATCGCGATGCGCGACGGGGTCAAGCTCCACACCGTCATCCTGATCCCCAGGGGCGCGAGCGACGCGCCGATCCTGCTGACGCGCACGCCGTACAATGCCGACGCGCTGACCGCGAACCGCAAGAGCGGCGACCTCGGCACCGCGCTCTACGGTTACGACAACGCGACCGACGTGATCGTCGATGGTGGCTATATCCGCGTCATCCAGGACGTCCGCGGCAAATACGGCTCGGGCGGCAGCTTCGTGATGAACCGCGGGCTGGTCGGTACGGCGGAAAATCCGACCAAGGTCGACGATGCGACCGATTGCTACGACACGGTCGACTGGCTGGTGAAGAACCTCAAACAGTCGAACGGCAAGGTCGGCATCCTAGGCATCAGCTATGACGGTTATGAACCGCTGGCCGCGCTGGTGAACCCGCATCCGGCGCTCAAGGTGTCGGTGCCGATGAACCCGATGGTCGACGGCTGGATGGGCGACGACTGGTTCCACAATGGCGCGTTCCGCCAGATGAACATGGACTATATCTGGGAGCAGGAAGCGACGCGCGACAACAGCCTGCCTTGGGTCAGTTCGAGCGACGACATCTACGATTTCTACATGCGCGCGGGCTCGGCGGGCGAACTCGGCAAGCGCATGGGGCTCGACCAGATCGGCTTCTGGAAGAGCATCGTGGCGCACCCGGCCTATGACCGTTTCTGGCAGGATAGGGCGATGGACAAGTATCTCGCCAAAGTGCCGCTCAAGGTGCCGGTGATGCTGGTCCATTCCTTGTGGGACCAGGAGGACAGCTACGGCGCGCTCGCGACCTATCGCGCGCTCGAGCCCAAGGACGCCAATAACGACATGGTCTATCTGTCGATGGGGCCGTGGCACCATGGGCAGGAGATCGAGGACGCCGACACGCTCGGGTCGATGCGCTGGGGGCAGGATACCGGGACGTGGTGGCGGAAGAACGTGCTGGCACCGTTCCTCGCGCATTATCTCAAAGGCACGCCGATGGACGTCGCGCCGGTCACCGCGTTCGAGAGCGGGACCAATGAGTGGCACCGCTTCCAGTCGTGGCCGAGCGACAACAACGCCGGCGAGAAACTGTACCTCAAACCGGGCATGGCGCTCGGCTTCGACGCCGCGGCGGGTGGCGACGAGACGGCGGACTATGTCTCCGATCCCGCGCATCCGGTGCTGTTCCACAACCGTCCGGTCCAGGCGGTCGGCTATGACAACAATCCCTGGCCCAACTGGCTCTCTGAGGACCAGCGCTCGGTGTCGAGCCGGCCCGATGTGCTGACCTTCACCAGCGAGGTGCTGACCGAGCCGCTCAAGATTTCGGGCCGGCCGATAGTCAAGCTGACCGCCTCGACCAGCGGCACCGACAGCGACTGGGTGGTCAAGCTGATCGACGTTTGGCCCGACCAGGTGCCCGGGCGCCCGGGCTTCGGCGGCTATCAGTTCGCGGTCGGTATGGACATCTTTCGCGGGCGTTATCGCGAGAGCTTCTCCGATCCCAAGCCGCTGACCCCCAACGCGCCGCTCCAGTACAGCTTCGCGCTGCCCGCGGCGAACCATGTCTTCCTGCCCGGGCACCGGATCATGGTGCAGGTCCAGTCGAGCTGGTTCCCGCTCTACGACCGCAATCCGCAGAGTTTCGTGCCCAACATCTTCCTCGCCAAGCCGGGGGATTATGTGAAGGCGACCCAGCGCGTCTGGGTGTCGGGCGCTGGGGAAAGCTACATCGCACTGCCGGTGGTGAAATGAAGGAGGCGGCCTAAAAATCCTCCCCGGAACGGGGAGGGGGACCGCGCGGCGGAGCCGCGTGGTGGAGGGGGCCCATCCTGCGGCCACCTCCTGGTTTGTTGCCCGTTCGTCGCGGGCCCCCTCCACCAAGCCGCTGCGCGTCTTGGTCCCCCTCCCCGTTCCGGGGAGGATTGCGTTCAATCCCGCTTCAACCGCGTCACATGCCCCATCTTGCGTCCCGGGCGAGCCTCGCCCTTGCCGTAGAGGTGCAGATGCGCGCCGGGCTCGGCCAGGATCGTCGCCCAGTCGTCGGCCTCGTCGCCGATCAGGTTGAGCATCTCGACCGCCGGCGCGGTCAGCGCGGTGTCGCCGAGCGGCAGGCCGCAGATCGCGCGGATATGGTTCTCGAATTGCGACGCGACCGCGCCCTCGATCGTCCAATGCCCCGAATTGTGCACGCGCGGCGCCATTTCGTTGAACACCGGGCCATCGGCGGTGGCGAAGAACTCGCAGGTCAGCACCCCGACATAGCCGAGCTGGTCGGCGATCCGTCCGGTCAGCGCCGCCGCGACCGACCATTGATTGGCGATCTCGGCCGGCGCCGGCAGCGACGACCGCGCCAGGATGCCGTCCTCATGCTCGTTCCACGGCGGCGGATAGCTGACCATCGCGCCGTCGGCGCCGCGCGCCAGGATGATCGAGAACTCATGGCCGAAGGTGACGAAGCCTTCGAGGATCGCCGGTCGCTGGCCGATCGCGTCCCACGCCGCGCCCGCTTCGCCGGCATCGGCGATCCGCACCTGGCCCTTGCCGTCATAGCCGAGCCGCAGCGTCTTCAGGATCGCCGGCGCGCCGATCTCGGCGAGCGCGGCCTCCAGTTCGGCCAGGCTTTCGATGCGGCGCCAAGGCGCGGTGCGGCCGCCGATCGCGTCGACGAACGCCTTCTCGCTGGCCCGGTCCTGGGCGATCGCCAACGCCTGCGGGGCGGGGTGAACCGGAACTTTCGAGGCGAGATAGGTGACCGGCTCGATCGCGATATTCTCGAACTCATAGGTCACGACGTCACAGCGCGCCGCCATCTCGTCGAGCACGATGCGGCTGTGATAATCGGCGCGAGTGAAGCTGGAGGCGGTCTGCGCTGCGACGCTCTCGGCATCGGGCGCCAGGATATGCGTGCGGTAACCGAGCTCGGCCGCGGCCGACGCCAGCATCCGCCCGAGCTGTCCGCCGCCCAGGATACCGATGGTGGAACCGGGCGCCAAAGGACGGAGGCGCATCGTCATTCGGGATCGATCGCCACGCTGTCGGTCTGCTTCGCGCGCCACGCCTTGAGTCGCTCGGCCAGCGCCTCGTCGCTCGTCGCCAGGATCGCGGCGGCGAGCAGGCCGGCATTGATCGCCCCGGCCTTGCCGATCGCGAGCGTGCCGACGGGAACGCCGCCCGGCATCTGGACGATCGAATAAAGGCTGTCGGCGCCCTTCAGCGCTTTCGATTCGACCGGCACGCCGAGCACCGGGAGATGCGTCATCGACGCCGCCATGCCCGGCAGATGCGCCGCGCCGCCGGCGCCGGCGATGATCACCTTGAGGCCGCGATCGGCGGCACTGGTCGCGTAATCGTAGAGCCGCTGCGGCGTGCGGTGCGCGCTGACCACTTTGGTCTCGTGCGGGACGCCGAGTTCGTCGAGCTTTTCGGCGGCATGACGCATCGTCTCCCAATCGGAAGTCGAGCCCATGATGATGCCGACGAGCGGATGCATCGCCCGCCCCTAGCCAAGGGGGCCGGGGAGGGCAACCGCCCCGGTACAGACCGGGGCGTCACAGCGCGTCGGTACAGCCGCGCTCCTGATGCACGCCGCGCAGGAAGCCGCGCCGCGCGAACCCGGTCTGGGTCGCGGCGGCGAGGCGGCGATCGGCGGCGGCGGCGCCCGATATCTCACGGACCACGCCGCGAAACGGGATCAGCGAATTGACCACCGCGCCACCGGCGGCCTTGCCCAGGCTGACCTTGTCGTTGGGGCCGCCCGCCGAATAATCGGGGCCGAGCGCCGCATCGAGCACGCGCACCGCGTCGGCGAGCTGCTGACAGGTCTTGAGCCCGTCCAGCGCATAAGGCGCGTTCGCGGCCTCGACCAGCGACGGCGGGATCTTGTTCTTGGCGATGCCGACATCCTTGACCGGCTGGCTGATCACGTCCTTGGTGTCCTCGACCGTCGCCTTGCGCTTCTCGTCGCGGGTCGATTGCGGCGCGGGATCGGCGGTGGCCGGGGCGGTCGTGGCGACGGGGGCGGCCGGGGGAGCGCTCTGCGCGAGCGCCGGGGTCGGCAGCATCATCGCACTTGCCGACAATCCCGCGACCAACAACGTCCCGATCCGATAACCACCCACGTGCATCAAGCTTCTCCGTTCGGGCAGGCGCCCGGTTGTTACGATCGGAGAAGGAACGCGCGCGGAGGACTCCCGATCCCGCGGACGATTTCAATCGGCGGTGGTCGGGTCGATCACGTTGCGGACCTCGGCGACCGAATTGGCCGGGAAGCCCGCGGTTTCGGCGTGCTGGCGGATCAGGTCGGCCGACGGCGCGCGATAGATGCAATAAATCTTGTCGTCGGTGACGTAGCTGTGGACCCACTGGATTTCGGGGCCAAGATCCCGGAGCACGCTGCACGAGGTCTGCGACGCGCCCTTCAGATCGGCAGCACTGGCCCCGCCGATTCCCGGCATGTCCCGTTCGATGACGAATTGCGGCATGGCGACTCTCCCTTCGCAGCCTGGGAGGCTGCGCCGGTCGGCGTCGCAATGATTGGACGAAAGCGCCCAGTCCGCGTCAGCGCTCGCTCAGGTAATAGCGGTCGGTCGCGTTCAATTGGTCGTCGAGCTGATAGACGATCGGCTGGCCGGTCGGGATTTCCAGCCCCGTGATTTCGTCGTCCGGAATGTTCGACAAATGCTTGACCAACGCGCGCAGCGAATTGCCGTGCGCCGAGATCAGCACGCGCTCGCCGTCCTTGAGCGCCGGCGCGATGCGGCCTTCCCAATAGGGCAGCACGCGCGCGATCGTATCCTTCAGGCTCTCGGTCCGGGGGATCGCGATGCCGGCGTAGCGGCGGTCGTTCGACAGGTCGAATTCGCTGCCCGGTTCCAGCGGGGGTGGCGGGATGTCGAAGCTACGGCGCCAGATATGGACCTGTTCGTCGCCATGCTTGGCCGCGGTCTCCGCCTTGTTGAGCCCGGTCAGGCCGCCGTAATGCCGCTCGTTCAGCCGCCAGTCCTTCTCGACCGGCAGCCACAGCCGCCCCATCGCCTCGAGCGCGAGGTTGAGCGTCTTGATCGCGCGCGTCTGGAGCGAAGTGAAGCAGAGGTCGAAATCCAAGTCCTTGGCCGCCATCAACTCGCCCGCCAGCCGCGCTTCCTCGGCGCCCTTCTCGGTCACGTCGACGTCCCACCAGCCGGTGAAGCGGTTTTCGAGGTTCCAGGCCGATTGGCCATGGCGGATCAGGACGAGCGTGGGCACGAAGCTACTCCTTGCGGGGGATCGGGCGGCTCTGTAGCGCTTCGGGGCGGAACGGCAAACCGGGAGAACGAGTCATGGCGATCGTGCGGCAGACCATGGTGTATGACGGCCCGGGCGGCCCGTTCGAGGGCGTGTTCGCTTATGACGACGAGGTCGAGACCGCGCGCCCTGGCGTGATGATCGTCCCCAATGTGCTCGGCCAGAAGGAAGCGGACAGCGTCACCGCCGAGAATATCGCCAAGCTGGGCCATGTCGGCTTCGTCGCCGACGTGTTCGGCCAGGGCCGACGCAAGACCTTCACCTCGGAAAATCCGGCCGAATATATGAACGAGCTCAATGCCGACCGCGGGCTGCTGCGCGACCGGCTGCAGGCGTCGCTCGACACGCTCAAGAATTTCGCGTTCGTCGATCCGGCCAAGACCGCGGTCTATGGCTATTGCTTCGGCGGCAAATGCGCGCTCGACATGGCGCGTGCCGGGCTCGACGTGCTCGGCGTGGTGTCGTTCCACGGCGTCTACGACAAGCCCGACTATCCGAGCGTCACGCCGATCAAGCCCAAGGTGCTGGTCTGCCACGGATGGGAGGACCCGATCGCACCGCCCGACGTGATGGTCGCGCTCGGCCAGGAAATGACCGAGGGTCAGGCCGATTGGCAGATCCACGCGTACGGCAACGCCGGCCATGCCTTCACCGACATCGACCGCAAGGACGGCCCGTCGGTTCGGCCGGGCGTCGCCTATGAGGAGCGCGCCGACCGGCGGAGCTGGCAGGCGGCCAGGAATTTGCTCGAGGAACTGTTCGGCTAGCGTCCGCGGCGGACACGCGTCGCACCGCTCAGATCCCGTCGATCACCTCGGCGATCGTCTCCAGGCATGCCACCGCCAGTACCTTGCACCGCTCCGGCGACCAGCCGAATTCGGGGTCGGGATTGGGGTCGTGGTCCTTGAACGGCATTTCGAGCGTCATCGACACCGCGCCGAACCGTTCGGCGAGTTGGTTGGTCGACATGGTCAAATTGGCCTTGCCCGGCGCCGATTTCTCATAGCCCTGTTCGGTCTGGAATTCGGGCGTGCGCGCCGCGAGGCGGCGGCCGAAATCGTAGAATTTCTCGCCGAAATCGTCGGTCCAGCTCGGAATGCCTTCATAGCCGGCCAGGAAGTTCGCCGGGATCGCCTCGTCCCCATGGACGTCCATCGCCAGCTTGACCCCGGTCGCGTCCATCGCGTCGCGGACCAGCTTGACCTCGGGGCTCTTCGCCATCGTCGGCTCGTGCCATTCGCGATTGAGATTGATCCCCGCGGCATTGGTCCGAAGGTGCCCGCGGAAGGTGCCGTCGGGATTCATGTTCGGCACGACGTGGAAGGTGCACTTGGCCTTGACGGCGTCGGCGGCCGGGCTGGTCAGCCATTCGAGCGCGCCTTCCATCCACCATTCGGCCATGCTCTCGCCGGGATGCTGGCGGGCGTAGAGCCAGACCGGCTTGGGCCCCGAGCCGATCGTCAGCAGGTCCATCGCGCGGCCATCGAGCGTGTGGCCGAGCTCGCGATGCGTCACGCCGGACTTGGCCGCATAGGTCGCGATCAGATCCTCGTGCCGTTCCATGGTGTAGGGCGCGAAATAGGCGAACCAGGCGACTTGCGCGTCGGACCGCCAGTCGAATTCGAGCACGCCGCTCGCGTAGCGCGTCGGGATCATCCGCCAGTGCACGCGGTCGGTCGAGGCGCGCGCCTTGTAGCCCGGCCAGCCGAACGGATAGGCCGACTGGCCGGCGTTGAGGATGCGGAAGGTCAGCTTCCGGCCCGCCGCATTGGCGACGCGGAACGAGAACCATTGATAGAAATCGGACAGATGGTCCTTGGCGATCTCCAGGTCGACGCGGTCGCCCTGGATTTCGATCACACGGATATTGCCGCCGTCGAACGCGGCGGTGATGGCGGGAGAGGAATCGGTCATTTGACCTCGATAGTCCGCCCCGACTCTCCAGGGAACCCGGTGAACAAGGCGGTAGCCAATTTGGGCGCGAGCTTGTCCGCGACCGCATTGCCGACGACGCCGATCGCGCGCGACTGGGCGCGGCCTTCCCACACGCCGAGATCACCTTCGCGCTGGTTGATCTTGACCGACAGCATGCTCAACGCATCCTCGCGATCACGGCCGCGGCCGATCGGGAACGACACGCCGCCGCCCAGGCCGACCCCGCCGCCGCGATTGCCGCTCCAGGTGCCGCCGCCGAGGCCGATGCTGAACGGCGAGCGCTCGCGCACCGGCCGTGTCTCGGTATGGAAACCGATCTTGGCGACATAGACGCTCTTCGCCCCGTCGGGGACGAGCGTATAGCCCTGCTTGCTCAGCGCGTCGCCGACGGCGAGGGCATAGGTCTGGTATTCGGGCCCGTTGTCGACGCCCTGGTCGGGGACCAGAGCGATCGTGCCGCGCCCGACCTCGTCGACGCGATAGCGCGTCACTTCGGTGGGGAAAGAGGCGGGGGCGGTCGCGCACCCCGTGATCGTCAGGGCTGCTGCCAGCAGGATCGCATTACGCATTCACTCTTCTCCACCATCGCGTTCGACCGTATGTCGCTGATAAGACGTAGCCGGTTTCGCCCGGCCGTGGGTTGACTTCCGGCAACCCCCACTATAGGCGGCGCGGCTTCCAGTTTCACCGCTATTTAAAGAAGCGAATCGATCATGAAGATCCGCAATTCACTGAAGTCGCTCAAGGACCGGCATCGCGACAACCGCGTGATCCGCCGTCGCGGCCGTACCTATGTCATCAACAAGACCAACCGTCGCTTCAAGGCTCGTCAGGGCTGAGGACCGGAAGGTAGCCGCTGTCGCTCGCGACGGCGGCACGTGTTGTTCGACGGCACCCCAGGGTTCCTGACGAGCGCCTGATCGCCACGATCGGGCGCTCGACGCGTTTCTGCGTCGCCGATTTGGCCGCTCGCTATAGGTCGTCATGCCGGACTAGTTCCGGCATCCAACGAGCAACAACGGACGAATTCGGTGGTGGAGGGTTGCACCCCGGAACAAGTCCGGGGTGACGGTTGGTAGTCTGCGCAGGTGTGGATCCCGAACCGCTCCTGCCCTCAACTATACCCCTTCAACTCATCCCCCATGATCCGCACCACGTGGAGCACGTTGGTCGATCCCGGCGTCTTGAACGGCACGCCGGCCATCACGATCACGCGGTCGCCGGCTTCGGCGAGATGGTGGCGCAGCACCATGCGCTTGGCCTTGGCTACCATTTCCTCGAACGATTCGACATCGCGCGTGTGGACGGCATAGGCGCCCCACAACAACCCGGAGCGCCGCGCGGTTTCCATCTTCGGGGTCAGCACCATGATCGGCACCGTCGGCCGCTCGCGCGCGATGCGGCGCGCGGTCGAGCCCGAGCTGGTGAAGCAGACGATCGCCTTGGCATCGATCGTCCGCGCGATGTTCTTGGCCGATTCGGACAAGGCGTCGGCGGTGGTCGGGTCCGACCGGATCACCGTGAAGTGGATGCGGTCGCCATGCGCCGGGTCGCTTTCGACCGCCTCGCCGATCGCGTTCATCATCGCGACCGATTCGATCGGCCATTTGCCCGCCGCCGATTCGGCCGACAGCATGATCGCGTCGGCTCCGTCATAGATGGCGGTCGCGACGTCGGAGACCTCGGCGCGGGTCGGCGAAGGCGATTCGATCATCGATTCGAGCATCTGGGTCGCGACCACCACCGGCTTGCCCTGCCGGCGCGCGGTCTCGACGATGCGCTTCTGGAGCGGCGGCACGGTCTGCGGCGGCAATTCGACGCCGAGGTCACCACGCGCGACCATCACGCCGTCGCAGGCCTCGACGATCTCCTCGAGCCGCTCGATCGCCGCCGGCTTCTCGATCTTGGCGAGCAAGGCGGTCTTGCCGCCGATCAGCTTGCGTGCTTCCCACAGATCGTCGGGGCGCTGGACGAAGCTCAAGGCGATCCAGTCGACGCCCTGGTCGACCGCGAAGGCGAGGTCGCTGCGGTCCTTCTCGGTCAGCGCCGCCATCGGCACGACCACGTCGGGGACGTTGAGGCCCTTGTTGTTGCTCAACGGGCCGCCGACCTCGACATTGGTGACGATGCGCTTGTCGTCATGCTCGAGCACGCGCAGCACGAGCTTGCCGTCGTCGAGCAGCAGGCGCGCGCCTGCTTCCATCGCCTCGAAAATCTCCTTGTGCGGGAGTTCGACGCGAGTGGCGTCGCCGGGCGTCTTGTCGCGGTCGAGGATGAAGGTCGAATCGGTCTCGAGCACGACCTTGCCATCGGCAAACTTGCCGACGCGGAGCTTCGGGCCCTGCAGGTCGGCGAGGATCGTGGTCGGGCGGCCGTATTTCTTCTCGAGCCCGCGGATCGCCTCGATCACGCCGACCTTCGACGCCTGGTCGCCATGGCTCATGTTGACGCGGAACGCGTCGGCGCCCGCTTCGAAGAGTTTCGCGATCATCTCGGGCGTATTGCTCGCCGGGCCCAATGTCGCGAGGACACGGACTTTGCGCGAGCGAGGAGCGATGGCCTTGGTCATCCGGGGGAGGTTTCCTCTGCTTGTCGAGGGGAGGCTCTAGCCCCTATCTGCTCTCGATCAACCGTGGAGCGTAATAATGGACAAACTCGACCAGCTCGATGACGCTTCGGCGGCCGCCGCGTTCCGCCGCTTGGTCCGCCTGCTCCGCCATCGCGAGGACGCGCAGAATATCGATCTGATGGGCTTGGCGGGCTTCTGCCGCAATTGCCTGTCGGACTGGGTCGGCGAGGCGGCGGGCCTGTCCAGGGCGGAGGCGCGCGAGATCGTCTATGGCGAGCCCTATGACGCATGGAAGGCGCGCCAGCCCGAGGCGAGCCCCGAGCAATTGTCGCGGATGGACGAGAGCATGGCGAGGAATGCCGCGCTCGACGAGGCGCTGGCCGATTCCTTTCCGGCCAGCGATCCGCCCGCGATGACCGAGCCCAATCGCTGACTGCTGGTCGAATAGCGGTTGAGGGGCGGACGCCGACCGCCTAGACGACGGCCAAGCGCGCCAGTCGCGCCAAATGCGGAATCGCAATTCATTCAACAGGCGGGGCGGGGAGCCGCGCCTCATCGTGAGGACTTATGGCTGACGAAGAACGTGGTGAGGGCATGGGCGGCGGGCGCGTCGCGGCGGACGAGCTGCGGCTGCTGATCGAGCGCGCCGAGCGCCTGGAAGAAGAGAAGAAGGGCATCGCCGACGACATCAAGGACGTGATGGCCGAGGCCAAGAGCCGCGGCTACGACGTCAAGGCGATCCGCAAGATCATCTCGATCCGCAAGAAGAAGCGCGAGGAATATCAGGAGGAAGAGGCCATCCTCGAAACCTACCTGCACGCGCTGGGCATGCTCTGATCGGCGGATACCGCCTTCCGCTACCCTTTCACGCGCCCCCGGCCCTTTCCGCCTCCCCGGCGAAGGCCGGGGCCCAGTGTCGGGCCGGCCAATTGGCGGGTACAATCCCTTCCTCCATAGTCCCTTGCGACTGGGCCCCGGCCTGCGCCGGGGAGGCGTAAGGGGACGTGAGTCCCTCCCACACCCACGACGCGATCATCCTCGGCGCCGGTGCGGCGGGGATGATGGCGACCGCGGTGGCGGGGCGCCAGGGGCGGCGCGTGCTGCTGGCCGACCATGCCGACGCGCCGGGCAAGAAGATCCTGATCTCGGGCGGCGGGCGGTGCAATTTCACCAATCTCCGCGCGGGGCCGGACAATTACCTGTCGGCCAACCCGCATTTCGCGCGCTCAGCGCTGGCGCGCTACACCGCCGCCGATTTCCTGGACCTGGTCGAGAGCTACGGCATCGCCTGGCATGAGAAGACGCTGGGGCAATTGTTCTGCGACGGATCGGCGAAGCAGATCGTGGCGATGCTGCTCGACCAATGCGCGCACGGCGGCGTGGAACTGAGCCTGGGCCATGCGGCGGGCGAGATCGGCCATGCCGATGGTTTGTTCACGCTGTCGCTCGGCGCGCGCGCGGTGCGTGCGCCCAAACTGGTGATCGCGACCGGCGGACCGTCGATCCCGAAAATGGGTGCGACCGGCTTCGCCTATGACGTCGCGCGGCGATTCGGCCTCAAGGTGGTCGAGCCGCGGCCGGCGCTGGTGCCGCTGACCCTGGGCGGCGATGAGGCATTGTTCCGCGATCTCTCGGGCGTCGCCACCGAGGTGGTGGCAAGCGCCGGCCATGGGCGTTTCCGCGAGGCGGCCCTGTTCACCCATCGCGGCCTGTCGGGCCCGGCGATCCTCCAGATATCTTCCTATTGGCGGCACGGCGAGGACGTGACGATCGATTTCCTGCCCGATCGCGACACCGGCTGGCTGGCAGCCGAGAAGCGCGCGCGGCCGAAAGCGTCGGTCCGCTCGGTTCTCGGTCAGGCATTGCCCGACCGGCTCGCCGATGCGCTGGCCGAGCGCCTGGGTCTGGCGGGCAATCTTGCCGACCAGTCCGACAAGGCGCTGGCGGCGGCCGAAGCGCGGCTCGCGGGCTGGGCGTTCCTGCCCAACGGCACCGAAGGATTCGCCAAGGCCGAGGTGACGATCGGCGGCGTCGCCACCGACGGCCTGTCGCAGAAGACGATGGAAGCGCGGAAAGTGCCCGGCCTCCATTTCATCGGGGAAGGCGTCGATGTCACCGGTTGGCTCGGCGGCTACAATTTCCAATGGGCCTGGGCCTCGGGCGTCGCGTGCGGGGAAGCGTTGTAGGAACTTGATTCATGCAAAGGCGCAAAGACGCGAAGATGTCGGGCGTGTGGCGTGCGCGAAGCGCCTTTTCGAGTCTTCCGGCGTCTCCCGAACGATGGACTGGGGACCAATCGCTTCGCGCCTTTGCGCCTTTGCGTGAATCAAAAAATCCTCCGCTTTGACCACTCGCCCGACGCGGTTTAGAGACCCCGCCAAACGCCAACGAGGACCCAATGGCAGGCCATTCCAAGTTCAAGAACATCATGCATCGCAAGGGCGCGCAGGATAAGAAGCGCTCGGGCATGTTCTCCAAGCTCAGCCGCGAAATCACCGTCGCGGCCAAGATGGGTCTCCCCGACCCCGACATGAACCCGCGCCTGCGCGCCGCGGTCAACGCCGCCAAGGCGCAGTCGATGCCCAAGGACAATATCCAGCGCTCGATCGACAAGGCGAGCCGCGGCGATGCCGAGAATTACGAGGAGATCCGCTACGAGGGCTTCGGCCCGGGCGGCGTGTCGCTGATCATCGAGGCGCTGACCGACAATCGCAACCGCACCGCGACCAACGTGCGCACCGCGGTCAGCAAGAATGGGGGCAATCTCGGCGCCTCGGGCTCGGTCAGCCATGGCTTCGACCGCATGGGGCTGATCAATTATCCGGCCAAAGCGGGCGATGCCGACAAGGTGTTCGAAGCGGCGCTGGAAGCCGGGGCCGAAGATGTCAGCTCGTCCGAGGACGGCCACGAGATCTGGACCTCGAACGAATCGCTCCACGAAGTCGCCAAGGCGCTCGAGCCGGTGCTGGGCGAGGCGGAAAGCGCCAAGCTCGCGTGGCGGCCGCAGACCATGGTGGAAGTGGGGGAGGGCGACGCCGCGACGCTGTTCAAGCTGATCGACGCGCTCGACGACGATGACGATGTCCAGACGGTCTGGGGCAATTACGAAGTCTCGGACGAGGTGATGGAGAAATTGGGGTGATCGAAATTCCCCTCCCGCTTGCGGGAGGGGTTAGGGGAGGGCATGTCCGCTCCCCGTGATCTTTCGACAGGCCCTCCCCCGACCCCTCCCGCAAGCGGGAGGGGAGCCATGATCATCCTCGGCCTCGACCCCGGCCTCGGCACGACCGGCTGGGGCGTGATCCGGGCCGAAGGCAACCGGCTGTCGCACGTCGCCAACGGCCAGCTCAAGACCGACGCGAAGGAAAGCCTGCCGCGCCGGCTGGCGCATCTCGACACGATGCTGGCGGCGCTGATCGCCGATCACGGCCCGCAGGCGGCGGCGGTCGAGGAAGTGTTCGTCAACATGAACCCGCAATCGACGCTCAAGCTCGGCCAGGCGCGTGGCGTCGTGTTGCTGGGGGCGGCTCGGGTCGGCATCGAGGTCGGCGAATATGCCGCGCGGCTGGTCAAGAAAGCGGTGGTCGGGACCGGCAATGCCGAGAAGACGCAGGTCCATGCGATGGTCGCGCGCCTGTTGCCGGGCGCGAAGATCGCGGGAGCGGACGCCGCGGACGCACTGGCGGTGGCGATCTGTCATGCGCATCATCTCGCGAGCGCGCGGCGATTGGGCTGATTTCGCTTCCCTAGCGCTCTTCGTTCCGGTTATGTCCCGGGCATGATCGCGCACCTCCGTGGCCGCCTCGAAGCGACCGGTATCGACCATGCGGTGATCGATGTCGGCGGGGTCGGCTATCTGGTCGGCGCCTCGGCCAAGACGCTCGCGGCGATCGGCCCGATCGGTGAAGCGGCGACCTTGTTCACCGAGATGCTGGTCGCCGAGGATTCGATCCGCCTGGTCGGCTTCGCGCGGCCCGATGAGCGCGACTGGTTCCGCCTGTTGACGGGGGTGCAGGGGGTGGGTTCGCGCGTCGCGCTGGCGATCCTGTCGGTGCTCGAACCCATCGAGCTGGCCAAGGCGGTCGGCGCGCAAGACAAGGCGATGGTCGCGCGCGCCAACGGCGTCGGGCCCAAGCTCGCCGAACGCATCGTCCGCGAGCTGAAGGACAAGGTCGGCGGGGTGATCCCGGGCAGCGTGACGCCGGTGGCGGCGGCGATGGGCGCGGCACAGGATGCGGTGTCGGCGTTGCTCAACCTCGGCTTCCGGCCGGCCGAGGCGAATGCCGCGGTGGGGGCGGCCGAAGAGGAACTGGGGCCGAGTGCGGGCCTCGACGCGCTGGTCCGGCTGGCGCTGCGGAAGGCGGCGAAATGAAAGCCCGGCTGGTCTGGGCGCTCGCCGCCTCGCTGGCCGTTTCCCATCCCGTCGCCGTGCAAGCGCGGAAGATGTTCCCGCCGGGCCCCGCCGCGTCGGTGTGGTGGGATGACCTGATCGACGACGAGCCGGTATTGTGGCGGGCTGGCGGCCTCGATGGATTCAAGAGCCGCTTTCGGTTGTCGATTGCCGGAATCGCGCTGCAACGCGTGCTCATCCGAATCGACCAGAAAGCCAATGGCGAGGGTGTCGGTCGCATCGCCATCGTCCGGCGGGCGGGGCGGGGACGCGACCTCGTTGCCGATGTCGACCGGACCTTTCTCGTCGCGGCCAGGGACATGGCGGCACTCCATGAAGCGATCGTCGTTGCCAAACTATGGACGACCGGCCCCGAAGAACATTGGGTCGTGAAGGACGATATCTGCCTCGATGGCGAGCAACTGATTTTCGAACGCGCCGATGCCGACGGCTATCGCTTTTCGGAAGCGAACGCCCAATGCACCGCGCCGCCCGCCGTGCTGGCGGTGGCTCGACAAATGATCGACCTTTCGGGCGAACGGCGCCCATTGGCTTTGCTGAGGTAATCCATGACCGATACACAATCTCGCCGCGCCACTTGCGCCTGCAGACAACTCGCGATCGAGTGCGTGGGCGAACCCGTCCGCGTCTCGGTCTGCCATTGCCTCGAATGCCAGAAAAGGTCGGGCAGTTCGTTCGCGGCGCAGGCACGATTTCCCGCCGATCGCGTCACGATATCCGGACAGTCGCGCCAATGGACCCGCGTCGGCGACGAGGGCGGCAAGGGAACATTCGACTTCTGTCCCGATTGCGGCTCGACGGTCTTCTATCGGGTATCCGCCGACCCCGATCTGGTCGCGGTCGCGGTCGGCGCCTTCGCCGAGCCCGGGTTCCCGGCGCCGAACTATTCGGTTTACGAGGAGCGCAAGCACGGCTGGGTCGAAATCGTCGGCGAGGGGATCGACCATTACGGTTGATCGCTCGCGGGGGCGGAAGGGGATGGCGAGGTGAATGCTCGTCCGATGTTGGCGGTGCTCGCTTGCGCCGCGGCCCTGTCGATCGCGCCGGGACGAGCGCAGCAAACGCGCGAACCGCCGCCGGCCGATGCGACGATCGACCTGCTGGTGCCCGACGACATCAAGCCGACGGGGCAACACGGCACCGTGGTGCTGGAAGGCGACATTTCCCCAGAAGGAAGGATGGTCGACCCGGTCGTCTCCTGGTCGAGCAAGGCGCCGTTGATCGACGCGCGAGCGCAAAAGCTGCTCACCAACGCCAAGGTCGCCGCCGACCTGATCGCCGCGCATCCCAAACATATTCATGTGGCGGTTGCCTATTACAACACGCGCGGTCTCGATTTCGTGATTTCCTGCGCGCAGGCGGTGCTCGACGCGGATTGGTATGCGGGCGCATTCCCGGGCAACGGCAACGAGCGGACCCCGCTCTATACTATGATCAAGGGGGCCAATCTGATCACCGCGGATCCGCGACTCGCCTTCGCGAGCGATCCGGCACGCTACGACCGGGCGTGGACGCGGACGATCGAACGCTGCCGCACCTCTCCGGAGACACCGTTCCTGAAGGCGCTGATCGATATCGGCAAGGACGTGCGGTAGAGCCGGCGACCGGGCGTCCCGCACGCCGCGCCTCGCGTGCGCGCCGGCCACGGATGGTCGTAATGCCATGCCGGGCTGGAGCGGTCGCGAATCCGGGCGTTTACAATGTTCTGGACGAGTCGAATCGACAAGTCCGGCCAACCGTGTCAGCTTCCCCAAATCTCGTGTTCGCGCGAGCGATCGAAGGAGTTGCCTGATGAGCCCTCCGTCTGACGATTCACCCTTGTTCACCGCCATCGTGGCCGCCGCGTCGATCGCGGCCGTCGCCACGCCAGGCAACGCCGCGACGAGCGATGCCGACAAGCGCAAGGCGCTTCAGGGCGCGCGCAGCCAGGTCACGCTGGGAGATCAGGGGGTCGTGCTCAACATTCCCGGCCTCGCCGAGAAGATGCGGCGCGATCCCCAGGTCGCGCTGCGCGAATTGCGCAAATACGAACCGACGCTGCAGGCGCGCGACGTGACTTTGGTCAACGGCTTCGTCCGGGTCGCGAGCCCGGCATTCCGCCGCCGCATCGTCACGATCGGCGACACCAATCCGAGCTGCAACGTCAATTGCGTAGGTGGCGGCTGCACCTGACCCGGGCCCCAGGGGAGGCGTTCATGGAATTGCATCCGCTCCAGTTGGAGGCGCTCGCGTCGAACTACCTGCAGTTGATCCTGCTGCCCACCGAGCAATGCAATTTCCGCTGCACCTATTGTTACGAGACGTTCGAACACCGCAAGATGGCGCCCGGCGTGGTGTCGGGGGTCAAGGCGCTGCTCGACCGCCGCATCGCCGATCTCGACCGGCTCGACATCGAATGGTTCGGTGGCGAGCCGCTCACGGCGTTCGAGATCGTGCAGGACATTGCCGCGCACGCTCAGGCGCTGGTGCGCGATCATGGCATCCAGATGCGGGCGGGCATGACCACCAACGCCTATCTGCTGACGCCCGACGTCTTCGCGACCTGTGTCGGGCTCGGCATCCTGCATTACCAGATCTCGCTCGACGGTATCCCGGCGACGCATAATCGCACCCGACGAATGGCATCCGGCGCCGGGACGTTCGACCGCATCTGGGCCAATCTGCTGGCGGCGCGCGACAGCGATCTGACGTTCGCGATCAAGCTGCGGCTGCACTTCGCCGAGGAGACGATCGACGACCTGGTCGCGCTGGGTCGATTGCTTCGCGAGACGTTCGGCGACGATCCGCGCTTTTCCTACATGTATCGTCCGATCGCGCCCTATGGCGGGCCTGGCAACGCCACGGTCAAGCCGATTCCCTGGGCGCGTCGCGACGAGATCGAGGCGCTGCTGTGGGAACGATCGGGACTGCCCAACGACAATGTCGCGTCGGGGGAGCACAGCCTTTGCTATGCCGGGCGCGCCAATTCGCTGGTCGTCCGGTCGACTGGGACATTGGCGAAATGCACGGTCGCATTTTCCGACGAGCACAATGCGATCGGGCGGCTGCTGCCCGACGGCGGGCTCCAGGTCGACCAGGAGAAGTTTCAGCGCTGGCTCGCGCCGGTGATGGAGGAAAACTGGCGCGATGCCGGCTGCCCGCTCGCCTTCGTCGCGCGCGACGCCATGCTCGCAGGGCTGCCGGTCGAGCAATTCGATCCGATCCGCGCGGACGAAGGCTCGGTCCATCACGGCATCCCACAGACCGCGTGACAACAGGGGGCGTGAACAGGTAGGGAACGTCCGATGGACGAACCCGCGCGCCTGATCACGCCCCAGCGGCAAGCCGAGGATCTGGACGCGGCGCTGCGGCCGAAGACGCTCGACGAATTCGTCGGGCAGAAAGCGGCGCGCGAGAATCTGCGGGTGTTCATTGCGGCGGCCAAGGCGCGCGGCGACGCGCTCGACCATGTCCTGTTCTTCGGCCCGCCGGGGCTCGGCAAGACCACGCTGGCGCAGATCATCGCGCGCGA
>NZ_JBQCCN010000199.1:0-16063 GCF_051962185.1 Sphingomonas sp.
CGCGCCGCCCTCGCCTCCTACACCGAGAGGGTGACCAACCGGGACGTGGAGGCCGTCCTCGAGCTGTTCGCTGCGAACGCGACGCTCGAGGACCCGGTCGGATCGGGCCGGATCGTCACGGGGACCGATGCCCTGCGCGACTTCTACACAGAGATCTGCGGCCGCGGCATGGTGCTGCGGATCGACGGCCACGTCTCGTGCGCCAGGGCGAACACCGCCTGCGCGCCGATCCGCATCGATGTCGACGACAGCGTGACCCGCGATATCAGCGTGGTGCGGTTCGACGATGCCGGCCTGATCGAGCGCTACGACGCCTATTGGGGTCCGGGCGACGTCGAGCGCGTGGGGCAGAGTCGTGAACGGCGCGCGGACTGCCTCGGCACCTACGAACATATCCTCATCCATCGGCGCGGCAGAATCGTCACCATCGCGCTCGACCGGCCCGAGAAGCTGAACGCCTTCAACGCCCGATTGCACACCGAACTGGCCCTCCTACTCCAACGCGTGGCGGACGATCCCGACAGCGACATCGTCGTCCTGACCGGCAGTGGCCGCGCGTTCAGCGCAGGCGGCGACATCGGCTGGCAGCAGGCCGCCTATGAGAATCCGTCGATGTTCGAGGCGACCGTGCGCGAGGCCAAGCAGATCATCTTCGCGATGCTCGATTGCGAGAAGCCGATCATCGCCAAGATCAATGGTCCGGCAGTCGGCCTCGGCGCGACGATCGCCCTGTTCAGCGACGTGAGCTTCATCGCCGAGACGGCGCACATCGCCGATCCCCATGTGAGCGTCGGGATGGTCGCCGGCGACGGCGGCGCGCTGATCTGGCCGCAGCTCGTCGGGCTGGCCCGGGCCAAGCATTATCTGCTCACCGGCGATCCCATCGACGCGCGCGAAGCGGTCCGGATCGGCCTGGTCAACTTCATCGCACCCGAGGGCGACCTCGACGCGATGGTGGATGCGTACGCCGATCGCCTGGCAGCGGGGGCACAGCTCGCGATCCGCTATTCCAAGCTGACGATCAACACCGGCATCCGCGCTCTTGCCGCGTCGGCGATGGACGTTGGGTTGGGATATGAAAGCGTGACGAACATGACCGAAGATCATCGCGAGGCGCTCGCGGCGTTTCGCGAGCGGCGCAAACCCAATTTCGGCGCACATCGGAGGGACGCATGATCTCGCTCGACGGACGCGTCGCGCTGGTCACCGGCGCTGCTGCCGGTATCGGCTTCGGGATCGCGACCGTGCTGAGCCACGCGGGCGCCCGCGTTGCGATCAACGACATCGACGCGGGAGCGGCAGAGGCGGCGGCGAACCGTCTTGGCGGCGAGGCCTTTGCCGTGCCGGCGAACGTCGCCGAGCAACTCGATGCCGAGGAGATCGTCGCCACGGTCGTGCGGACCGCCGGCGCATTGGACATCCTGGTGAACAATGCGGGCGTTCCCCAACCGATCGTCCCGCTCCGCTCATTGTCGGTCGACGCGTGGCAGCGCGTGATCGACGTCAACCTCCGAGGCGCGTTCCTGATGAGCCAGGCGGCCGCCGCGATCATGTTCGAGCGCCGGCGCGGCGTGATCGTCAACATCTCGTCGGTCACCGGCCTCGCTCCGATACCTGCCTCGCACGCTTATGGCGTCTCCAAGGCGGCGGTCGCCATGCTGACGCAGACGCTGGCGTCGGAACTCGCGCGCCAGAATATCCGCGTCAACGCGGTAGCGCCGGGCGTCGTCGCGGCGCCCATGATCGAGAAGATGGGCATCACCGCCGAACACATCGCCAACGTCGAACGTCGCGTGCCCATGGGAAGGCTGGGGCAGCCGGAAGAGATCGGACAGGCCGTCGCCTTCCTGGCTTCCGACGCCGCCAGCTACATCACTGGCGCGGTCCTTCCCGTCGACGGCGGCTGGCTATCGTTCAGTGGCGTCGGCGCGCCTCCATAGGTGACGGCGACCAAGGGTATCAGGTCAGCTGAGGAAGCCGGCAATCAGCGCGTCCTCGGTATGATCATAAGCTTCGACCCGGCATATATAGTCCAGCACCATGCGGCGCGGTTGCGCCGGGTCGTAGGCCGGCCACGCCGGCAGGTCCTTGTGCGCCGGTCGCCCGGTTCGGGCAAACGCAGCCCAGGCGCCGCGCATCCGGGTCGATAGCGGCCGGCCGGCACAATCGAGTGCCGGCGACAATTCACCCGGCGCGGCATCGACGACGTCGAAGCAGAATGGGACGTCGAACGAATGGAGCGCCTTGCGCGGCCCGCCATTCCACGACAGCCCGGCCGCGAACAGATAGGCATAGGTCCGCGCGCCACGTCGCTTGGCGGCGAGCTGTGTCTGCCGATCGACCCGTTCGGTGCAGAGCAGGCGTGTGGCGATCGCGTAGAAATGGTCCGCCATCGTCGCGGTCGGCTGCAGCCGGCGCAGTTCATCGAGCAGCGCCCGCCCGCGATCGGCGGCGACGCCGAGCATTCCCAGCCGCCGAACCGCCTCCGCGTCGTCGAAGACGGCGTCATACGGCGCGTACAGCTCATCCCGCGTATGACCGATCAGCAAGGGTACGTCCGCCCAGATCGCGCGCCCGGCGTCGCTGAACGGATCGGCAATCATCGTCTTGCCGTCGCGGACCGGGGCGAACTGACGATCCCAGCTGTTCCAGTCGCTGAGCCAGCCGGGGTTCTTCGACGCGTTCGCCACCTTGTCATAGGCTTCGTAAAGCTGCGCGGCGGGAATTTCGCCGAGCATCGCGATCGCGTCTTGCCTGATCCCGAGCGTGGCCAACACGCGATTTGTCGTCTCTGCCGCGGCTTCGGGAGCGAGCGCTTCGATATAGGGCCCCGACTGGATGATCGCCTTGTGGAACAGCGACCGCGCAACGGGCATGCCGAACAGAGCGGCGACCTTGCCGCCACCGCCCGACACGCCGAAGATCGTGACGTTTCCCGGATCGCCGCCGAACGACGCGATGTTGTCGCGGACCCATCGCAGCGCCAGCACGATGTCGAGCACGCCGACATTGCCCGAGGCGGCGTAGCGATCGTCGCCCAGATGCCCCAGATAAAGATGCCCGAAAATGTTCAGCCGATGGTTGAGCGAGACGACGACGACGCCTTCGTGGCGCGCGAGCTGGGCACCATCGCTGCAGGGAGCCGCGGAGCTGCCGACCGAAAAACCGCCGCCATGCAACCAGACCATCACTGGCGCCTTAGCGCTCTTGGCAACCGATCGCGTCCAGACATTGAGCGTAAACGGCGTCTCGCTGCGCGCCTGGTTCAATAGCGGCAATGCCACGCTGCGATAGGCGCGCGGAATGGCGGGAAAGGCGTCGATATCGGCTTGCGTCCATTGCGGCTGAAAGGCTTGCGGGCCAAAGGCAGTCGCCTCTCGGACACCCGTCCATTGCCGCGCCGGCAACGACGGCAGGAAGCGACCGCCGGCACGCCCGTAAGGAATACCCTTGAAGGCCATCACGCCATTCGTGGCGGCACCGCGCACGCGGCCGGTCCGTGTCTCCACGACCGGTGCGGTGCCGGCCAGCGCCGGCCCCATGCCCATCACGAGCGAACTCGCGATCGCTGTCCTCCGCGTCATATCCGATCGCATCCTTCGGCCTCCCGTTCCGGATTTCCTCAGCGCGGTGCCATGCGGATAGCGCCGTCGAGTCGGATCACTTCGCCATTCAGCATCGGGTTCGCGATGATCTGCCCCACCATCAGGGCATATTCCTCGGGACGTCCGAGCCGGCTGGGATGCGGGACCTGCTGCCCCAGCGAATCCTGCGCCGCCTGGGGAAGACCCTTCATCATCGGCGTCAGGAAGATACCCGGCGCGATGGTCATCACGCGGATACGGTGCATCGCGAGGTCGCGCGCGACCGGCAGAGTCATGCCGATGACGCCGCCCTTGCTCGACGCATAAGCGACCTGCCCGATCTGGCCGTCATACCCGGCGACCGAGGCGGTATTGACGATCACCCCCCGCTCCTCCTCGTCCGTCTGCCAAGCGGCGAGACGGGCCGCGACCTTGGAGATCATGTTGTAGGTGCCGATCAGATTGACCTCGATCGTGCGGCGGAACGCGTCGAGCGCGTGAGGCCGGTTCTCCCGATCGACCGTCTTCATGACGGTGGCGATGCCGGCGCAGTTGACGAGGACGCGGGCGACGCCGTGCTGCTGCTCGGCGGCGGCGATCGCCTCCGCCACGCCCGCGTCATCCGCGACGTTGACCTTGCTGAATCGACCACCGATCCGGCGCGCCTCCGCCTCGCCGGTCTCCTCGTCGAGATCGAACAGGGTCACCTTCGCGCCCTGCTCCGCCAGCAGGCGTCCGGTGGCGGCGCCCAGGCCGGACGCACCGCCGGTTACGATCGCGGCTGTTCCATCGAGTTTCATGTCGGTCTCCTATCAAGTGAATGTCAGGTGAGTCGCCCGAACCGGCCGGGTCCCCGTCCACGCGGCGCGCATCAGGCCGGATCCCGGGCGCGCGCTTCTGCGATGTATCGCGCGGCTCGCAACATGAACGCGCCGCCGACGATCATGACCGAGCAGACCGCCACCAGACCCCAGCGCAGCCCCTCGGCCGGTCCGTAGGTCGGCGTGAGCGTGTCGCTGATGAAGCCGGTCAGTACCGGTCCCAGCCCGAGACCGACGAGGTTGGCGAACAGCAATACGATGGAGAGCGCCGTCGCGCGGCGGTGCGGCTCGCAGACGAGATAGAGCGACGAGAACATCGGTGCCGCCATCACGTTCAACGCCAGCATCGCGAGGAACAGCGGAACCTGCATGGCTGCCATCGACGACTGCATGAGGGCGACCATGAACAACGGCGCGGAGATGATCATCGCCCAGCCCGACGTGCGCGGCAGATTGGCGAAATTCCTGCGCGCCAGCCTGTCGCCCAGCTGACCGCCCAGCAGATTGCCGAGCAACGCGGCGATCATCGACATCGTGCCGAAACTCGCGCCGGCCTCCTGCACGTTCATGCCGAACAGTCGCGTCATCAGCGACACGATGAAGACGAGCGCGCCGTATCCCATGAAGAAGTAGATGACGACGGCGTAGAGGATGCAGCGGTATGCGGGCACCTTGAACAGAGCGGAGAATGCGACTCGGAACGGCTCGCTGACCACTTGCGCGGGGAAGACCTTCCGCGGCTCCTTGAGGATGAGGAGAGCGACGGGGCCGAGCGCCAATCCCAGCAGCCCGACAAACAGGAACGCGCTGCTCCAGCCGTAATGCTGCGCGATATAGCCGCCGAGGATGAGGCCGCCCGCATAGCCCATCGACGACGCCATCATGAAGATACCCATCGCGCCCGCCCGTTTGTGGGGAGCGAAATAGTCTGCGAGCAGGCTCTGCGCCGGCGGCATCGCGCCGGCCTCGCCTGCGCCCACGCCGAGCCGCGCCGCGACCAGCTGCCAGAAGGTCTGGGCCATACCGCAGAACGCGGTCATGACGCTCCAGACGATCAGCGAGAAGGACAGGATGCGGGTGCGGTCCCCCCGGTCGGCCCATCGCGCGAGCGGCAGTCCCAAAGTGGCGTAAAAGCATGCGAACACGATGCCGCTGAGCAGGCCGAGCTGGGTATCACTGATCTGGAACTCAATCTTTATCTGCGGGAGCAGGACGCCGAGGATGTTCCGATCGGTGTTGTTCGACGCATAGACCAGGAAAAGGATCGCGAGAAAGGACGCCCGCTGCCATCCGGAATACAGCCGCCAAGGCGTTTCGTGCGTGACGACACCGCGGTCGCCCCACGCCTCCACGGCACCGGCCGACGCCTGATCAAGCCGTTCAGGCGGCAACGATACTGGCATGAAATACCCCCATTATCCGCTGGTCGATCCAACGCGATGGCGACGTGAATAGGCCGGAGCGGATAGGATGCCGGACTCCGTCGTGAATGATTGACGCAATGCGACATCCGGCCAGCATGGATGCGACATGGCCGGGCGTACCTCGCCCTTGCCGACCATCGTGCCCGCCCGACGCCGGGGGTGAGATCCTCCCTCGCCGGATCGGCGCCGGAACCTCACAGATGGACACTTGCGCTCGCCAGATATGGCCTTGATTCGCCCGGCTCGAAGTCGCGCCGGCCGGACCGCGCACTCGATGGCAGCGTCCCGAAATAGCCCTTGTAGCGCCGGCTGAAATGGGCCGCGTCGGCGAAGCCGCAGGATAAGGCGATCTGGGTGATCGACATCCGGCTCGTCGCCAGGAGCCAGTCCGCATGGGCGAGGCGCAATTGTGTTCCATAGACGGAAGGACTGAAACCCGTCTCTTCCTTGAAGAGGCGGAGCAGCTGGCGACGCGACAGTCCCACGGCCTCGGCGAGCTCATGCACCGCCAACACACGGTCGTGGTGTTCCGCAATGAGGAGGATCGCGCGCCTCAACCGCTCATCCATCGCGCCGCCGGCGATCGACGGATGCGGCTGAAGCGTCGTCGACGGACGGACCCCGTCGATCTGAAGGATGTTCAGCGCCTTGCGCGCGAGCGCTGCGTCGATGTGACGCTCGATGATCCAGGCGGCGACGTCGGCGGAACCAGTGCCGCCCGCACAGGTGACGCAGCGGCCGTCGGCAAGGAAAAGGTCGGTCGCCGAGACGTCGACGTCGGGAAACTCGTCGTTGAAGTCGGCCAGGTGAAACCAGCTGACGCACGCCTTGCGGCCAGCGAGGAGCCCCGCCTGCGCCATCATGAATGATCCGGTGCAAACCCCGATTATCGTCAGGCCGAGATCCCAGGCACGCCGAAGAAAGTCCTCGATGACATCGTCGTCCGTATGCCGCCGTCGTAGGAGCCCGCCACAGACGACGAGATAGTCGAAATCCGCCGGATCCCCGAGCGGCTCCTGCCCTTGGAGTTCCACCCCGCAACTTGCCCGCACCGGCGCGCGCCTAGGCGTGATCACCGACCATTTGAAGCGCACCGGACGGCTGCGATCGCCCTCATCGGCGGCAAGGCGGATGACATCCACCAACGTCGAGAATGCCGTCAGCGTGAAATTGGGTAGCGGCAGGAACGCGATGCGCGGAACGTCCGCCATGTCGCTTAGTCCCGGCGCCGCGTGCTAAGCATCGCGCCGATCACCATGGCATTGGCAATCACACCGCGCGCGGCAGGAATACACGCCCCGGACGCACCTGGCTGTCATGGGGTGAACAACTTGGCGATCGGATCGGCAAAGGACACGTCGACATCCCCGCTCGACGCCGCGACAACGTGCTCGCGAAAGGCGCCCAGGAGGTTGGTCAGGACAATGACCGACAGACCGTCCGGATAGAGCACCACCTGTGCCTTGGCGCCGCCGCCCGGCGCCGGCACCCGGCCAAAGGCACTAAGACCGATCAGCCACCCGATCCCCCACACGCCCGGCCTGCCGTCGTATAACGGCCAAGGGCTCAGCATGGTCTCGATACTCGCTCGGTCCGCGAGCAGCTTTCCGCTCTGCAAGGCGATCACCCATTGCGCGAGATCGCGCGCGGTACTGTGGAGGCCGGCGGCGGTATGCAATACGGGCGGCCAGTCGAGATGACTGTTCCACACTCTGTCGGTCGCGTCACCGTCGGTGGTCACGCACATATAGGTGTTGGCGCGGTTCGGCAGGATATCGGAATCGGTGGCATATTGCGTATCGGTCATCCCCGCCGCGTCGAGCTGACCTTCGGTGATGAAACGGGTGAAAGGCTTTCCGCTCACCTTCGTGATGATGCGGCCGAGCAGGGCGTAATTGGTCTGGGTGTAGTTAAAGCCCTGATCGGCGGGAAATTCGCGGGGCATCGCATAAACGGTCGACCAGGCGGATTCCTCGCTGCCGTCGCCAACCAGCGACACGTTCATCTCCCGCGTGTAGACCATCATCTCGGGCAGGCCCGACGTCAGCATGGCGAGTTGGCGGACCGTCGTCGGACGCCAATCTTCGGGTAGATCGTCGAGATAGGTGGAGATCGGCGCGGCAAGATCGAGCTTCCCGGCCTCGACCAACTGCATCACGGCGATGCCGGTAAAGGCCTTCGCCATCGAATTGATGGAAAAGACCGATGTATCGCTGACCGGGACGTGATTTTCGATATTGGCCAGGCCTATCGCGTCGAGTGCTTCGATACGGCCGTCAAGCACCACGGCAATTTGGAGTCCGGGGATGGAGCGTTCCTCCATCAGCCGGTTCAGATACTCCTGCAACGCGGGCGAAGCTCGATCAGGAGAGGTCTGGGTCATCGCGTTGCTCTGTTCCTCAACTATGGACCGGCGGCGCGAACATGCGACGCAACGCCTTCTTGTCCGGTTTCCCGACGCCGGTAAGCGGGATTCTGTCCACCACTTCGATCCGCTTCGGCGTCTGCACCGGCCCCTTGCGTTCGCGCACATGGGCGATCAGGTCGGCGATCGCGAGGTCATTGTCGCGAAGCACCACCGCGGCGACCACGATCTCCCCCCAATGGTCGTCGGGTACGCCGAACACGCAGGCGCTCGCTACACCGGGATGCGCCTCGAGGACGTCCTCGACCGCTCGCGGATAAACGTTGAAACCGCCGGTGATCACCATGTCCTTGGCGCGATCGACGAGCCGCAGGAAGCCATCCGGGTCGCGGATAGCGACGTCGCCGGTATGGAGCCACCCGCCCCGCAGCGCTTCGGCGGTTTCCGCCGGCTTGTTGAGGTAGCCGCTCATCAGGAGCGGCCCCTGCACGCAGAGCTCGCCGGGCTCGCCGTCCGGCACCTCGTTGCCGTCGGCGTCGAGCAGACGGACCGCGGCCTCGGGCACGGGCCTGCCGCACGACGACAGGCGCAGGTCCGAGGACACATCATGCTCGCCTCGGCGCATCATGGTCACCGTCGTGGGCGCCTCGGCTTGCCCATAAAACTGGAAGAAGACCGGACCGAAATGCGCGATGCCGGCCCGCAACCGGGCAGGAGTGATCGGCGAGGCACCGTAGAAGATCGTCTCGATGCTCGACGTGTCGAACTCGGCCAGGCGCGGATGATCGAGAATCGCGCTGATCATGGTCGGCACCATCAGCATGCAGGTGATGCGGTGGCGCTCGATCGCGGCGAGCGTGCGCGCCACGTCGAAATTCGGTTCGACGAAGAGCGTGCCGCCGCGCGCCATGGTCGGCGTGAAGACGATCCCGCCCGAATGGCTGAGCGGCGCGACCAGCAGCTGCCTGATCTCGTCCGGCCATTCCCAATCGGAAGCGATGATGCCGAACATCGTCGACATGCAGCGGTAGCTGACCTGGGTCGCCTTGGGCACGCCGGTGGTGCCGCCGGTATAGATGATGCGAACGATCGCTTCGGGATCGATCGGCTCGAGCTCGATCCGATCGACGCGCTGACGCGACGCCCAGGCGACGATGTCGTCGTCGCCACCGCCCCCAAAGGTCAGGATTCGCGTCGAACGGCCGGCAAGCTCGACCGCCTTCGCCATTTCCGGTTCGCGGGCCTTGTCGACGATGACGAGGTCGATCGCGGTGTCGTTCAGGATATAGGCGAAGTCGGACGGCGTTCCCATCGGATGGAAGGGTGTGAACACCCCGCCGATGATGCCCAGCGCTTGCTGGACGAACAGCACCTCGACGCTGTTTCCGGCAAGGAGGCCAACCGGCACGCCAAGCGTCACGCCCAGCTCCCGGAACGTCGCGGCATAGCGCGCCACCTGGCCTTCCATGTCGCGACCGGAATAAGCGGCACCGTCCGCCGTCTGCAGCAACGTCCTGTCGCTAAAGGTGCGCAGTCCGTTGACCAGCACGTCGTTGAGATGGTCGAACGACCGCCCCGAATGATGGGCCCCGGCCACTTCGGCCGCGATCGACGCCATCACACGCGCTCCAGCACGTGCACCGCGCAGGCGGAGCCGTAGTCGATAATGCCGCCGACGATATGCGCCAGCCCGATGCGGGCGTTCTCGACTTGCCGCGCCCCGGCCTCGCCACGGAGATGCAGGCACAATTCGTAAAGGTTGGCGATGCCCGTCGCGCCGAGGGGATGGCCCTTCGAGAGCAGGCCGCCCGACACGTTGACCGGAATCCGGCCGCCATGCGCGGTCTCTCCGCTGTCGATCAGCGCCCCCGCCTCGCCGACGCCGCAGAGTCCCAGGTTCTCGTAGTGGAGCAGCTCGGCGGTGGCGAAGCAGTCGTGCAACTCGACCAGATCGATATCGGCGATGTCGATGCCGGCAGATTCATAGGCGAGTTGCGCGGTCGCGCGGGTGACTTCGTTGAAGTCGGTCAGACCATCCTCGATGTCGGTGTAGACGCTGCTGAGCGACTCCGCGGTTCGGACGCGGACCGCGCGGCCCATCAGGCCGTGCTTGCGCGCATAGGCCTCGCTGGCGACGACCGCCGCCGCGGCGCCATCGATGTTGATCGAGCACATCAGCTTGGTGTTGGGATAGGCGATCATCTCGGATGACATGACCTCCTCGAGCGGCGTCTCGCGGCGGACATAGGCCTTGTCGTTCCGCGTCGCGTGATGATGATTCTTCACCGCCACCTTGGCGAATTGCTCGAAGGTGGTGCCGTATTTGGCGCTGTGCTCCAGCCCCGCCTGCGCGAACATCGATGGCGTCGTGATCGTGCCGATCGCGCCTTCCTCGCGGAAACCGCTCGGGCGGCCGGGCATCGGAATGAGTCCTCGTTCCATCTGCTCGACGCCGACGGCGAGCGCGACATCGTGCCTGCCGCTCTCCACCGCCAACACCGCCTCGCGAAACGCGGATGCCCCCGTCGCACAGCCGTTGGTGACGTTCAGGACGGGCATGCCGTGCTCGCCGATCTGCCGCAGGATGCGCTGTCCGACCAGCGAGTTCGCCTGAAGCGAACAGCCGCAATAGAGCGATTGCACGTCGCGGATGCTGAGCCCGGTGTCGGCGAGCGCGAGCAACGCCGCCTCGGCGCCCAATTGCTCCACGGTGCGGTCCGGATAGCGCTTGAATGGGATCATATCGATCCCGACGATAAGCCCCTTGCTCATGCCGCCGTCTCCATCGGTCGAAAGGTTTGCGCGTAGAAGGGACGCCCGGCGGGATCACGCTGGCCGGTGTCCTCGATGCTGATGCGGACCGGCTTGCCGATCTCCGCGACCGGATCGGCGGGGATTTCGCCATGCAATGTGCCGCGCACGATGCCGCCGCCATCGATGGCGATCACGGCGGCGATGAACGGGACGGGCACGCCCGGATAACTGCGGGTGATCACGGTGCAGGTACGGATCCGGCCGGTGTCGCCGAGCCGGACGTGGGAAAGTTGGGCTATTTCACCGCACCTGGCGCAGCCGAACCGCTTCCCCAGCATGGTCGCACCGCATTTCGCGCAGTGACTGCCGATCAGGAAATGGTCGCCGCCCTCGTCGATCGCGACATAGGGCATGGCGGCAATGGGGTCCGGGAGCTGTTCGCTCATATTCCTCTCCGAATGATCATCGTTCTTGTGGTCTCGTCGCGCCGCGGGCGGCCGCACTCACCATTCCATCAGGCCGGCGAGCATCCGTCGCTGGGCATCCAGCCCGTTCGCCAGCGCCTTGCCGCGCCATTCGGCGCTGCTCGGATTGAGCCCCTCCATCATCGCGGCACGCATCTCCTCGCGGGACGCGAGCGAGCGCCCGTTTCCGAACCGCAGCCAGCGGTCCATACGGACCGCGTTCCCGACCGCGATGTTGTCGAGCGTGCCGACCTCGATCAGCAGGCCGGCCCAATCCGCCTGCGGGGCAGTGCTCGGCAGCCACGCGGAGAACAGTCCCTGATAGGTCGGAACCTCGCCACCGGTGACCTCGAAGGTGGCCGAGAAGGACGTCCGTGCCTCGTCTCCGATCCAGCCGAACACGCGCTCATAGGACGGCGACCCGGGCGCAAAACTGCAAAGATGACTGAGCTCGGCGAAGGGGCCGAGCCCGGTGTGCCACTCGATGAACGCGATCCGCCGGGATTTGGCGAAGACGCGCGGGAGCAGCTCCGACACCACGGTGCGTGACCAGGACGGGCCCTTGCCGACATAGTTCAGGCCGGTGGGTTCGTCGCGCTGGCCGCCCGCGAGCACCGTGACCATGTGCTTCGCGCCGTGGGTACGGACAACCTCCTCGCGCACGTCGCTCCAGTCGATGGTCTCTTCGGTCCAATCGTCTGGACAGAGCGCGCGAAAGAGAACGGGGTAGACCTCGTCCTGGACCAAGCCGCCGCCATAGTCGTCGAAGTTGCGATTGACATCGACGTTGTTCTCGTCGGTCCGCGACAGATGGGAAAAACCCCAGGGATTGAGGGCGTGCAGCGCCACCACGTTGACGCCGTCGGGGATGACGAGATCGCGCAGGAAGGCGATCTGGAGCGCCGAGCCGATGAAGCCTTCCTGGCCGTGCGTGCCCGACACGAGGAAAAGTGTCTTCTCGGCATCGGGATCGCCGAATGTAGCGATGTCGATCGCCAGATCCTCGCCTTCGGCTCCCCGCTCGGTCGGATGGATCGTCGAGACGACGACCGCGCCCTGCTCCTCCGCCAAGGCCAGGAACTTCCCGCGCGCCTCCTTGTAGGTCTGGCTGAACGGCGATGACACGGGCAGCTCCACGTTAATCAGACCCGCTCGATAATAGCGGCAGGCGCCATACCGCCGCCGGTGCACAAGGTGACGAGGCCGGTCGCGAGGTCGCGCCGCTCGAGCTCGTCGAGCAGCGTACCGACGAGCATGGCGCCGGTCGCACCGATGGGATGGCCGAGCGCGATCGCGCCGCCGGCGACGTTCACCTTCGCATGATCGATGCCGAGGTCGCGCATGAACATCAGTGGCACGATGGCGAAGGCTTCGTTGATTTCGAACAGGTCGATGTCGCCGACATCCATGCCCGCGGCGCTCAACGCCTTGCGCGCTGCCGGCACGGGGGCGTTCAGCATGAGTTCGGCGGAATCAGCCGCGGTCGCGATCGCCCGGATGCGGGCACGGGGCCTCAGTCCGTGGGCCCTGGCATATTCCGGTGACGCCAGGACCACGGCCCCCGCCCCGTCGACGATCCCCGAAGAGTTGCCGCCGTGATGGACGTGGGCAATTTCGACGCCGCCATAATTGCGCTGGAGCAGGTCGCGA
The DNA here is from genome assembly GCF_051962185.1 of Sphingomonas sp. GTDB lineage: Bacteria > Pseudomonadota > Alphaproteobacteria > Sphingomonadales > Sphingomonadaceae > Sphingomonas. The sequence continues at coordinate 13,063 of NZ_JBQCCN010000199.1, forward strand.
TACGTGAGGCCGTCCTCGTCGAGAGCGATGTCGCTCATGCCCTCGAAGGCAGGCTTCAGCGAGGCGAGCTTTTCCAGGGTCGTCCCGGGGCGCGGATATTCCTCTACGTCGAGCGCGATCGTGCCATCGTCGTTGCGGACCGCCACGAGGCTGCGATCGAAGGCGCCTGTCGCGATCGAAGCGGCGGCGCGTTGCTGGCTCTGGAAAGCGAAGCCGTCGAGCTCCTCACGAGTGACGCCCTCGATGGTCGCGATGAGGTCCGCGCATATCCCCTGATGGGTTTGGGGAATGCGCGCGCGCAGATGCGTGTTGCCGCAATCGAACAGCTGGGGCGCGGAAACGGAGGGCGCGCTCGACATCTGCTCGACCCCGCCGGCGACGACCAGGTTCTGTGCTCCCGACCAGATTCCCATGATTCCCTGGGTCACGGCCGTGAGGCCGGAACCGCAATACCGATTGACCGTGAAGCCCGGCGTGGATGCCCAGCCGGCGTCGAGCGCGGCCTGGCGCGCGATGCAGCCACCCTGTCCTTCGACCTGGGCAAAGCAGCCGATAACGACGTCGTCGATGTCCCCGGCGTCGAGGCCGTTGCGCGACTGCAGCGCGCTCAGCACCGTCGAAAGAATCCGCTGCGGATGCACGGACGACAGCGCACCCTGTCCGGGCTTCCCGATACCGCGGGGCGTCCGCGCCGCATCGATGATCCACGCTTCACGCATCCAACTCTCCTCCTGCCGACCTCATTTCGGGCCGTCGCGCCGATCGGTTGGCTTTTCCGGGTCGATCACAAGCGACGCTCGTCGCGCTCGCATGCCCACCCTGCCAATTCGACATCATCTCTGTTGGGTTCGCGGCAAATCTAATAGAATATGTGTGCCATTCTTTTGAACATGAACGACGCGCCCCAAACACCTACAATTCTACGGCAGCACTGCCACGCGCACGGCCACACCCCGATCCGATAGCCAGGCGAGCAATCGGCCGAAGTCGACGACGATGGTCGCCGTATTCCGCAAGGGGTGGACCGCGATGCGCTCGTGCGCGCGGAAGCCCTCGTCGAACACCAGCTGCACCGATCCCGCAGGCGCGCCCGCGGCGGCGAGCGGGGTCACCGACCCCGGCTCGACGCCGAGCAACCGGGTCATGTCCTCCGGCTTCGCGAACGAGAACTTGCCGGCGCCGACCACCTCCGCGATGCCGCGCAGATCCGCCCGTTTCGCGCTGGGCAGCACGATCAGCCAGAATCCGCCGCGCTTGTCCTTCAGGAACAGATTCTTGGTGTGTGCCGCGGCGATGGCCTCGTGGATGGGGGCGCTGTCCTCGACCGTGAAGACCGCGGGATGCTCGAGACGCTCATAGTCGATGCCCATCCGCGAGAAGTCGGCATAGATCTGCTCTTCGGTCATGTCGGTAGGCTTCCTCATGGTTCGCGGTCCGGGATGGCACGACCGCCATAGCCCTCCGCGCACCAGACCACTCGTCGATGATCATCCGCGCAAGTCCACCATGGGGCCAGAGTTCTGGCTTGAACTTTTACGACACACTATGTGATGAAGCGGTCATTCGTATGCCCTATGGGAGAGCCGAAGTGGCAAAGCAGGCGGTGGAACCACAACGCCCCTCGAAGCTCAGGGTCGGGTTCGTCCTGGCGCCCCGCTTCACCCTCGCCGCCTTCGCGAACTTCATCGACGCCGTCAGGCTAGCCGCCGACGAAGGCGACCGTAGCCGGCAGGTCGATTGCGAATGGGCGGTCCTCGGTGATCGCGGAGAGACGATCGAATCGAGCTGCGGCCTGCACGTCCAGCCCTGGGCGCCGCTCGAGGACCCGACCAGCTTCGACTATATCGTCGTCGTCGGCGGTCTATTGCATGGCAAAACCCGCGCCTCGTCGAACACCAACGCCTTCCTCAAGGCAGCCGCGAAGGCCAAGGTCCCCCTGGTCGGATTGTGCACCGGGTCGTTCATCCTCGCGCGGGCGGGACTGCTGAACGGATATCAAGTGTGCGTCAGCTGGTTCCACATCAACGAGTTCCGCGAGGAATTCCCCAAACTCTCGGCCGAATCGACCCGACTGTTCGTCATCGACCGCGACCGGCTCACCTGCGCTGGCGGAACGAGCGTGGTGCACCTCGCCAGCCATCTCATCGAAAAGCATTGTGGCCGCGCCCAGGCGATCAAGAGCCTCCGTATCCTCATCGAACAATCGCCTTTGCCGAGCGGCGCGTGGCAGCCCGAAGAGGTCGTGACGCGGCCCGCGCACGACAGCCTCGTCAAGCGCGCGATGCTCGAGATCGAGGAGAACATCAGCAGCCCGCTGCCCCTCCCCGACCTCGCGGACTTGCTCGGCATCAGCGTCCGCCAGTTGCAGCGACGGTTTGAGGCGGACATCGGAATCGGCGTCCGCGAATACCGCCGCAACCTGCAGCTATCCCGGGCGAAGTGGCTGGTCGAGCACACCGACCGGTCGATGACCGAGATTGCGCTGGATTGCGGATTCTCCGATTCGGCGCACTTCTCGCGGACCTTCCGTGAGCATTTCCAAGTCGTTCCTTCCCGCGAGCGCCAGAAGACACGATCGTCGAGCGACGCGCTGTAAGTCCGAATCTTCTGCGGCTCGCAGGCCCCAACGTCGACCGCGGAAGACCGGGCGCTATGCGGCGGCTCGAATCAGACCGCCGCCGCCATGTCCGATTATTTCAAAACTATGTCGCACGTCGCATATCGGCGCGCCCTTGTCGCAGCGACAATGCGGAACCGAAAATGCGCATGGGCTCCAGGTCCTTCGACAGTGAATAGAGCGCGCGGATGATGAAGGGGAGGAAAATGACAATGCTAAAAATCGCGCGGATGGCCACCAAGGCGCTCGGCAATGCGTCGACGCTCGCCAACGTCCTGAGCGGTACCGTCGGCTTCGCCGCGTGTGCCCCTGGGCAGACGACGCCGCCCCCCGCAAGCGGTAAGCCCGCCCCCTCCGACCACTCCGCGACGCAGCCAGGTGCTG
>NZ_JBQCCN010000200.1:0-77984 GCF_051962185.1 Sphingomonas sp.
CTGCAGCAGGTCGCGCAGATAGACCGGCGGCAGATCGGCGACCCCGCGCGAGAATTTCTGGTAGGTCGAATAACTGTCGGTCGCGACCGCGGTCTGCAGCAGATGCATCAGCTGCGCCGAATAGGCATGCGTCTCGCCGCCGTGGCGCTGGCGATAGAAGCCGCCGATCGGCAAGGTCGCGACGCCGGTGTCGAACGCATGCTGATGGCGCAGCTCGGCATTCAGGTGCAACGAGGCATAGCCCTCGCCCGAAATCTTCGCCGGCATGCCGGGGAACAGGTCGTTGACCAGGCTGCGGCTGAGACCGACCGCCTCGAAATTATAGCCGCCGCGATAGCTGGAGATCACGGCGATCCCCATCTTCGACATGATCTTGAGCAGCCCCTCGTCGACCGCCTTGCGGTGGTTGGCGATGCACTTGTCGAGGCTTAGCGTGTCGTCGAACAGGCCGCGCGCATGGCGGTCGGCGATCGCCGCTTCGGACAAATAGGCATAGACGGTCGTCGCGCCGACCCCGATCAGCACCGCATAATAATGCGTGTCGAGGCATTCGGCGGTCTCGATATTGACCGAGCAATAAGAGCGCAGGCCGCGCCGCACGAGATGCGTATGCACGGCGGCCGCCGCCAGCACGCCGGCGATCGCGACCTTGTCCGGGCCGATGTCGCGATCGGACAGGAAGATCTCGCTCTTGCCCTCTCGCACCGCCTGCTCGGCCTGGTTGCGGATACGCTGGATTGCCGTGCGCAGGGCGTCGGTGCCGCCGCCCGCCGGGAACGTGCAGTCGATCTCCGCGACCTGGCTGCCGAAATGCGCCTTGAGCTTGGCCCAGTCGGCGCCGGTCAGCACCGGGCTTTCGAGCACCAGCACGCGATCCTGCCGCACCCCGGTGTCGAGGATGTTGGCGAGATTGCCGAACCGCGTCTTGAGCGACATGACGTGCCGCTCGCGCAAGCTGTCTATCGGCGGGTTGGTGACCTGCGAGAAGTTCTGGCGAAAGAACTGGCTGATCAGCCGCGGCTTGTCGGAAATGACCGCGAGCGGCGTGTCGTCGCCCATCGAGCCGATCGCTTCCTTGGCGGTCTCGACCATCGGCGACAGGATCAATTCCATGTCCTCGAGCGTCTGCCCGGCGGCGACCTGGCGGCGCATCAGTTCGGCGCGATCGAACCGCGTGACGGGATCGCCCTTGGGTGTCTTGAGCTCGTCGATCAGCAGGAACTCGCCGATCATCTTGGCATAATCATGCTCGTCGGCGATGCGATCCTTGACCTCGCGGTCATGCAGGAGCCGACCTTCCTCGAGGTCGACCGCGATCATCTGGCCCGGTCCGAGCCGGCCCTTTTCGACGATCATCGTCTCGGGCACGACGACCATGCCGCTCTCCGACCCGACGATCAGCAGGCCGTCCGAGGTCTGGGTATAGCGCAACGGACGCAGCGCGTTGCGGTCCATGCCGGCGACCGCCCAGCGGCCATCGGTCATCGCCAGCGCGGCGGGACCGTCCCACGGCTCCATCACCGAGCCGAGGTATTTGAACATGTCGAGATGCTTCTTGGGCATCTCGCCCTTCGGTCCCCAGGCCTCGGGCACCAGCATCAGCTTGGCCGTAGGCGCGTCGCGCCCGGAGCGGCAAATCGCCTCGAACACCGCGTCGAGCGCGGCGGTGTCCGACGCGCCCGCCGGGATCACCGGCTTGATGTCCTCCGACGCTTCGCCGAACGCGTTGGCCGCCATCTTGATCTCGTGGCTGAGCATCCAGTTCTTGTTGCCGCGGATCGTGTTGACCTCGCCGTTGTGCGCGAGGCAGCGGAACGGTTGCGCCAGCCACCATTGCGGGAAGGTGTTGGTCGAATAGCGCTGGTGGAAGATCGCGACCCGGCTCTCGAACCGCGGATCCTTGAGGTCGGGATAGAAGACCGACAGGCTCTCGGCGAGGAACAGCCCCTTGTAGATGATCGAGCGGCAGCTGAGCGAGCAGATGTAGAAGCCGCTGATCTGCGCGGCGATGACGCGCTTCTCGATGCGGCGGCGGACCAGATACAGGTCCTTCTCGAACTCCTCGGCCGATTGCTGATTGGGCAGCGGGCCGGCGATCATGATCTGCTCGATCTCGGGACGCGTCTCCTGCGCCTTGCGGCCGATCACCGACACGTCGACCGGCACCTGGCGCCAGCCGTAGATCGTATAGCCCGCCTCGATGATCACGCTCTCGACGATCGTCCGGCACGCTTCCTGCGCGCCGAGATCGGTGCGTGGCAGGAAGATCATGCCGACCGCCAGGCGATTGTCGGCGACCTTGTGCCCCGACGACTGGATCGCCTCGTCGAAGAACTTGATCGGCAAGTCGACGTGCAGACCGGCGCCGTCGCCGGTCTTGCCGTCGGCATCGACCGCGCCGCGGTGCCACACCGCCTTCAAGGCGTCGATCGCCGACTGCACGACGCGGCGCGACGGCTGGCCGTCGGTCGCGGCGACGAGGCCGACGCCGCAGGCGTCGGATTCGAATTCGGGACGGTACATGCCCTCGGCGGCGAGGCGGGCGCGTTGGTCGGTCATGAGGATGGCTTCGTTCATTGGAGGAATTCGGTCACGGCACTGGTCATCGCGGCATTCACGGCCTGTTGGAGGTCGGGATGCGGTTCCTTCCCCCAATCGGCCATGACGCCCGCGCCCTCGACGTTGGCTGCCTGCATCTTGATCCCCATCGGGGACTGGGACACGCGCATGAGTTCCGCTCGTTCGGCCGGGGTGAAATTTCCCATCGCCCGCACGCCGGCATCGCCCAGCACCTTCAGCACATTGTTCTGGGTGAACTCGTCGCCACGACCCACCGGGCCGGCGCTCGCCGCGGCAAGCTGGCCGTTGATCGACGCGCGCGTCTTGAGTCCGAGCGGCGACCGGAAGAACGCGAGCGCCTGCGTCAGTTCGCCCTCATTCAGGCGGCGCGAATAGACCTTGCCCAGCCGCTGCCAAAGGTCGGGCAATTGATTGCTCATGCCGTCCGCCAACACCGGCTGGACCCGCGCGATGACGAAGTCGCTCAGGCCCGGATGCTCACTCTCGAGCTTGGCGAAATCGGGGACGCCGAGCAATCTCTGCTTCAGCGCCGCGGCATAGGTAGCGCCCGTCATCTGCTTGATGACGTCCTCCCGCGTGTTGAGCAATTGGGCCAATTCCAGGCCCAATTGCTCCCGATGCGGATCGATCGCAGGCGTTGTCGCCGCGGGCGGCGACGGCGGCGCGGTCTGCGCCGCTGCCGGCACAGCCGCCGCTGCACCGAACAGCAAAACGGTCGTCATCTTCATGTGGCCGTTCCCCTTCCATGCCGTCCGCGTCATTTCGGCGCGTCCTTCGCGTTGATGAAAGCGTCCCTGGCGGCGAGCATCGCCTCGTCGTTCGCACCGACGATCGCCGCTTCGGGATTGAGCAACTCCGCAAGTTTCACGCCCTTGGCCTGGAGAGCGGCCTGCGCCGGCGTCACGGGCCTGGGCGTCGCCGCCGGGGCGGCGGCCTCCACGGACGCCGCGGGGGCCGCCGATTGCGGCACGGCCGCGAGCAGCGCCAGAAACAGGACCGGCATCATCACGGATTTCCCCCCTCGGCCACCGACGCGATCATGTCGTGCTCTTCGGGTCGTTCAGCTTGCTCTCGTCGACCCCCAGCGCCTTGGCCAGGCGGGCGCGCTCGGCCGGTGTCAGGTCCTTGAGCTTGCGCGGCGCCGGCACGCCTGCCGTCGCCTTCTGCGCCGCGGCGATGAACTTCGGCATGTTCTGCATCATCTTGGGCATCATCGACTGCATCTCGGCCAGCATCGTCGGATCGGTCGCGACGGTCATATACTGGCTCGCAAACTTGCCGCCCGATGCCGTCGCGAAGAAATGATCGATGTCGGTGAGCTCCGCCAAGGTGAAATGGTTGGCATAGGCGCGCGCCATCGCTTCGCGGATCTCGGGCTCCTGCGTCGTGAAGAAATCGCCCATCGCGTCGAACATCGCCCGCGATTCGAGCTGCATCCGTTCGCGCCAGTGCGGATCGTAGATCGCCATCACTTCGTCGATCTTGACCTTGTCGAGCGCTTCGGCCTGCTTGGGATCGAGCCCGCCCAGTTCTGCCAGTTCGCGGAGCGGCAGCGCTTTCAGATTGTCGCCGACGTTGCTCATCACAGAGTCCATCATCGGACCCAGGATCTTCTTGTAGGTTCCCTGGGGAAAGAGGTGCGCGAAGACCAGGCGCGCCTCGGCAAGCGTCGCCGGGTCGGCCGGAGCAACGGCCGGCGCCGGTGCCGGCGCCGGTGCAGTTTGCGCGACGCCGGGCGCCGCGACGAACAGCGCGGCGATGGTGATGAGCGATGCCTTGATCATGGAAATTTCCCCTGCGGGGCCCCGCGCCCCGTCATGCCGCCTTCCTTTCGCATTTCGCCTGCGCGCGCAAATACTTGTCGATATGCTCGGCGACGTCGCGGCCATCGCGCACCGCCCACACCACCAGGCTGGCGCCACGGACGATGTCGCCGGCGGCGAATACGCCGTCCAGGCTGGTCATCAGCGTCGCATTGTCGACCAGCAACGTGCCCCAGCGCGTCACGCCGAGCTCGGGCGCATCGAACAGCCGCGGCAGGTCCTCGGCATCGAAGCCGAGTGCCTTGATCACCAAGTCGGCACCGCGCACTTCGGGTTCGCCGCCATCGGGTTCGGGGGCGCGGCGGCCGCTGGCATCGGGCGCGCCGAGCCGCATCCGCGCGATCGTCACGCTGTCGACCGCCTCGCCGCCGCCGAACGCCTCGGGCGCCGACAGCCAAACGAACTCGACGCCTTCCTCCTCGGCATTGCCGACTTCGCGCTGCGACCCCGGCATGTTGGCGCGGTCGCGGCGATAGAGGCAGGCGACCGATTCCGCGCCCTGGCGGATCGCGGTGCGCACGCAGTCCATCGCGGTGTCGCCGCCGCCGACCACGATCACCTTCTTGCCCTTGGCGTCGAGCGCGCCGTTGTCGAAATCGGGCACCGCGTCGCCGAAGCCCTTGCGGTTCGACGCGGTCAGGTAATCGAGCGCCTCGACCACACCGCGCGCCCCGGCCCCCGGCGCCGCCAGCCCGCGCGCCTTGTACACGCCGGTCGCGACCAGGATCGCGTCGTGCCGCGTGCGCAATTCCTCGAGCACCGCCTCACGCCCGACCTCGAACCCTTCGTGGAAGACGATGCCGCCCTGCTTCAGCCGCTCGACGCGGCGCATGACCACCGGCTTTTCGAGCTTGAAGCCCGGGATGCCATAGGTCAGCAACCCGCCGGCGCGGTCATGGCGGTCGTAGACATGGACCTCATAGCCGGCGACGCGCAGCAGCTCGGCCGCGGTCAACCCGGCCGGCCCGGCCCCGATGATGCCGACCGACTGGCCACGCGCGCGGCCCGGCACGATCGGCTCGACCCAGCCGTTTTCCCAGGCGGTGTCGGTGATGAATTTCTCGACCGAGCCGATCGTGACCGCGCCGTGACCCGAGAATTCGATCACGCAATTGCCTTCGCACAACCGATCCTGCGGGCAGATGCGCCCGCAGATCTCCGGCATGGTCGAGGTCGCGTTGCTGAGCTCATAGGCTTCGCGCAGCCGCCCTTCGGCGGTCAGCCGCAACCAGTCGGGGATATGATTGTGCAACGGGCAATGCACCGAGCAATAGGGCACGCCGCATTGCGAGCAGCGCGCCGCCTGCTCCTCGGCCGCGGGCGCGCCATAGCGGTCGGCGATCTCGCGAAAATCCTCCGCGCGCTGCTGGGCCTCACGCTTGGCCGGATAGGCCTGCGTCGTCCCCACGAATTTCAGCATGTCACCGGCCATCGCCCGCTCCTTTCGGAACGGCCGCTACAGGCTTTCTCTTGGCGCGTCACGCGAATTCGGCCGGTTAGGGCAGTTTATATGTCCTAATTTAGCGCCATTTCGATAGGCTTCGTCGCAACCAACCTGAAACTTCGCCGTTTTAGTACCGTATCGGCCCTACTTGAGCAAAAACACGAGGGCGAGCGCGCCGACGGCGATTCGGTACCAGCCGAACGGGCTGAAGCCGGTGCGCCCGACCAGCCCCACGAACCATCGCACCACCAGCAACGCGACGACGAACGCGACCACGAAGCCGATCGCGATCAGTCCCATCCCGGCATGGCTGGACGCGGTCAGCTCGTGCCGCTTGGTTACGAGTTCGAGCACGGTCGCGCCGAGCATGGTCGGGATGGCGAGGAAGAAGCTGAATTCGGCCGCGGTGCGCCGCTCGACGCCGAGCGTGAGCGCGCCGAGGATCGTGGCGCCCGAACGGCTGACGCCCGGGATCATCGCCAGGCATTGCATGAAGCCGATGCCGATCACCTTGGGCAGCGGGATGTCGGCGACGCCCTTGACGTTGCCTTCCTTGACGAAGCGTTCGATGCCGATGATCGCGACGCCGCCGACGATCAGAGCGACCGCGACCACCGTCGCCGAGCCGAGCAACGCCTCGATCTTCTTGTGCAGCGCCGCGCCGATCACCGCGGCCGGGATGAACGCGACTAGCAGGTTGCGCACGAAGCGGACCGAGGTCGGATCGAACCGCAGCAATCCCTGGAACACCGCCCAAAAGGTCCGCCAGTACAGCACGACGATCGCGAGGATCGCGCCCAATTGGATGACAATGTTGAACAATGCCCAATAGTCGGCGTCATAACCTAGCAGGGTGCTCGCCAGGATCAGATGCCCGGTCGAGGAGACGGGCAGGAATTCGGTCACGCCCTCGACGATGCCGAGGATGATGGCGGTAATCGGGTCGCTCAAGGGGATACTCCCAAAAGGCGGGGCATCCCCCGCGAACGGAGGGGATCAGAAAAGAATCACGCCGCCTTGGCGCGCAGGCCGAAGCGGCCGGCCTTGTGATATTGCACCAGCCAGGACTGGGCGACCGCTTCCATCGGCGTCGGCGTGATGCCGAGCGCGGCGAGCGTCGGATTGCGGCCGCTCGCGACATTGTCGGTCTTGAGCATCTTCCACTGGTCGAGCTTGATCGGCGCCCCGGGCAGGAAACCGCCGAGCGCGATCACCTGGCCCGCGACATCGGGCAGTTCGACGAAGTCGGTGTCGCGGCCGATCGCGGCCGCCAGCCAGTCGAGCAATTCGCGCATCGTCACGACTTCGGGGCCGACCGCCTCGATCGTCTTGCCGGCCGCTTCCTCGCCCGCCGCCAGCGCACGGACGACCGCGGGGGCGACGTCGACGACATGGACCGGCTGGAAGCGGGCGCCGGCGCGCAGCACCGGCACCACCGCGCGGCCGAACAGGCTCGGCGCGCCGCCGATCATCCCGGCGAAGCGATTGAGGAACTTATCCTCCGGTCCGAACACCACCGACGGGCGCAGCACGACCGCGCCCGGAAAGGCCTCGCGCGCCGCGGCCTCGCCCGCCGCCTTGCTCGCATAATATTTGGACGGCGATTCGGCATCGGCGCCGAGCGCGGACAGATGCACGAAGCCCGCCGCCCCGGTCTCGTGCGCCGCCTCAGCCGCGGCACGGACGCCCGACACGTGCACGCCCTGGAAATCGGGGCCCCAGGTGCCGGCGAGATAGACTACCGCGTCCGACCCCGCGACGGCGCGCGCGATCGTCTCCGGCCTGGTCACGTCGGCGGCGACGAATTGGGTCTGGCCGAGCCCGCCGAGCGGCTTGAGGAACCAGGCGCGGCGCGGATCGCGGCCGACCACGCGCACCCGCGCACCGGCGGCGAGCAATTCCTGCGCGACGTAACGGCCGATGAATCCGCCCCCGCCGATCAGCGTTACCAGCTTGTCCTTCATGACCATCCTCGACAGAATCCGTGCCCCTCCCATGCCGCGCGCCGCGCCGCGCCGCAAGCGCTCGCGGTTGCTGTTGACAACGGCCGGACGCCCCAATAGAGCGCGCCGCCTACCCCGTGCCCAGATGGCGGAATTGGTAGACGCACCAGCTTCAGGTGCTGGCGCTCGCAAGGGCGTGGAGGTTCGAGTCCTCTTCTGGGCACCAGACACCCTTCCCAGGGCATCCCAGCACATCGACAAAAACGGCAGAAATCTGCCATTTTTGCTCGGTTCGGTGCGAAAATGTCCGAGTAGGTTTCAGACGATCCCAGGGCCATTTGGGCCACAGGGTGGGGCCAAAAATGGCCCCGAAAATCCGGTGGCCCGAGCGGGCCATTTCGACTGAGAAGCTGGTCGCCAACCGAACAGAACCGATCGAATCGGGAGTTTGGCCATGGCATTAAAAGATCTGGAAATCCGCGCTCTCAAGCCTCGGGAGCGCATCTACAAAAAGACCGACGAGCGCGGGCTCTACATCGAGGTTCATCCAAGCGGATCGAAGCTCTGGCGCTTCAAATATACTTTCCTCGGCAAGGACAAGCGTATCGCGTTCGGGCGCTATCCGGAGGTCAGCCTTGCCGAAGCCCGCCAGAAGCGAGATGAGGCGCGGCAGAAGCTTCGCGACGGGGTTGACCCGCTCGCTGAGCGTAAGCGCGATAAGCTGATAGCTAGCTATGCCGCTGCCAGCACCTTCGACGAGATCGCGAAGGAATATATCGCCAAGATGGTCGCTGAAGGTCTCGCCGCAACGACCACGGCCAAGGCTCACTGGCTCCTGGAGCAGCTGAAGCCACTTGCCGGCCAGCCGGTCGCTAACCTCAAACCTATAGATGTGTTGGCGGCGCTCAAGCGTATCGAGGCACGAGGCAAATATGAGACTGCGCGACGGTGCCGCTCGTTCGCTGGGCGCGTGTTCCGGTACGCGATTGCCACAGCGCGCGCCGAAAACGATCCGACAGCATTCCTGAGAGGAGCGCTGATCACACCGAAGACGACACACCACGGCGCCATTCTCGATCCTTCAGCCGTGGGCGAACTCCTTAGAGCGATAGACAGCTATCCGGGCCATCGGATCACCCGACTGGCGGCGCAGATTTCACCCCACGTGATGGCCCGCCCTGGAGAACTCCGAATGGCGCAGTGGTCTGAATTTGACCTCGTGAATGCTATTTGGAGGATACCGCCCGAGCGTATGAAGATGCGGCGGCCGCACGCTGTCCCCCTTTCCCGTCAAGTGCTCGCCTATCTTGCCGAACTTCATCCGCTGACTGGGCCTGAGGGCTACGTTTTCCCGGCCTTCCATACTTGGCGCCGGCCGCTTAGCGAGAATACGATAAACCAGGTCTTTCGGCGCCTGGGTTACGCGGCTGGCGAGGTTACCGCACACGGGCTGCGAACGACTGCATCAACGCTATTGAATGAGAGCGGCAAATGGAGCGCCGACGCGATCGAACGTTCCTTGGCGCATGCTGACAAAGATGCGGTACGGGGCATCTACAATCGCGGCGCCTATTGGGATGAGCGTGTTGCGATGCATCAGTGGTGGAGCGATTATCTCGACGAGCTACGTGACGGGCCGAACGGGCGTGACCCCGGATGGACTCCGCCGCCCTGTCGAGACCGGGTCCGCGAAGTTGCCGCCCGGCGAAACATTCCTAATCGGTAGGAAATGGGCGCTCATGCGCTGTAAGGTCAAAGAGGGTTCATGACCTGCGGGACACGGGCGGTTTCAGTCGCGAACTTACGGCGCCAATCGGGCAAGCGCTTCGTTGGCTGCCATTTGCTAGGATCCCACTGATGGCTGGTTCTGGGCCGGAACCCGACCGACCGCTTCCGAGCGGCGCACAGCGGATAGCAGACTTTATTTCCGCAGTGCGTTGACGCGCAGCGCTATGTTGCCGCGCCTGCGGGCGCGGCAATTACACACGGTTGCCCGCTAAGATTCTGGCGCACAGGCGAGGCCGCCATGAACCACCGAGAATGAACGAGATTGGCCTTGCCAAAACCCCTGCCGGGACTCTTAATCTCCCGTCATTGGGCGCTCCGCCTTCCTCCCGCCAGCCTTCGCGCAGAATCGACGATGATTACTGACTATCACTCAAAGTATATCGCGACGGACTTAGTGCGGCGTCGCTCATCCGACAGCAGCGAAAAGCTCGCCGTCGCGGTCGCAGGCGCGCAGGTTGATATGAATCCGCACCAAGTGGACGCCGCGCTGTTCGCCTTCGCATCCCCACTGTCCAAGGGCGCGCTTCTGGCTGACGAGGTCGGTCTCGGCAAAACGATCGAGGCGGGCTTGGTCATTTCTCAGCGATGGGCGGAGGGCAAACGCCGCATCCTCATCATCGCGCCGTCCAATCTACGCAAACAGTGGCATCAGGAGATCAACGAGAAATTCTTCATTCCCTGCACGATCTTGGAATCCAAGCCCTACAATGCCGAGATAAAGGCAGGGAATTACCGCCCGTTCGACCGCACCGACAGTATCGTCATTTGCTCCTATCAATTTGCGCGGAACAAAGCGGCGGACGTTCACGCTACCCCTTGGGATTTGGTGGTGATCGACGAGGCCCATCGCCTGCGGAACGTCTACAAACCCTCCAATGTCATCGCCAATACGCTGAAGGGCGCGCTTGCCGAGCGCAGCAAGCTACTGCTAACCGCGACGCCACTGCAAAACTCACTTTTGGAGCTGTACGGCTTAGTGAGCTTCATCGACGAACACACGTTCGGCGATTTGAAAAGCTTCCGAGAGCAGTTCGGAGGCGGCGCGCAGGAACGCACCTTCCAGATTTTAAAGGAGCGATTGAGGCCGATTTGTCACCGCACATTGCGGCGTCAGGTCACTGCTTACGTCCCCTACACCAAGCGGCACGCCATCTTGGAGGAGTTCAGCCCCGACGAGGCCGAGGACCGGCTCTACAACCTTGTCACCGCCTACCTGCAGCGAGACAACTTGCAGGCGCTTCCGGCCAGCCAGCGCTCACTGATGACGCTGGTGTTGCGCAAGCTGTTGGCCTCTTCGACCTTCGCCATTGCCGGTGCGCTATCGTCCATATCCAACCGCTTGCAAAGGCGACTGGAGCAAAGCCAGCCGACGTCGCTCATCGAGGAGCTGGACGAGGATTATGAGGCACTGGACGAGACGGCAGAAGAATGGTCGGAGGAAGAATCTGAACCGCTGACCGGAGCCGACCAGCGCGCGCTCGAGCTGGAGATTGCCGAACTGCGCGAGTTTGCCGCCTTGGCAACGTCGCTCGAGCAGAACGCCAAGGGGCGCGCGCTACTGAAGGCGCTTGAGGTCGGCTTCGCCAAAGCCCGCGAGTTTGGCGCAGATGAAAAGGCGATCATCTTCACGGAGTCGCGCAAGACCCAATCCTATCTGCTCCGCGTGCTGGCAGACAGCCCATGGGCCGACCACATCGTCCTGTTCAACGGCACAAACGCCGACCCGGAATCCAAGGCGATCTATCAGGAATGGCTCGCGCGCCATGCCGGTTCGGATCGCGTGACCGGCTCCAAGACGGCTGACATGCGCTCCGCGCTGGTCGATTATTTCCGCGAGCGCGGTAAAATCATGATCGCCACCGAGGCGGGCGCCGAGGGGATCAACCTTCAATTCTGCGCTATGGTCGTAAACTACGACTTACCCTGGAACCCCCAGCGCATCGAGCAGCGCATCGGGCGCTGCCATCGTTACGGCCAGAAACACGATGTCGTCGTGGTAAACTTCCTCAATCAGAAGAACGAGGCGGATCAGCGCGTCTACCAATTGCTTTCCGAAAAATTCCAACTGTTCGAGGGCGTGTTCGGCGCAAGCGACGAGGTGTTGGGCGTAATCGAGTCTGGCGTCGATTTTGAGAAACGCATCGCCGGTATTTATCAGCAATGTCGCCAGACTGGCGAAATCCGTGCGGCGTTCGATCAGCTCCAGCAGGAGCTGACACTAGAGATCAACGAGGCGATGACGCACGCCCGTCAGAAACTGCTTGAAAACTTCGACGACGAGGTGCGCGAGAAGCTGAAGCTCCGCAACGCGGATACGAACCTGCACCTCAACCAGTTTGAGCAGCAATTGATGCGGCTAGCCAAGCACGAGCTGGACGGCGCTGCCGATTTCGTGGACTCGTCGTCGTTCCGGCTCAACGTGTTGCCGGATTGGGTTTCGCGCGCCGTGGTTCCAACCGGCCTCTACGAATTGCCCCGGCGATCCGGCGACGCCCATTTCTTCCGAGTCAATCATCCGCTCGGCGAGGCCATAGTGAAGCGGGCGCGGTTGCGTGAATTACCGGTCGCCGAGATCGCATTCGATTATTCCCAGCACGAAGGGCGGATTTCGCAGATCGAGGCGCTTGTCGGGAAGTCGGGTTGGCTCAGCGCATCACTCCTTTCGGTCGATGCGCTCGGCCAGAGCGAAGATCACATGCTCCTGTCTGGCATCGGCGATGACGGAGCCGCTCTTGGAATCGAGGCAGTTTCCCGCCTGATGACCGTTGCCGGTTCAGTGGCAGGACAAGCCAGCGAACCTCTCGACATTGCTACCGCGTTGGCGGACGCGCTGGTCGCACAGCAAAACGACATTCGTCGGGGCATCTCCGAGCGCAACGCGCGCTTCTTCGAGGCCGAAGCTGACAAGCTCGATGGCTGGGCCGACGACCTGAAAGTCGGACTGGAGCGTGAGCTGAAAGAGTTAGATCGCGAGATCAAGGACGCACGCCGCGCCGCCACCGTCGCGTTGACGCTGGAGGAGAAGCTGGCAGGCCAGAAAGCGGTCAAGGCGTTGGAGAACGAGCGCTCCACCAAGCGGCGCTCCCTGTTCGACGCACAGGATAAAATTGACGAGCAGCGCACGGAACTTATTGCTCAAATCGAAGGGAAGCTGGAGCAGCAGATCAACGTGCAGCCGCTCTTCACGATAAGGTGGAGGGTGCAATGACAGATGAAGCGGCTCCGTCCGCCAAGTTGGCCGCTTTGACGGTAGATCGGTTAATCGCGTCCGGTCTCGTTCGCGCCGATAAGCGGGATACCCTGATCGGCAAAATAGCCGCCGGCACGATGTCCGGCGGCGATTGGAAGGTCGAAATTGAACTCGCTACAGCGAAGGCAGCGGGCTGATGGCTGGCTCCGCCGCTCTAAAATCGCTCAAACTGACCGCGTTCCGTGGGTCGGCCAGCACGTTCACACTCGACTTTGAGAAAGGCAAAAAACTTACCCTGATCTATGGGGAGAACGGCACAGGCAAAACGACCATCTGCGACGCCTTCGAGTTCCTGGCCTTTGAGCGCATCGGATCGCTGGAAGATCGCGGAATGGGCAAAGGGCTGGAGAAATTCTGGCCAACGGCCGGGAAGCCCGCCAGCGCTCTGGCCGTAGAGCTGGAAACCAGCACTTCGAAGTGTTCGGGTAAGATCGTCGATAAAAAAGTGTCGGTCACGCCCGCTGCGTCGCGCCCAAAGATCGAGCTGTTACGCCAGCGCCAGATTCTCGAACTGATTCAGGCGCAGCCCGCGAAGCGGTACGAAGCAATTAAGCGCTTCATCGACATTGATGCTTTTGAGCGTTCAGAGGAGGCCTTACGCCAGCTTGGTAAAACGCTTGGGACCGAGAAGATCGGTGCAATCGCGGCCGAGCAGGAAAACCTGAACGCCTTGCAGGGCTTCTACGAAGCCGCAGGCAGCCCATCGGGCCTCAATGCCGTCTCCTGGGCCAAGCAGAAACTCGCCGAACCAACCACCGGGTTGGACGCCGACATCACCGCGATCACGAAATTGCGCGCTGCGTTCGAAGCGCTCCATACTTTTCCGGAGAAGCTGCAAGGAAAGCGGGATGCCGTGGCAGCGGCACAGACCGCCGCCGACAGCGCGGATCGGGGCCAGCTTGATGCGATTGCTGCCGCCGAAAGCGATGCAGCCCAGCGCGCCGGCGTGCTGACTGCCGGTAGCAGCTATCTCGAAGCGCATCCCGACGCCACAGAATGCCCTCTTTGCGAAAGCACGGAGAATATAGACGGGCTTGCCGCGACCGTGAAGGGCAAGCTCGATCAGCTAGCCACGCTCACGGCAGCGACCGCCAAATGGAAGCAGGCCCACACTGCTCTCAAGGCAGCGCAGACGGCGTTGCAGCAGATGGAAGCTGATTACACCAAGGCTGTAGCGACCTTTGCCGCCGCCCAGGCTGCCCATCAATGGAAGCCCGGCGTGCAGCTCCCGGCGAATGCTGCCCCTGCCGATCCCACTCAGTTACCAGCTTGGCTAACTGCCAATCTCGCGACCGCCACCGCTTGGGCAAATGTCGAAGCGGGCTGGCGCGATGAGAGCAAATTCCGCACGCAATTGAAGGCCGCTGCCGAGCGGTATGAGTCAAATTCCGCTCGTGTGGCGGAATTGGCAACCCTGATTCCCAAGGTGGAGAAAGCGCTCGCACAGTGCGTCGAGGAGCGACAGAAGTTCACTGACACCATCATCGGTGAAATCGCCAAAGAGGTCGGAAAACTCTACGAGAAGGTCCATCCCGGCGAGGGGCTGGATAAGATCGCACTGGAGCTTGACCCGGCGCGGCGCGCGTCGTTGAATCTAGGCGCGACCTTCGAGGGCCACGACGCGCCGCCCCAAGCCTATTTCAGCCAATCGCATCTCGATACGCTTGGCTTATGCGTGTTCCTTGCGCTTGCCGCGCGCGATCGTGCGACCGAAACCGTCCTTATTCTCGATGACGTTCTCGGAAGCGTGGATGAGCCGCTTGTCGAGCGTGTCATCGGCATGATCTATGAGGTCAGCGGCGGTTTCCAGCACACCATCGTCACGACACACTACCGTCCGTGGCGCGAGAAATATCGTTGGGGGTGGCTGAAACCGGGCCAGCCGTGCCAGTTTGTCGAACTGACCGGGTGGGCAATCGACGACGGTATTCGCATCATCAGCTCTCTCCCAGAGGTGGAGCGCTTGCGGACGCTACTCGGGGAATCGCCGGTCGATATTCAATCGGTATGCAGCAAGGCCGGTGTGATTCTAGAAGCTGCGCTCGACTACCTGACCCAGAAATATGAATGCCCCGTGCCGCGTCGCCAGGGGGCGGCCTACACGCTTGGGGACCTGCTGCCCGCCATCAACAACAAGCTCCGTGATGCGCTCAAGGTCGAGATGCGCGACGGCATCACCGACCCTACGGCCCCAGCAAGCAGCACGGTCGCGCTCAAGCCCATTCTGGAGGAGCTGACGCGGATCGCTCAGGCGCGCAACGCTTTCGGCGCGCACTTCAAAGCGATCTCCTTCGAGCTACTCGACACCGATGCCATTGGCTTCGCCAAGCAGGTGCTTGAGCTGGTCGATACGCTAGTCTGCCCCGACCACGGTTGGCCGAGCAACGCAAATTCCGGAAGTTACTGGCGCAACAGCGGCGATACGCGACGTCTCCACCCCTTGAAGAGACCGAGCTGACCAGCATGGAAATTGCTCAACAAAACCTCCTCAAACGCCATCTGACCGACGTCTACGCCGGAAATTTGCCTGCACTTTTGCAACCATCGACCGACGCGGCCCAGAACGAGCAAAAAAACCTCGCCCGATCGCTTAGCGCCTTTTTCGTCCATCATCATTGCGGCGCATCGGTCGCGGACGCTTGTGCATCTGTGGTTGATGATTTCGGGGACTTGGGCATTGATGCCATATATTACCAGGACGACCTTAAGACCCTGCTCCTTATCCAAAGCAAACTCAAAAGGTCGGAACAGTTTTCACAGGAAGAGGCTAATAATTTCTGCCAGGGAATTCGCAAAATAGTTGTCTCCGATTACGTCGGATTCAACCAGAATGTCATTGATCGGCAGATTGAAATCGACAGCGCGTTGGACGAATGCGAATACATCCAGATTGTAGTCGCTCATACCGGTCAGGCGTTAGGTCAGTATCCGAAACAGGCCCTGGCGGATACGATCAACGATCCTGCACATGGCGAGGAACGCTTCGCCCCTGATGTTCTGGATTTTGCTTCTCAGGATATTATCGCCGCTTTGCGTACGGTAAATGCACATGATCGGATTGATTGTAGAATCACGCTATCCGACTGGTCGAAACTCGCCGGTCAGCGCACAGCCTACATAGGCATGGCGAACCTTGGAGAGCTTGCTTCCCTACATCTACAGTACGGACGAGCACTTTATGCACGAAACATTCGCGCATCACTCGGCCACAAAACTGATGTGAACCGAGCAATTGACGCAAGCCTCCGACAAAATCCCGGCGACTTCGAGTTTCTCAACAATGGCGTGACCGCACTGTGTGGCAACATTCAGGGCCGCGCAGGTAGTCGCACCGCCAAGAGCTTCAAAATTAGCAAATTTTCTATCGTCAACGGAGCGCAGACTGTTGCTACAGCCGCTCGTCGCGTGAGCGCGGCCGGGTCGGCGAGCATTGCTGACGCTCGGGTTTTATTGACGGTGATAGCTGCCGATTCCGAAAACGCATTCGGACAGTCAGTCACCCGAGCCCGCAACCATCAGAACGACGTTGGCAAAGCGGATTTCATCGCGCTGGATGGGGAGCAGGAGCGCATCCGAACCGAGCTTGCGCTGCTCGGCTACCGCTATTCATACCAAGCCGAGGCACTCGACCTCGCTGATGAGAGCATCATCCGAGCGGAAGAAGCATCATTTGCGATAGCGATGCTTCTTGCCGATCCTCGCTTGCCGGTCACGGCGAAGCGTAACTCAGCAAGCCTTCGAAGAGTCGGTCAGTATCCATATTCTGCGATTTTCACGCCTGCGCTGGTAGTTTCGGAGCTGCGCAATGCGGTACTCGCCTTCCGATACATAACGCGACGCATGAGTGAAGAGGCGGCAGGTGCTGGCAACGAGCAAGAACGATTAACCTACCGGCATGGCGCTCACGCCCTATCCTTTGTGATGATGAAGCGCCTCCGAACGGCTATCGCTGGAGATGCCGTTCTGGACCCTCAGAAGCTCGTCGCCGTGGTCGGGCCAGAGTTGGACACCCTACGGCAGATGCTTTGGGCAGAGACACAACCGCTTGCTGCTGGACGCAACCCGCTAAACGTGTTCAAAACGCAAGCTGATGTCAGTGCCATCGTCCGCTCGATGATGACGCAGCATTATGGCCTACAAACCAACCCGGCTCTCCCACCGCTACTCGCGCTGCCCATCGGCGACGAGCCTTATCCAGTCCGCCTGTTCACTTTCCTTTCAAATCAAGCTCCCCAACTCGGTAATCTGACATGACAAAGAAACAAAAACTCGAACTGACTTGGGTTGGGAAGGAAAATAGACCTCGGCTGGAACCGCGCATTCTGATCGAGAACCCGCAAAAGACATATCACGCTACGGCCCGGGTCAGCGAGAATGACATCTTCGATAACGTGCTGATCCATGGCGATAACCTGCTGGCGCTTAAAGCGCTCGAAGCTGATTATGCCGGAAAAGTGAAATGCGTCTTTATTGATCCGCCTTATAACACTGGCAGCGCGTTCACTCACTACGATGATGGGCTGGAACATAGCATCTGGCTGGGCTTGATGCGTGACCGATTAGAGATTCTCCGCCGCTTAATGTCCGACGATGGCACCCTTTGGATAACTATCGACGACAATGAAGCACACTACTTGAAGGTTCTGTGTGACGAGGTTTTTGGAAGGTCGAATTTCGTTGCAAATGTAATCTGGGAAAAGTCCGACAGCCCAAAAATGGATTCGCGTTTTTTCTCGTCTCGCCACGACCACATCCTGACCTATGCGAAAAACATAGAAACGGCGAAGCTCGCCCGCTTGAACACCAACGAGGTGGCCTCTCACTTCAATAAAACTGACGAGAAAGGCAGGCATTATTATACCAAGCCTCTCAGGGCGATGGGCAGCGGCGATGACACGCGGGAAGCGCGCCCTACGATGTTCTTTGCTTTGACCGCTCCGGACGGCACTAAAGTCTTCCCAATGCGTCCAGACGGGGTTGAGGGCCGGTGGCGCTGGTCTCCAAAAAAGGTCGAGGCCGAGGCTGACAAGATCGAGTGGGTCAAGGGACGGCAAGGATGGTCAGCCTACTACCGCATCTACGCGGACAGTTCGACGGGCCGACCGCCCGAGACCATTTGGACACATGCCGATGTCGGCAGCAACCGAACATCAAAAATCGAAATTCAAGCACTTTTCAGCGACGTTGAGCAATTCACAACACCAAAGCCGGAACGGCTAATTCAGCGCATCCTCGAATTGTCGTCGGGTCCAAATGATTTGGTCCTCGACTCGTTTGCTGGCTCTGGAACTACCGGAGCAGTTGCGCACAAGATGGGGCGCCGCTGGGTCATGATCGAGTTGGGAGAGCATTGCACGACTCATATCGTGCCGCGCTTACGTCAGGTCATTGAGGGTAGTGACCAAGGCGGCATCAGCAAATCGGTCGATTGGAAGGGAGGCGGCGGTTTCCGCTATTACGAACTCGCTCCCTCGCTTTTGGAAAAGGACAAATGGGGCCGCGAGGTCATATCGAAGGAATATGATGCGGCCATGCTGACGCAGGCTTTGTGCAAGCTGGAAGGCTTCACCTACGCACCTAGCCCGGACGTTTACTGGCAGCAGGGCCACTCGTCCGAGAGTGATTTTCTCTATGTTACGACGCAAAACCTGGGGCCGGAAGAGTTAGCTGCCTTAAGCGATGATGTCGGCGAGGGCCGCTCGTTGTTGATCCTTTGCGCCGCGTTCCGTGGTAACGCTGACCTCTGGCCCAACCTTACATTGCGCAAAATTCCGAATCACATCCGTAGTCGCTGCGAATGGGGGCACGACGATTACAGCCTCAATGTCGCCAATCTTCCGCAGGCCGAAGTGAAGGCTGCGCCGCCAGCGCCACAGCCAGGCCTCTTCGACGAAGGAGATGCCGCATGAGCAACCTTCGTCATGTGAACGCCATAGCCGGTCGTTTGAGCCTCCGACCGCCCCAACGCCGTAGCTTGGAAATCCTCGACCGGGTGACCGAGATCGTACCGCCATCAAAGGCTGCCGACATCGCCGCCGCGCTCGACATCCTCAAGAGCGAATATGCGGGTGTTGTCAATTTTGAGCGAGACTTCCCATCGCTCTGCTTCGCGCTTGCTACCGGCGTGGGCAAAACGCGCCTCATGGGCGCGTTCATCGCCTATCTAAAGCTGGCTCACGGCATCAACAACTTCTTCGTGCTTGCACCGAACCTCACCATCTACAACAAGCTGATCACCGACTTCACGGCGAACACGCCCAAGTACGTTTTCAAAGGCATTTCCGAGTTCGCTATTTCGCCGCCCGTATTGACTACTGGCGAAACCTACGAACGGCAGATCGCATCGGGCGGTCAGCTATTCCCGACGACAATCAACATTTTCAACATCGCTAAAATCTCCTCCGAGGTCCGCGGTGGCCGCAGCCCTCGCATCCGATCATTCCGCGAAGAGATCGGCGAAAGCTACTTCGATTATCTCGCCAGTTTACCCGACCTAGTGTTGCTGATGGACGAGTCACATCGCTACCGCGCCACCGCCGGGATGCGGGCCATCAACGAATTGAAACCGGTTCTCGGGCTTGAGCTGACCGCCACCCCGTTCGTGGAAAGCACGCGTGGGCCGGTGCCGTTCAGCAATGTCATCTTTGACTACCCGCTGGCGCGGGCAATGGAGGATGGTTTCGTCAAGGAGCCCGCCGTCGTCACCCGCAAGGATTTCAATCCAGCTGGCAAATCGCCCGAAGCCATTCAGATGATGAAGCTGGAGGACGGCGTGCGGCTTCACGAGAGCGTGAAGGTCGATCTGGAAACCTATGCCCGCGAGAATGGCGAGCGCATAGTCAAGCCGTTCGTTCTCGTTATCGCACGCGACACGACGCACGCCGCCGAACTAATGGGGCTGATCCAGTCGGATGCGTTCTTTGAAGCCCGCTATGCCGACAAAGTGATTCAGGTCGATTCCAGCGTGAAGGAAGAGGAGACCGTCGAGAAGTTGTTAACGGTCGAGCAGAATGACAATCCGGTCGAGATCGTCATTCACGTCAACATGCTCAAAGAGGGTTGGGACGTAACCAACCTTTACACGATCATTCCTCTAAGGGCGGCCAACGCACGCACGCTGATCGAGCAGAGCATCGGGCGCGGTCTTCGCTTGCCGTATGGCAAGCGCACAGGCGTTACCGCCGTGGACCGCTTGAACATCGTCGCCCATGACCGATTCCAGGAGATCGTGGACGAGGCGAATAACCCCAACTCGCCAATTCGCTTGAAGACGCTGGTTCTCGACGAAACCGACCTCGCGCGTAAGACGGTGACGGTCGTTTCAACGCCGACTATCCTGGGCAGTCTTGGCCTTCAAACCGCTCAGTCAGCGGACGGCGCGGCCTCCGCTGGCCCCGCACCGACACCTGCCTTCACCGACCCCGATGAACTGCGCGTGGCGCGCCTCGCCTACGATGCGTTCCGCAAGCTGGCGCGCGATCCCGAGAAGGTGCCGAGCGTGTCTTACCTGTCGCGCCCGGACGTGCAGGAAAAGATTGTCCGCGAGGTTCGTAGCCAATATCAGCCCGCACAGATGGAGCTTGAGGGCGTTGCGAAACCAGCCCCCGACATGGTCGCTGTCATTGCCGCTACAGCGAAGCTCATGGCCGAGCGCACTATCGACATTCCACGCATCACCGTAATGCCAACAGGCGAGGTAAAGGCAGGTTTTAAGCCGTTCACGCTTGACCTGAGCGGGATGCGTTATCCAGCGCCTAGCGAAGAGCTATGGGCGAAGCATCTCCGCACGGATCAGGTTGATGTGATCGGCCTGTCGCAGGGCAACCTGTTGGAGCGTCGGCCTGAGGATTATGTTGTCAGCGGCCTTATCGACTTCCCCGACATCGCCTACGACGAACATGCCGACCTGCTGTATGAGTTGGCAGGCCAAGTGGTGCGCCATTTGCACACCTATCTTTCGGAGAAGGATGCCGGTCAGGTGCTGGCGCTCCATCAGCGCGAGATCTCGCGGGCCGTCCACGCCCAGATGCAGGATCATTTCTGGAAAGACGATACGGTCGAATACCACCACGAAGTGCGGCAGGGATGGACCGAATTGAAGGAAAGCGCCTACACCGCCCTTCGAGAGGCTCCGCTCGATTATCGTGTTCCGCCTGCGGACAAGAGTAATATGGCCCGCTATCTCTTCGGCGGGTTCGCCAAATGCCTGTCCACCGTCACCAAATTCCATTCGGATTCAGAGCGAAAGCTGGCAGTCATCCTTGAGCGTGAAGCGCTCAAATGGATGCGCCCGGCCAAAGGCCAATTTCAGATGTTCTATCGCAGTGGCAATGACCATCTCGAATACCAGCCCGACTTTGTTGCCGAGACGGCGGATCGCATCCTGATGCTGGAGCCAAAAATGGCGACGCAGATGCAGGACAAGTACGTGCTGGCGAAGCGCGAGGTCGCCATCCAATGGTGTAGCTGGGCGACCGAACATGCCAAAACCTACGGCGGCAAGCCTTGGCACTATGCCCTAATTCCTCATGACGCCATTGCCGAGAACATGACGCTTGAGTTCCTGTTGACGCAATACGGATAGCCGTTGCTGTCGATTAAACGCGACGACACCGACCGGCGCGGCGAAGTCGGGCCAACACACCCTGGCCTACGCCGCAAGCGAGATCGCGCGGGTAGTGACGATCAATGCGATGGGCGCAGTCCCGAACCTTAACATGGTCGCCCAGCTCGTCCAGCTGCCGCTGATGATCTGGCCGCCGCGTGGCATTGCCCGATTGCGGCAGCTTTCGGGATCGGCCGCTCCGTCGTCGAACGACCGATATTAGGGCGCGTTACCGACGTTCCGCCGGTCTTTCAGGCGCTGTCGGTCGCTGGCCCGCTTCGGACGCTCGTACGCCCATGGTACGTGCCGCCATCCATTCCGGCACATGCCAACTCGCTGGCAGCGATCGGGCAATGGCGCCAGGCAAAACCGCCCAGATCAGCATGCCGATCAATAGTCCAGCGGCTGCATGCCAGCGCTCGCGTTTGACCTGCCGATCGGTCGCCTGCCCGCGCCTGATCATACCATCAACCCGCCCAAGTGCCTGGTCGAACGCGGAGCGCGCCGTATCCAGCATGCGGCGATCCTCGATCCGCACCGTCTCGGCTGCCTTGGTTATCTCCTTGACCAGTTCGACAGGCGACAAGGAGATGGCACGACTGTGTTCGATCGCGGCGAGCCGCTTGTTGTGCTCGCCACGCGCGTAGGCGATCCGTCCGAGGGTCTCGCCATAATCGGGTATCTTCTCACGCTCCGCTGCCAGGCCGGCAACGGCGCTGTGCAGCAGGCTGAGTTCACGCCGCACGGCCTCAAAGGCCTGTGCGGGATCGGGCTGGTTGGTGGCGGTTTCGGTCATGAAGCAGGCCTAAAGCCCCATTCCCCGCGAGCGCGAGAGGCTGAGGCTTTGCTGGAGCTCATGGGACAATGACGCTCCAGCCCGGCCGCGGATTCCGAGCTCGCTGACGCGGTTACGCAGCAGCGACTCGAGCTGCGCGTCGCGATGCAGGCTCTTTGCCATCAGGTCGAGCTTGTCTTTGACGCCCTCTGCGGCGAGGTAATCGCCATTCCGCTCCAGCCGGCGGAACTGGCGCGTATGCACCTGCCAATCTTTCACGAACCGATCGGCGCGATTGGTAGCATCGATGCGCATCTCGTTCTCGGCGACCATCGCCTGGATCGCCTTTGCCGTGCGGCCGTTCGCCGCCTCACCGACCAAGGCGGGATCGCGGGTCATCGCTGTGCCCAGATCCCGCGCGCCGTTTCGCTGAAGCGCATCGACCGCTTTGCCCGCCTCGGCCATGGCCTGACGCTGGTGGGCCAATGGCTCATAGCCCATGTCGCGCATGCGGGTGATATCCTGGGCGGCGCGAGCGTAGCGCTCGACCGCACGGTCGAGCGGGCTGCGTTGCGGTTTGTCGATCGGATCGGCGTTGAGCGTCAGACCGTCGAACATCGAACGTCGCGGCGGCGCCGCTTCGGCCGGCCTAACCGGCACGGCGATATCGACGATCGGCGCGTTGAAGTCGCGCGCCGGGACTGGGGCACGGTTGGTCTGGACAGCCGGCTGCGGCGCGCGCGCATAATCGGACGCCACGTCCTTGCTGCGCTCGCGCGACAACGTTCGCACCAACCTGCCCTGATCAGCGAAGTCGTCCTTGCCGTAGTGCAGGTCGACGCCATCGCGATGCCGCGACAGCGCGACATAGGCGGCATGACGATCCATCCCCGGCGTCGCGAGAACATGAGCGCGATCGACCGTCATTCCCTGTGCCTTGTGGATGGTCGCGGCATAGCCGTGATCGATCTGGTTATAGTCCTTGATGTCGAACGCGATCGAGCGGCCATCGTCGAGCTGCACTGCCATGCGAACGCTGCTGACCGTTTCGATCGTACCGAGCGTCCCGTTCTTCACGCCAAGGCTGCGCTCGTTCTTGAGGAACATGATACGGGCGCCGCTCGCGAACGCCCGCTCGCCTCGTTCGGTCTGAACGATGACATCGTCGCCGAGTTGGCCGGCGCAACCCAGCCGTTCGCGCGCTGCGAGGTTCAGCGCAAGAACCTCATCGTTGGTATGCGTGAGGATGATGCGTGTGCGATTGGGCGCGCTCGCCCGATCTCGCTCCCAGCGATCGATCAACTCGCCTCTCGCGCCCTCGCGGGTGTCAGCAACGTGGACGCGACCGCTCTCCTCATAGGCCGCAATCGCCTCAGCCGTGCGCCCGGTCGCCAACTGCCGCGTCGCATCGCGCTGCCAGTCCTCATGCTGACGGCGGATCTCGGTGATCTCGACACAGCCATGACGCTCGGCGGTAGAGCGGAACGCAGCCCCCGCTTCGATCGCCTGAAGCTGTTCGGGATCGCCAACCAGCACTACCTTGGCGCCGCGCTTCTCGGCTTCCGACAAGACGCGCTCGAGCTGGCGCGTGCCGATCATCCCGGCCTCGTCGATGACGAGGATCGAGCTCTGGTCGAGAAGTTCGCGACCCTGCCCCCATTGATGTTCGATGCTGGCGATCGTCCGCGAGGCGATGCCCGATCCGCTTTCCAGGTTCTCGGCGGCAATGCCGGAAAGCGCCAGGCCCTGGACGTGGTAGCCGGCACGCTCCCATTCGTCGCGCGCGATGCCCAGCGTGGCTGACTTGCCCGTGCCGGCATAGCCGGTGACGATTGCAAGGTCAGATGGTCGCGTTATGTGCGCGAGCGCGGCTTGCTGCTCTCGCCCGAGACGCAGGCCGTCACTCCCGGCGGCACTGTTGAGCCCCCTCTGCATCGCCGCCGGGAGACCATGGCCGTCGCGACCGGCGAGGCGCTCGGCAGCGCGCTCCAGCCGCGCTTCGGTTTCGATCATGTCGCGGCTGGTGAACCGCTGTTCGCTGCGGCCGTCCTTGCCGAGCGCGACCAGCTCGGGGCTCGCCTTCACCGCCGCCATCACCCGATCGAACTGGTCCTTCCCGTCGCTATGGCGGTGGACGAACATGGCGAGATCGCGCGTCGTGAATGTCGCTTGTTGGTGCGTGATCGCATTGAGCGCGAGCGCGGGATTCGCCAGGAGCTTCTCGCCATTCGCGCGCGCGATTGCGCGGTGCTCTTCGAGCCGCTCGGACTCGAGTCCATCCGCCGCCATGCGCGAAGCCGCCGGGCCGATCTTGTGCTGCGGTTCGAGATCGATGCCCTGCGCTTCCAATGAGCGATGATCGATCCGCGCGTCGATATCGAGTTCGGCCAGCCGCTGGTTAACGTGGTCGCTCCAGCGCTCGCGCCATTTCTCCAGCAGATCGGTACGGTTCCAGTCGCGGTTCTTCTTGCCGAACCCGTCTTCGCCAACCTCGCGCATGGTCAGCATGACGTGCGCGTGCGGCTTGGCGAGACCGTCGGCTCCGATATCCCAATGCACATTGAGATCGGCGATCATGCCGCGGTCGACGAACTCGCGCTGCACGAAGTCGCGGGCCAACTCGACGCCCTGTTCCTGGTTCATCTCGCGCGGGATCGCGAACTCGATCTCGCGGGCCAGTTGCGCGTCGATCCGCTTCTCCGCCGCCTCGACCTCGTTCCACAGCTTTTCACGGTCGGAGAGGTGTTCGGGTGCGCCATCCGGCAGCATCACTTCGGAATGGACGACGCCCGACTTGTTCGAGAAGTCGTGATGCCGGTCGAGCCGGTCATCGTGCAGGCGCGAAGCCGAGCGATACGCGGCGGACGCAAGTGCCGATGATCCGGCGGCTCGCGAGATGACCTTTGCCGAGAAATGGTAGATCGCCATGACGGCAATCCATCTACACTTCAGAAGCGACGTCGGCACGACGTATAAGCGCGCCCTCGAAAGATTTCATCATTCTCGGGACTGCAGAATCCCAAGAGATTTCAGGGCATTGTCGCTGATCGACACGCTCGATATCTGGTCTGTCCTAACGCTGCAAATGAGGACAAGCAGATGCGTAAACCCCGCGATTTCGATGCCGAGCTGAAGGCGCTCAACGACAAGGCCAGGCAGCTGAGAGAGCGCAAAGTCCATCAGTTGGGCGAGTTGGTGATCGCGACCGGTGCCGATGAACTGCCGATCGAACAGCTGACCGGACTGTTGCTGGCCGGCAAGGAAAGCAAAGACGCAGGCGCAAAGGAGAGTTGGCGCAAGCACGGCGCGGCGTTCTTTCAACGCGAACGGACAAGCACTGGCGGCAGCGATCGTAGTGACAATCGCGGCGCTACGCAGAATGAGGGCGGCACGCAATCGAGTGCTGGCCAGTCGCGCCAGAACTGACACGCGCACCTGGGTCATGAAGCGCAGCGAGCGTACGCGACACTTGATCGAGCTTGGCGGCCTAGTCGCCAAGTCAGGGCTCATCGAACTTACTGATGACGACCGCGCCGTGATCTTCGGATTGCTGCTGGAAAGCGCGGCGATATTGCGCACCGACGAGCGCGAGAACAGTATCCTGCTTTGGCGTCGGCGCGGAAAGCGCGGGTTTGATGCTGGACAAACGACGCCATCAGACTAGTCGCGATTTCCGCTACGCTGGCGAAACATCCATTTTGGATGTAATTCGAACGGTGCAATCAAGCGCGCCGTTCCTTGGGAGAATTTATGAGCGAAGACACTGCCCTCAATCCGGTGGAACTGGCGACCGAACTTACGATCGCGTGGCTATCCAATCCGAACACGCGCGCGACGGCCGACGAAGTTCCGGCGTTTCTCGCCAAGATGCACCAGGCGGTGAACGAACTCGCGACATCGGCGGAATCCGGGGAGACCGCTACCGAAGAAGCGACCGCCGAATACACGCCGGCCGTCTCGGTCCGGAAGTCGCTTGCGTCGAAGGATCACATCATCTCGATGATCGACGGTAAGCCGTACAAGACGCTGCGCCGCCATCTCTCGACGCATGGCCTGACGCCTGAGGAATATCGCGAACGCTACAGCCTCAAGGCCGATTACCCGATGGTCGCACCGAACTATTCGGAACAACGTCGCGCGATGGCGCACAAGATTGGCCTCGGCGCCAAGGGCCGGGCCGCCCGTGCCGGCGCAGAGGCCGCGGCGCCCGCGCCCGCCAAGCGCGCGCCACGAATGTCGACGACGGCCTGAAAGTCAGCGAGCGTCGCGCGGCCTAGCCGTGCGGCGCGAGCCGCTTTTCGCACGCCTCCTTCACCAGCGTCTGCAAAAGCTCTATCCGCTCGGCGAGCCATTCCAGCTCTTCCGGCGTGATCTTGTAATGGGGCGAGTAGCGGGCGTTCACATAGGCCTGCTGGAGCAGTTCGAAACAGCGCCGCCCGAACTTGGTGTCACGCGGCCAGACCTGGATTAGGTCGAGCACCAATGGCTCCGCCAAGCCTCGCAGAAAATTGAGCTTGTGAGACTTCGGGCTGTAGAGGGTCAGCGTTAACAGCACGCAATGATACAAGCGTTCGGCGGTTTGATGCAGCAGAAATGCGGCGTCCCGGGGTTTGTCGCTGTCGATATAGAAGCTGGCGCCAAGGCGAGCGCTTTCCGCCTGTTCGTACCAATAATCAAAGTGCTTCTGCGCTTCGGCCCGCGCCGCTTTCTCGGTTAGCGGCCGAGGCGTTGCGAAAGGGTACCCCTCCGCTTCGTAGAGAGCGACGCCTTGCTCGATCGCATCGATGAAGAACGGGCGACCGTGAACTAGCTGGTCGTTCACTTCGGTAAGGCTGTGCACGATGAACGTGACCGGCGCACTAATGCGCTTCGAGATCGTCACCTCGCGAACAAAATGGTCATCGGCCTTGGCCCAATATTCGACCGGATCGGTCAGGCGCTTGTCGTTGACGACGACGAGAATGTCATAGTCGGAATAATAGCCGCCGACCGGGTCCTCGACCCAATCGCCACGTGCATAGGAGCCGTAGAGGATCACCTTGAGGATGCGCCCCTGCTTCTTCCATTTCTGGGTGGCGAGCGCGGTCGCGTCCTCGAATTCCGCGAACAGAATCTGCACGATACGTTCGAGGTCACGTCGCTTCCGGTCGGGCAGATGATCGAAATCGGTTCGCATTGCGGCTCATCCTAACGGCACGATCGCGCTACGGACAGCCTCGCCGGCAAGGCGGCGAGGCTATCGACATATCATCGACTCTTCCTTGCCTTCAGGCACCGAACCAGCCGCTTCCAAATCGGCTCGCGCGCGGGTCGATTGAGCGCGTAGTAAATGCTGAGCAGGCTGTCCGCGAAGTGGCGTTCAACCTCCCTGACGCTAAGCCCGGTCCGCTCGGCAATCTCGGGATAGCTGAGGTTATCGAGACGAACCGACAGGAATATCTCGCGCTGCCGTCGGGGCAGGCGCCGCACCGCATGGTCGAGCCTGGCCAGTTCTGCGGGGTCGACCGCGTTGTCTGCGACATCTTCAAAGGACGCGAGCGACCGTTCCAAGGCGCGCTTGCTGCGGGCGGTCATTGCCCTGCCTCCTCATCGCCTTGCGCGAATTGCAGGAGATAGTCGGCCGCCTTGCTGGCAGCACTCGCCGCGCGGAAGATCGCCCTTTCGTTCTCCCGCAACACGGCCAGCCAGGAACCGATATAATCCGCATGCCGTACTGTCGGCTGGATCGACAGCGACGCGCAGGCAAAGGCGCTCGCCATTTCCGCGACCAGTTCCTCGCGCGCATAGTCTGCGCTCCCAAACGCGCCTGTCTGATTGCGATCGAGCCGGCTGCTATGCCCGGTCCAATGGCCAAGCTCGTGCAAGGCTGTGCGATACCAGTTGATCCGCTCGGCAAACGCGGCCGGTGGCGGTACCGCGACGAAGTCGGCGCCCGGCGAATAATAGGCTTCGCCGCCTTCGATCCGAAAATCCGCGCCGCTTGTTCGGATTAGTGCTTGCACGCTCGGGATCATATCGACGTCCGCCGGAAGGTCGGGCACGCTGGTCAATGCCTCAGGCAGCCCCTCGCACTGATCGACATTGAACACGGTAAACCGCTTGAGGAACGCAATCTGCCGCGCGTCGCGATCCTCGTCCTGTGCCCGCGCCTCCTCGGCCTTGGGCGTAAAACGATCGGCGTAACAAACGACAGTCCCACGTTCGCCACGCCGGACATTGCCGCCCGCCGCTTGTGCCTGCCGATAGGTCAGCCAACGCTGCGACGAATAGCCGCCCTGGATCACCGCCGCCCACAGGATCAACACGTTTATTCCCGAATAGCGCCGCCCCGTCCCGGCATTATGCGGCATGGTGCAACCACACGCCGCGCTGTCCCAAGGCTGCACCCAGGGCAGACGTCCCGCTTCCAGTTCGGCGATCACCCGCGACGTCACCTCGGCATAGAGGCTCTGCCGATGGTTCTCGGTCCCGTTCTTCATCTTCCTTACTCCCAAACCACCGCAACCGGCGCCGGAATGGCGGGGTGGGCGGCAGGAGCGGACCGACAGTCCCGCCGATAAAGGCGGGCCGCACCCGACAGGGCCGAAACGAAGAGGAGGACTCCGGCGCAGCCGGAGTTGCGGCACGCCGCGGCGGGACTACAGGGAAGCGACGCCCACCCCGCCAAACCGCGTGCCGGAGGCACAACGCCATCGCGCCTGCGCGATGTCCGTAGACCGGAGCGAAGCTCCGGCACACGTCATGCGATCGTCATCCGAATGGACCGAGACGCGAAGCGACTCGGCGGCGCGCAAGCGGCGTAGAGCGCGGTCATGCCGAAGGCGTGAGACGCCCTGGGATTCCTGCCTCGAAAATCACCCCCTACGCCAGAGCATCTTTTTGGGCTCTGTTGGGCGATCTACGGTGCACTTCGGACCTGCCCCCCTTGCGGGCGCTCCGACCAATCTCAATCCTGTCCGCGGGGCGCCAAACCAATGCAGACAGGATCATATTATGACCGGCACCCCCGACCGTATCCTCCGGCTCAACGCCGTTCTCGACCGCACTGGCCTCAGCCGCTCTACCCTCTATCGCAAGGTCGACCAGGGTACGTTTCCGGCACAGGTGCAGATTGCCGCCCGCTGCGTCGGGTGGCGTGAATCCGATGTCAGCGACTGGATGCGCAACCCGATGTTCTACGCGGCCGGAGATGGTTGATCCTATGCGCAGCTAAAGTGACAGAAAAAGCGTCCGCAGAGTATCGATAGTTTCGGTGAGCCCGGCCGCCCATATCTAACAGGAGCAGATCGGCGGCCTTATTGGGGCGCTTGAACCGCTCCCTGATTTTCCTGATTGCCCGGTCGACCCACACCTATAAACCCCAGTTATAAGCCGCAGGCGCTACGGGTAATGAACGGCAAAGCTGATATATCGGGCTTGGGCCGTCGTGGAAGAGTTTCGAGTACCTAGCTCAAGCGTGGCGAAGGCGAGGAGCTGAGGTGATCGAGGGATTCGGATTACGTGATCCGCTGGAGTTTCGAGTCAAAGAAGCATTCCATGTTCCGCCGAATGACCACCTCCGTCCGCTTCAAGGCAGCGTGTGCGGCGAACATCCCCGCCACGCCTATAGGCGGCCAAATGAGAAGAAAAAGGTCGATCCAGTAGAATACGGTCAAGGAGCACCCTGCCATGGTCGGAGCGATGGCGTAGGCCGTGATGCGGATCCCAAGCGCGGTGCTATAGACAAACCCAAGGTGTAACGCCCTCGATGATTTGGCGTGTTCGACGCAGAAGCCGGATACGCTCTTGAGTGAAAGCTTCCGAAAGTGGCCAGACGCGATTAGCCGATTCCTGCATTAACGCCTCTACAGCTTTCTGTGAATCCGAGCTGACAGCCCGCAGGTAGACCGCAAGGGCGAAAGAAGCGGCAAACAGTGTGAAGACTGCCGGCGTGTTCAGCACTGGCATAGCGTTACCCCCTTTCGAGTCATATTAATGGGCAGGATCACTCGCCACATCATTCCAGTCGAACCACATCGTAACTTAGCGGGCGGTTCCGGATGGCGGTGTCGCACCTTAATTTCTCTCGTTCGGGCTAGGTGCCATCTATCGCAAAAGCCGCCATACGCTTCCCGCCGCTGCTCCTACTTTGAGTTGTGGTCATCCTTCGAAAGCACCCGCACCACATCTCCTTCGCAGAGCGACAGTATCTGTCCGTCGTCGATCGTGATGGGATCCTTGTGTCCGCGGTAGACGACCATGATATGTCCGGGCGCAGCCACGATCGTCGGCCCCGTGTGTACGGCGTCGATGGCCGCCTCGTCGACATGTGGATCTTCGACGTTGAACCTCACGTTCCGCGCCGTCAGAGCGTATTTGAAGTCAGGGCAGCCCGGGCACGAAAGTCCACCTATTTGCATTATTTATCTCCTGCTGGCTTGGCCTTGAGAGCCAAGGGAAGCGTAACGGTCGCAAAACCAGTAGTCTTGGTCCCGATCTTAGCGTTGACCTTGAAAGTGACGTCCTCGCCCGTGAGGTTATTGAGGTTGAGTGTCAGTCGTCCGCTCTTCGGGACGACGACGCCATCGCTGGTGATCGCTAACGCTCCGATGACGCTGTCGGCGGCCGACACGATGTCACCGCCGGTAATCGTAAGTGTGGCCGTCTCCTTGGCGCTCAGGCTACCTACCGTAAGCTGAATTGTTCCCGTTGCTCCATCGTAGATGATCTTCTTCGAGGAGGCCGTTAGCTCGACCTTGGAGACGCCGACCACGTCGGCCGGCTTAGTGATGAGTTGCACGTTCACCGTCTTCACCAAGTTGCCGTCCGCAAGCAGTTTGGGGCACCACTCGCGCTCATTGTCGCAAGCGAAGCTCATCTCGAGCGTGTTGCCGTTCGTCTCCCACTTCTCGCCGTCAGACTTGTAGGAGATCGGCGTCGGGAAGGTCAGGGTGAGCGTCCGGGCAAGGGGATCCAAGATGGAACTGGTGATCGGGACGCCACGGGTTTCGCCGGTTCCGGCGATCTTGAGCTTGAGTGAGCCCTGCACCTTGGCCGACGCCGCGCCCTGGACGCCTAACAGGACGGCGCTCGCGGCACTCGTACCGTTGTCGTTCACGAGCAAGGTCTGATCCGGAACATCGATGTCCACCGGAGCGGGAATGGTGAGCGTACCGCCCTTGATTGGGTTGTCGGCAACATAGCTGCCGATCGACGTCATCAGACTGCGGGCTCGCCTCTCCTCGAACTTCCTTGCGCACGATATCATCAGGGTCAGCGCTTTCGGATCGTTCTCCCTGGCGTTGTCGGCCGGGAAATCCGCAGGCGGCAGGCAACCCATCGCCGCCCTGAGGTAAATGACGCTCGATGAGACCGAAGCCCGGCTGAGCCTCTCGCCCACGAGGGCCTTGTCGGCTGCCTTGAGCGCCGCCCAAGATCTCGCCATATCGGCCGTGAGGAACGGAGCCACTGCCCTGTCGAGAATCTGCGCCCGACGGACTTCGTTCGGCCCCGAAAGGATTCCGCCAGTGCGGGCGTCCCGGAACTCTGTCACCAAGTCGAAGAGCACGGCCGGATCGCTCGCTTTCTTCCTGTTCAGGTATTCCAGCGGGACGAGCACGAGCGCCGCGATGTCGTATGTCTGACCCGTCATAGACGGTTCGCCCGAAGGCTCATTATTGGGCGCGATGCGCATGTAGAGCGTGTTCTGGCTCGAACGCGTCACGGTGAGCGCGCTCGAGAGATCATTACTGAGGATTGCGCTGAGGGACTGCTTCAGGTTGCTTGCGCCGACATTGCCACCGACACCGCTGACCATGAAGTTGAGCGCGAGACCAAGTTGCTGTGCGACTTCAAGCGTCTTCGACTTTAGTGCCACCTGCATATCGTCGGCGGCGATGATCGGCAGGACCATCGGCTCAAGCCGGATGCTGCAGCCCGTCGAAGTGGCAGTTGCGCCTGCATTGGCGGCAGCGCCGGCAGTGGTAGTCGCGGACTTCTGGTCCTCGGCCGGGTTCTTGGCTGTGCTACCGTCTACCGCTTCTGCCTTTCCGGTTCCGCCCGACTCAGCGTTCTTCGGGGCCGGTGGCTCAAGCCACTCGTAGTTGTCGGAGTCGTCGTCAAAGAAGCCGACCCGCGCATGGATCGCGTAAGGCAGGCGAGACCTGTAGGGGATGACCGCGACCTTAAGCTTCACCAAATAGGGGGCGTAACAGCGGCGCAGAGGCGCGTTTATCACCTCGCGATTCATGAGCTGCACCATCTGGTTCAGGTAATAGGCGCCGCGATACTGGACATAGGGATCGATGCCGAGGGCGCCCGATACGTCGCCGCCGGCTGGGAGCGAGGCGCCGCCCGCCGTCGCCATAGAGACCGTCGGGCTAGAGCCCGGCCCCTTGTTGGTGGTGTCCGTTAGTTCGGTCGTGGTGCCATCGGTCCCGGCGGCGGGATCCGAAGCGACCGACTTTTTGGTTAGGACCGAGGTCGACGAGCTGGTCGGCAATCCGATTCCAAGGCTCGCCATGAAAGTATCGAGCATCTGCCGATTAATGCGCTCCGTGGTCGGCACGACCTTCGTCAGTGCTGTATCGCCCGACATCGTGAAGTTAGGTGCGATCGCTGGCGCCGCAGAGCTCCAGGCCTCAACAGACGACTGGGTGATCTCAAGCGACCCAGCCTCGTCCGTACTGGAGACC
This sequence comes from Sphingomonas sp., assembly GCF_051962185.1. Taxonomy (GTDB): domain Bacteria; phylum Pseudomonadota; class Alphaproteobacteria; order Sphingomonadales; family Sphingomonadaceae; genus Sphingomonas. Next base: position 32,882 of record NZ_JBQCCN010000200.1, read on the forward strand.
GTGACCGGTCGATCGTCGGAGAAGGTGGCGCATCCATCAAGCGGAGCGAGGACAAGAGCTAGCAGGCCAGTAGCCACACGGCCGCGATCGAAGAAACTACCGTCGAATCCCATGCAAGCCCCCGCCCCACGAGTCGTTTCATCCGTAGATGGCATACTAGTCGTCGAGGTAAGCGTATTCGAGTCACAATCGTGCTTCTCGGAAATCTCCGGAAACTTATTTGAACCGATTTGGACGGATTTGATGATATTACTTTCGCCGACCAGATCACTATAGGAATAGGTGTCGGGGTACGGTTCGTAGGTTGGTGGTTGTTCAACGGCGCCAGTGCGCACCAATTTGGACCTAGTCTGTCAAATTATCCGCGCTGAAAGCCGCTATTGCTGGGAGGGGCAGTTGGCTGCAATCAGACAGTTCTAGTTTAGCGGCAAAGGCCGTGCGTGCGGCGAGCGTATTCGCATCGCAGCTTGACCAGCGCTAACGCGCAAGCATGTTGCGCCGGCCATGTGCCGGTCCGCGTCGCAGGCGGTTGGGGGTGATTCCGTTGGGCTTCTTCGGTTGGGTCGATCACGACCCGGAGCATGAGCAGTCGGTGCTCCGTGCGATAGGAGCAGCGAGTGGGCAGGACGCGCGCGACGAGCTTGGGCTCGGAACGATCCGCGACACATTCGCCGATCTGCTGTTCCCCGGGACCAGCACGATCCAGCAGCACGCCCGCTATTTTCTGTTCGTCCAGTGGTGCTGCGAACTTGCCGCACAAAAGCGTGACGCCGATGCGATCGGCAGTGAACTACGCAGGCTCGAAACACGCGTAATCAAGCGGCTGTCCGATCTGGGCAGCGGACACAACGTGATCGGCTTCCGTTCGCAGGAAGACTTGGCCCGCATGCCCAGCGAGATTTACTGGAACGGCCTCCAGGTGCTCGGCATCAGAAAGATCCCGGGCAACCGGTGGCGCTGGGCGCGAGTGGTAGCATCGCGCCGCGACCGGGCGCGGTTGGAAGCGCGATGGGAAGGCGAAGACGTGACCGACAGCTACGGTTTCGATCGCGACCGGCCGTGCCCGCCGCCCGGCTTTCCCGAGGTCGATCGTCTAGACTTCTCGCTGACATCAAAGGAAGCCGAGTATCTCCGCACTCACCTGAGCAAGGCCTGTGTCGATCGCGACGGGGTCGGCCTGCCATATAACGCGTTCCCCACCTTTCTGGCTTACCGGCGCAAGGTAGATACGGACTCGGCCTGGAACCATCCGCGGGCATCGCGTCTGCCCGAAAAGGCGCGGGAACTCCTGAAGCTGGCAGCAGCCTTTTCCCGGACGATGTACGGCGCGACCTTGCTCTACAATCTGCGTGTCGCCGAGTTGAAGATCGACGACGGCGAGCCGGCCGGCACGAGAAAGCCTTACGCCGGCGCGCTGCTTGACTGGCAGAAGGGCTTCCTGCGCGCCGATGCGGAGATCGTTCTCGAGCAGCTGCCCCGGTTGAAAAGCCTTGGCGCTATCGTTCACCACTCGATCGACTCGCGGGTGACCGAATTCGTGCAGAGTTGGGCCAGTCTGTGCCTGTCGGAGCGCGATCTCGGGCGTTCGCACGCTGCCATCGAAGCAGTGGCTCAGCGCGAGATTTGCCTAAAGCGAGCGAAGGGCACATCGCGCATCCTCTTCAGCAAGCAGCGCGAAAAATGGCGTGGCCAGTCGGGTGGCCAGATCGACTATCGCTGGCCGCTGGTCAGCAGATACCTGAATGAGCTCGCGGTACGCTGATGCTCGCCTCCCAGGGCCGCTGCTCGATCTACGACATACTCTGCCCGCCTGGCGGACACAGCTTCGATGCGCTTGTCGTCTGCACGTACTCCGCGGCTCTGGACACCGTCCTGTCCTTGCCTGGCGCAATCGTCACCGACCTGCTCGGCACACGCAAGGACGGCAAACAGCAGTTCGGACCCTCGGACTTGGCCGCTCTGAAGGGGATCTGCGACCGGACGATGGTGTTCTGTCAGGCCGGGGGGATTCACGCCGCATCAATGCTCCCGCCGGCGATCATTGAAGTCGAGCCAATGGTCTACGAGGTCGTGGCGCCGAATGGAGGGGCGTTTCACCCCAAGCTCTGGGTGATGCGGTTCATTGATGAAAAGGAGCGATCGACGGTGCGCGTTGCCGTTCTCAGCCGCAACCTGACTGGCGACAGGTCGTGGGACATCGGCCTGGTGGCAGAGGGCCGCCCTGGCGCGGTCAGCACGGAGTGTGAGGTGTCCTTACTTTTGCGCAAGCTGCCGGGGCTGGGCCGCCGCACAGTGGCGGCGTCACACCTCGCAATTCTCGAAGAACTTGCTGAGCAGGCCGCGAGGGTGGCGTGGCGCATGCCGGGCCACCTCGGCAAACCGCGGTTTCAGGCGATTGGCATACGCGCGGACGATCAGTGGAAGCAGCCGCCGAGCGACCGCCTCCTGCTCCTTTCACCCTTCCTGGCCGCGAGCGCTCTTGGCGACCTTACCAAGGACAGCAAGGATGCGATGGCGATCATATCGAGACCCGACGCAATAGATCGCTGCTGGCCCGAGGTATCGAAGCAATTCAGACGCATCATGGTGCTGGATCCGCCCGCCGAGGGCGGGAGTTCGTCCGCAGCACTACATGGCAAGGCTTTGATCTGGGAGCGTGGTGCGCGCGTCTTCGCCGCGGTCGGGTCGATGAACGCTACGAGATCTGCAACTGCGGGGCTCAACGTTGAGTTCATGGTCTCGTTCGATTGCACCGCGGAGGTGGGAGCGGAGGGTATCGATCACCTCCTCGGCCACAAGTCACTTGGAGCGGTGGCTCAGGATTACGCTCCCGCCGACCCGTCGGCGGCGCTGACAAAGCCGTTTGACGACCGGCGTGCGAAAAAAGTGCTCACCGAGGCAGACCTAAAGCTTTTCTGTGAGCGCGAGGCCGACGGGTGGAGAGTATCGCTGGTTCCGGGGGGTCCGCTTGGGCCAGATGTCAGGAAGCACCTGCCCAGCCTCCGGTTCAGGCTCGCTACCATGGCTTCAAACCGCGGCGCTCTCTGCGGCGATCGGCTGGCGAGAGGTGAATCCGTTGCCCTGCCCGGGATGGTCGAGCTCAAGCAGATCACCGGCTTCGTCACGTTCGAGGCTGGCAGCGAGGATCGCGCGGTCGCATTCTGTCTCAATATTCCGGTTGAAGGCATCGACGCGGCAGAGCGCAGTGCGGCAGTCGTCCGAGATCTGCTCCCCGATCGTGCGGGGTTCTACGATTTCGTTCGCGGAATGCTCGGTGACCTCGCCGGACGCGGCGGCGATGGCGGCGGTGGCGAGTGGGAAGGCGCGGGGCCGGGCTGGTCCTCCGGGCCGCGGCCGGGGCTGCTCGAGCTACTGGTCCGGACCGCGGCCGATGACCCGGAGACGCTGTCGTCGATCCGCCGCACGCTCGATGCGTTAGAGCCTGGAAGGCTTGAAGCTATCGCGCCTGCAGGGTTCATGCGGCTCTGGGCACAACTCCATGCCGCGATGGCACCCCTATGAGCGGCCCCGCTCCCTTCCAGCAGCGCACCGCCGAAATAGTCATTAGGCGTTTCTGGAAAGACCGCACGCCTGCCCGACGATTTCTCGTCGCTGATGAAGTGGGGCTGGGCAAGACGGTGGTGGCGAAGCGAGTGGTTGAGGAAGCACTGGAACGCGCAGGCCGCCGGCATGTCGACATTGTCTACCTCTGTTCGAGCCAGCCCGTTGCCAGCCAGAACCTTAAACGGCTGAGGGCCGATGGCGCACCAGGAAGGCCCCAGGCGACGCGCCTGACGCTACTGGCCACCGAGAAACGCGAGGCAGGTGTCCGATATCTCGCGCTAACCCCAACGACGTCGTTCAATGTCACGGCGAGCTCGGGCAGCGTCGATGAGCGCGCGCTGATCTATCGTGCCCTCCGGCCGCACTTCCGTGGCAACGGGCTCACGCTGCTTCTTCAGCAGGTAAGCGAAGCGACCTGGGACGATCGCATCGGGCGGCTGAAGAAGGAGAAGCCGCAACAGTCCATCATCAGCGCCTTTGCCCGCCGTGTCCTGTCGGACGATCTGCTCGCCACGGATCTGCGTGACGCAATCATGCAAGCGCGCACGCTGGAAGACGTGAATGATCCGAAGGAGAGGCGGAAGCTGCGGCGATCCCGGAATTCGATGGTGGGACGGCTCAGAAAGGAACTGGCGGATTGCAGCGCCGCGACGCTCGCCGGAGGCGGCCTCGTGATCGTCGACGAGTTCCAGAAGTTCGCTCACCTGCTGGACCGGCGGCGGATCGACACGGATCACGCAGTCCGGCTTGCCGCAACGCTCCTCGGTGAAGAGGTGCCCGATCGCCGGGTCCTGCTGCTCTCGGCAACCCCGTACCGCTTGCCAGGACGGCAGAGTGATCCCACGGAAAAGTCCTACGACGACTTTGTGGGCCTGATGCGCTTTCTTGGTGGTGACAAACAGGCGGACTTGCTGGCTGCAGCCCTCGACGCTTTTGACTATGCTCTACGCGCACCGCAGCCGGACGGCTCTGCCGTCATGGCGGCACGTGACCGGGCGCAGTCGCTGCTGCGGCGCGTGATGAGCCGGACCGAGAGGACGCAGTCGAGCGGATTGCAGGATGCCATGGTCATCCCTGATGTGCGCGTGCTCGAGCCTCAGGATGGTGACCTTGCGGGGGCGTTGGCAACGCGCCGACTTTCCTCGCTTCTGAACACGCGCGATGGCCTCGATTACTGGAAGTCGGCCCCGTACTTCCTCGAGTTCATGCGGGACTATCAGTTCCGGACTGCCGCGGTTGCAGCCGTCGCCGCCGCTGCTGAGGCGGTTTCCGATGCCCGGGAAGTGCGGGCCAACGGCCGGACCGTCGGACGCGAGGGCACAGCAGGTGGTCTGCTGCTCGATCACGCCAGCGTCCGCGCCATGGAAAAGCTCGAGCCGGCGTCTGCGCGCATGCGGGACCTTGTCCAACGAGCGTTACCACCGGGAGCGGAGCGGCTGTTGTGGGTGCCGCCGGCGCTTCCCTATGTGACACCCGGCGGCGCGTTCGCCGCAGCGCCGAAATCGCTGAAGCATCTGGTATTCACCGAGTGGCGAGTGGCACCCGATGCCATCTCCGCGATCGCCTCGTACGAAGCAGAGCGGCGGCTCGCCGCCGACTTCAGGATGATGCGTGGGAGGCGCCGCCGAGCCGGCAAGCGGGCGGCCGGGCAAAACCATGCCGCATTTGGCAAGCTCGGTGACATGCTCCGTCTTGGCAGGTCCCGGCAGGGTCATCGCGATCCTACAGCGGCGATGGCGGCCTTGTCCCTGCTGCTGCCGTCCAGCGAGCTGGCGGACATTGGCGATCCATTGCAGCTTGCGCTCCGATCCGTGCGGGCGCTCGGAAAGCGCGAGGCGATTAACGCGACGAAAGCATCGATCAATCAGAAGCTAGACAAACTCCCGCGAGGCAGTGGCCGGGTCGACCAGCGGTGGTATTGGGCTGCCCCGATCCTGCTCGACGACAAGGGTGCACTGAACACCTGGCTCAGCGGCGATTACCCCAATGATGCGGAATTTGGCGTTGTCGCCGCCGCGGTCCGGAAAATACTGGATAACCCCGGCACGCTCGGTGCCAGGCCGAGGGATCTGGCGAGCGTTCTCGCCCGCCTTTCCCTCGCTTCTCCGGGAAATTGTGCTTACCGGGCAGTGCGAAGAACGCTGGGGGTCGGTCTGCCAGAGACCGCTTTAAGGGCGGCAGCGTTCAGGATCGCGCGAGGCTTTCAGGGGCTCTTCAACCACGGCGACGCAGCTGCAGCGGTGCAGCTTGAACACCCCGGCCGCAGCCTCCCCTACTGGCGCCAGGTTATCGAATACTGCATTGATGGCAACCTGCAGGCGCTCCTCGACGAGCATCTCCATTTCGAGGCCGACGGGCTTGCACAGTTTGATGAAAAACCGGCCAAGAAGGCAGCTCAGGCGGCAGATGCTGTGTACAACGCCTTGTCGATCCGGCGGGCTTCGATCGAGGTAAATGGTCTTGATCGCCGCGGGCGAGGCCGAAGCCGCGCCGGGACAATCACGTTACGCTGCCGGCACGCCTTGCGCTTTGCTGAGATCAAGGAGGCCGACGGAGCAGTCAGCCGTCTTGACGCGGTTCGTAACGCGTTCAACTCGCCATTTCGGCCGTTCGTGCTGGCTTCAACCGCGGTCGGCCAGGAAGGCCTCGACTTTCATCCGTGGTGCCATGCCGTGGTGCACTGGAACCTCCCGCGTTCACCGGTTGAACTAGAACAGCGAGAGGGCCGCGTTCATCGCTACAAGGGGCACGCCGTGCGACTTAACGTCGCGTCTGCGACCGGTTTGGCTGCCATCGCGGAAACGACCCTCGCCCACGCCTCTAACGAGGCAGAGAGCGATCCCTGGAAGGTGATGTTCGCTGCTGCTTCACGGATCGCGAAAGATGATCCGCTGGCGCCTTACTGGGTATTTCTACCGGACAGTCAATCTGTCCAGATTCAACGTATCATCCCGATGCTGGCATGCAGCCGCGAGGACGAGGACTGGCCCCGGCTCAAGGACAGGCTCGCGACCTATCGCTTGGTTATGGGCATGCCGCGGCATGAGGATCTGCTGGAACGGCTCGAGCGCAACGGCGTCACGTCGGAGCAGGCCCAGAAGTGGCGCATCGATCTGTCACCGTTCGCGCGACGACAAAATCGACGGGTAATCCCAGCTGGATGAAAGTTGAGTCTCGTCAGAACCTAACCAACTTTCGCTTTCGAATTCTAACGAATCGAAAGCGGACAGGCGCCTGAAGGTCCATTTTCTACCCTCGAATTCTGGGTGCAGCTCCTCGGTCTGAGCGAATGACTGCTCAAACCTTCGGCCGTCGATCTATTGCCAGGCGTGCCGTTCGGTCTTCGCGATAAATCCGTTCTGCACCGACCCACTTGTCGGCGGATCAACAGGCGAGACCCAGTCATGCCCGCCGCGCGAAACGCCATAGAATTAATTGACACATTGCGGGATCGATCGTAATATATGTCGGACTCGATCCTGTATCAGCCTATTTAGATCGGGCCATATATTGGAAATTGCTTTTCAAGCAGTTATAGAATTGTTGAATTGGTTTAGAGACTTATTTAAACTTATCGAGTTCTCTTCTGGCACCACTCCCGGTCAAAGATGGGCACCGGGTCCGTCAGCGGCTCGTCGATTTCGGCTAGCGTTTTCTCGACGGCTGATTTGGAGCCGAAGATACGGATCTCGTCGGCTGACACCTCGACCCGTTCGACGAACAACCGGACATAGGCCGAGCGGAACGTGGGATCGCCATTCCACAGCGCTTGCCTCATCTTCTCGCCGAAGCTGGCAATCATCTCTTTGGTGATCCGCTTCTTCGGACCAGAGAGCTGGCGCTCAAGGTTGCGGACGTCCGCCTCCAGCACACTCTTCCGCGCTCGATTATGTGCCATGCGCTCGACGAACAAAGGCTCGTCGGGTCGCATTGCGCCACTCTCGATTGCGAGCAGCAGGTTCGTGATGGCCTTCGAAACGCCGGTCAGCTCGCTCTTGGCCAAGGCGAGATCCTTTCGGCGGCGCTTGTCAGTGTCCGCTGATCGGTCGAGTAGATGGCCAAGAAGCGCTGTAAGGTGATCCCTCGCGAAGACGCGTTCGCCGAGCACGTCGATAACGACGGCGTCGAGCTTTTCCCGCCGGATCGAAGGTAGATCGCACGCGTCGGCGCCCTGCTTCACCCGCGCGCTGCAGTTGTAGTAGTGGTAGCGACCACTCTTACCCGTGCGATAGGTGAGCCCGGCTCCACAGCCAGGCTGCGCGCAACGTGCGATTTCGGCGGGAAGCATGGTGACCCCACTCACCACCCGCGGGGCAGTCACTTTGGGAGAGCGCTTCGCCCGAAGCGCGGCGACCTCCAGAAACTCCTCATCGGAAACGATCACAGGGCACGGCACGGTGATCCACTGGTCCTCTGGCAGGGGCTCCTTGAACTCGTTCTGCTTTCCATCGAGATAGTAGCCGACATAGTGCGTCCGACTGAGGATGCCTGCCGTGTTCGAATTGTTGAAGCGCCCGTGTACGTCCATCAACGTCCGCGGTCGTCTAGATGGTCCGCGCATCGTGGCTCTACAAAACGCGGATCAATCTCACGTTGCCTCGTAGGGCTCGCGCATTTGCGCGGCTCGGACCACGACAATCAGATTTCGTTTCGCCGCCACGGGCTAATGGTTATCAAAACGCATGGCTTTCGGCGTGTTCATCCATCGATCTGATTCGATCTACGACGACACGCCAGCCGAACGATACCAGTTTCCCCGACAGTATCTGGAACGTGCTCGAGCCTGCGTTGGGGACTGGATCGTCTACTACGAGCCCCGCAAGGTGCTCGGCACGAAGGGCTACTACGCGGTCGCCATGGTCGAGCGTGTTATTCCCGATCCATCGGCGCCCGGTATGTACCTCGCGCTGATCCAGCCCAGGAGTTATCTGGATTTCGCGAACCCAGTCCCATTCGCCGATGAGAACGGCCCGATTGAACGCGGGGTTCTGAACGATGTGGGACGTATATCCGGGCGCGCGCAAGCCGCCGTACGAGAGCTGTCACCAAGCGACTTCAACCGGATCGTCGAGGCCGGCCTCGCCGATGAAAATCCGCTGCTACCGCGAACCGGTGCCGTGACTATCGATCACTCACTGCGCGAAGAGCGTACACCCTTCGTTCTCGATGAGGCGCGCGAGCGGGTTGCTGCGCTCGTATCGCGGGTCGTTCGTGACCGCGTCTTCCGGCGAATTGTCCTGCGCGCCTATGATGAACGCTGCGCCGTCACGGGTCTGAAGCTCATCAACGGTGGTGGAAGGGCAGAAGTCGAGGCAGCACACATTCGATCCGTTGAGGCAAACGGCCCTGACATCGTAAGCAATGGCCTTGCACTGTCCGGAACCGCCCATTGGATGTTCGATCGCGGGCTGATTGGGCTCGACGACAACCTCCATATCCTGGTGTCGCGACAGGCGAACGATCAGGACAGCATCCGCGGCGTCATCAACAAGAGCGGACGCCTGTTGATACCGCCGCGAGAAGCCGATCGCCCTCATCAGCAATTCGTCAGATGGCACCGGGAGCACTGCTTCAAACACTGAAGCTGTGTTCCCCGTGCGCCACGCTAATTACCGTGCGCCGGCTTTGCGAACGAGATGGCAGCCGTTCGGCTGCTGCTCGAACACCCAGCGCTGGCCGGTGAATCGCTCGATCACGTCGCGCGCGGTCAGCGAATGCTGGCTCGGCTTCACCGTCGTGAAGCTGCCGCCGCCGGCGATGGCGAAAGGCAGCAACAACTGATCGGCCAGATAGGGGCCGGCAAAGGCATCGCTCGCCAGATAGCCAGCCATCCGGTGCGCCGAGGTTTTGGCGAGTGACTCCGCCGAGACGCCGAGCTTGCCGAAGCCACTGACCACTTCGGTAACGTGCTCGAACGCCGCCTCCAGTAGGAGGATCGTGCCAGGACCTTGCTCGGCCGGCAGCTCACGGACGACGAACGCCTCCTCCGGCCATTCGGGCAGGAATTTCCGCGCCGTCTTGATTTCGCGATCGGCGATATCGAAGGGCAGGCCGGCAAACACCGCCGTCCCGGACCGCGAAAGCAAGGCGCCACGCTCGAGGCAATCGATCCGCGCGAGGGGAGCAGGAGTAATATCCACTTCGATCCGTCCACCGCCTCGAGGGTAGAAGCCGTGGCGCACCAGACGCGCGGAGACGCGCGGCCCCATTCGCTCGATGATCGGCACGAAGCTCTTCGCGATGAAGTCGAATGGCGGCGCTAGCATGTTATGCGTGCCGCCCTCGAGCACCAGCCGCGACGGGGCACCTGCCAGCACCAGCGGCAGCAGCACCGTCTGAAATACGAGGCCGGTGCTGCCCGCAGTGCCCACGGCGAAATGATATTCGCCAGGCTGTACACGGCCCGGCACGAATGTGATCTCCGACGACCCGACCGTCAGTCCGTCGCATTGGGCGCCGCCAAGCCGGCACGCGGCTTCGATCGCGGTCACATGCTGGCGCATCAACCCCGGCTTCGAGCGCTTGCCGCGCACATTGGTAATGCGAAACGGCTGGCCAGTGACGAGCGACAGCGCGCACGCATTGCGTACGACCTGCCCGCCACCTTCGCCTTCCGATCCATCGATCTCGATCATGTGTTCACCAATTCCAGGAACAGCGTGTTCGCGCGGTCGACGAAGCGATCGCGCAACTTGCGTATCGGCAGTTCGCCCGCCCGTCCGATTTCGTCGCGGATCAACGCGTCGATCTCGGGCAGCCGGGTGCCATTGGCACGCTCGTTGGTGCGTGCCTTTGCTTCGACCAGCCCCTCGATCTGCTCGACCAGCCCGGCAGGCAGATCACTGACAGTGATCAGCGCTTGCAGATTCATGGGCGGGCGCGCCTCGGGGCGGAGCCGCACCGCGCGGATCGCCAGCGCAGGACGTAGCGCGTAGAAATACTTCTTCACTGGCACGTCGTCATTGCCGTCGAGCCAACGTTCCGCCGCCTGCTTGCCCGAACGGGCGTAGTGGTAGGCGATGGCGCGCGGGTTGAGCAGGTCATCGGCGAGGTTGCCCAACTTCGCCACAAAGGGATCGTCCGGCCGGTAACGGATCGGCGATTCGATCCATTCGCTGACCACCGCATTCGACTTGAGCAGCAAACCGAGCGCTTTGCGGATATCCCAGCCATTCAGGTCGATCTCGTCCTCGATCGGGGTCTCGATTACGTCGCGGCCGGATACCAGCGAAAGATACCAGTCGCGCGGACGCAGATAAAGGAAGCGCACGTCAAAATCGCTGTCGGGCGACGGGAAACCCCAGGCGCGGGAGCCGGACTCAACCGCCATCAGCACGCGCACGCCGTGCGAGGCCTCGATTGCGGCGAGCCGGCTCTCGACCTCCTGCCGGACGGCAAAGGGAATAGGGTCAGCGGCGGTCATCGTCAGTCCAAAAGATCGGCGTGTACGCCAAGGGGCTATCCCTTGACGCACACCACCTGCTTCAACGTGTGGACGATCTCGACCAGGTCCGCCTGCGCGGCCATGACGGCCTCGATCGGCTTGTAGGCCTTGGGCGTCTCATCGATCACGCCTTCGTCCTTACGACACTCGACGCCCGCCGTGTCGGCGATGTGCTCGTCGAGCGTCACCAGCTTCTTGGCGGCAGTCCGGCTCATCACCCGACCGGCGCCATGCGAGCAACTGTCGAACGACTCCGGGTTGCCCAGCCCGCGCACGATGAACGACTTGGCACCCATCGAACCCGGGATAATGCCCATCACACCCTTGGCGGCGCGCACGGCGCCCTTGCGGGTGACCAGGACATTCTGGCCGAAATGGTTCTCACGCTGGACGTAGTTATGGTGGCAATTGACCGCCTCCATTTCCGCGTCGAACGGCGTTGCAATCTGGCTCCGGAGCGCGCGGATGACGTTGGTCATCATCATGCGCCGGTTAAGCGCCGCGTAGTCCTGCGCCCAGCCTACCGCCTCGACATAATCGTCGAAATGGTCGGTCCCTTCCGGGAAGTAGGCAAGGTCTTCGTCAGGCAGGTTGATGTACCACTTGCGCATGTCCTGCTTGGCCAGCTCGATGAAGAAGCTGCCGATCGCATTGCCTACGCCGCGCGAGCCCGAGTGTAGCATAACCCACACCCGCTGCTCCTCATCGAGGCAAAGCTCGATGAAGTGGTTGCCGGTGCCCAGCGTCCCCAGATGCACGAGGTTGTTCGTGTTCTTAAGCCGCGGATGCTTCTCACAAATCCGCTCGAAGCGATGCGCGAGCGTCGCCCAGGCCTCGACGATTGCCGGAGGCGGATCGCCCCACGAGCCATTGTCGCGCTTGCCACGACCAACGACGCGCCCGTGCGGCACCGCCTGCTCGATCGCCGAGCGGATGGCTTCCAGATTGTCGGGCAGGTCGTTCGCCATCAGCGAGGTGCGCGCCGCCATCATGCCGCAGCCGATGTCGACGCCGACCGCCGCCGGAATCACCGCGCCCTTGGTCGAGATCACCGAACCCACGGTCGCACCGATGCCGACATGGACGTCGGGCATGGCAGCGACATGCTTGAACACGAACGGCATCTGCGCCGCGCGCATGAGCTGCGCCCGCGCGCCGTCCTCGACCGACACGCCGCGCGTCCACATCTTGATCGGCACACCGCCTTCGACGTGCTGGTAATCGAACATTGCTTCGGTCATCGCGACCTCCCTTGCTTCATCATGGTGCCGGCGACGAAACGTGGCGAGACCTTTCCCTGAGCTATCCGGTTTCCCGGAGGCGGAGTTGGACCGCCGACCTCCTACCTTGCGGCAGGCGCTCTGACCTGTAGTCCCGCCGGCATTCGCCGACTTTCGTTGTGGTGCTGGCGACGAGGGTAGGTGAGACATCCCGGATCACTCCGGGGCGGATTCGAACCGCTCGGCCTTTCGGCCTTTCCCGATGTAGTCTCACCGGCATTCGCCAGCTTCAATTCGGTTCGTGACGACCAGGTGTTTGACAGACGTTCCTGCTCTACCAACTGAGCTACGGGTCCATGGCAGACCCGGCGGGGCTCGAACCCGCGCCACGGCGATTACAAGTCGATGTAGTCCATCAGGCATTCGTCACGATAATCTCGGCCACAGCGACAAGGTGTTCGTGAAACAGCTTCATGCTCTATCCAACTGAGCTACGAGCTTGCGCCCGGGCGGAGTCGAACCGCCGACCCTGAAGTCCGATGTAGTTCCACTGGCATTCGCCGTGATGATAGTCGGGTCGTGGCGACAAGGAGCGGCGAGACGGCGGTCCTTAAGCTACGTTCCGGCGGCGGGATTCGAACCCGCATCTCCCGTCCGGCCTTGCAGCTTTCCGGGCGCTTTACTCGTCGGACCTGTCTGTGGAGGATGTAGTCCCACCAGCATTCGCCACGACCCAATTCCTATACTTCAACCTCATTGATGATCTCGACCCAGTCCCGCGTCTCGCCCGTGGCGAAGCGCGCGATCGTGTCGAATACGGCGTCGGAAAAACCCCCGACATTCAGGATCCCCGCCCGGCTCTGCGCCTGCGTGGTCCCGTACGGCTGGATGTCGACGCAGACGAGCTTCGCCCCCGGATTGCGGGTTTTCAGCTTGTTCCACTCCTGCATCGTGGCCGTCGAGCCGCGCCGGCTGGCATCGACCCAGGACTCGTTGTCCGAGACGATGACCACCAGATCGACCTTCGCACGTTCCGCGTTCAGCATCGCCAGCGGTGCCGAGACATTGGTCCCGCCACCCCCGACCGCCGCCAGCTTCGCCGCATTCACGGCGACCCGGGCATTGGCCTCAAGCTTCAGCTTCACGACCGCCTGTTCGAACGGCAGCACGCGCGCCTCACGGTTGGTCCGCAACATTGCCGCCGCGACCAAAGCCGCAACATCGATGCAGCGTACCTTCGACGAAGCGCCCTTGCGGTAACCCGTCGCCGGCGAGCTCATCGACCCCGATACGTCAGGGCAGACGACAATCCGGCCCGGCACCGAAGGCACCCGCACGAGCGACTGCTCGAGCGCATCCTCCAGCGCCGCCTGCACCTTGAGCGGCACACCGTCGCCGGCCTGACCCAATGCTACCATCAACTGGTAGGGCATCGGCCGGACCTTCGCGATCGCGTTCGCATCGGCCAGCCGTGCGGCCACTGCCTCGGTAACTCCCGCCACGTCGAACGCGCCCTTACGGGCCAACGTGTTGAGGTTCATCCGCAGCGCCTGCCACCCGATCCGCGTCGACAGCCCCGCCCAATCCTCCGCGGTCAGCGGAAAGGCGGTGAGCCACTCGAACGGCACCGGCGGCAGCGGGAGCGACCGATCAGCCTTCCACGCCTCGAACGCGGCGATCTCGGCGGACAAAGCGGAGACGTCGTAGGGACGCCCGATCAGCCAGCCATAGAAGGCCTTGCGCGCCGCATCGGCGGGCTTGGGGTGAACCATGCGGACCACGTCCGCCAGGCTCGGATCCTTGCCCGTCGCCGCCGCCATCAGCTGCGGCATCGACGCCTGCTCCAGCCAGCGCTGGACCAGCCGCTTCGGCCGCGAGCCGAGCGACGTCCGCCCGACCTGGCCCGAACGCATGATCTGCACAAAATTGCGCAGCATGCGGCCGTTGTCGATCACGCGGTCGAACACCGGGACCGCAAGGTCAGGGTCGGCAACCGTGAGGTATGCGGCGAGCAACGCCGGCATGTCCTTCATCGCTCCCGACTTGCGGGCGTAGATCGCGGCCTGCGCCACGAAATACGGATCGACCGCCTTGGCTGCTTCCAGCACGCCGGCAAGCTGCGTCTCCGCAACGCCATAGAAATTATCGGCCAGCGTGCCGGTCGCCGCGAGCTGGGCGAGCTTCGCTTCCGGCCCATAGGCATAGGCCGGCGCGCCTTCGCAGTTCACGGTGTCGGTACGCGGCAGCAACTTGGCCACGGCCGAAGCAAAAAGTCCCTTGTTGGCCATCGTCCAACCTCCAACTGGTCAGGGCGGCAGGATTTGAACCTGCGGCCTCCCGCTCCCAAGGCGGGCGCTCTCACGCAGACTGAGCTACGCCCTGTGAATTCCTTGGGGCGGCCGGCCCATTCCGACCGCCCCGGCTCCGCTGTGTCGGAAGAGTAATCCGCCTCGACCGACGTCAGAACTAGAGCAGGAGGCGTGCCAACTCGCCGCATGGCGGATCGAAAAATTTCAACTCACTGATTTTACGATAATATTTTTGCTATTTGCATGTTTGCCGCAGTTCACGTGAAGGGACGATTTATATCGATCCTGATAAGGTTTTATTCTAATGTATAAGGATGAAGCCGCTCACCGTTATCGGATTCCTGGGCTCGACGCTGGATGCGAGCAAGTTCGGCCCGTCCCGCTGGAACAAGTGGCGCCCGACCGTCGGGCTGACTATGCACGAGGATTTGCGGGTCGATCGGCTGGTAATGCTTCATGGCACGCCGCACCGCCGTCTTGCCGAATATGTCGCCGAAGACATCGCTTCGGTGTCGCCCGAAACCAGTGTGGAAATGCGCCTGCTCGATTTCCGCGATCCATGGGACTTCGAGGAAGTGTACGGCAAGCTGCTCGATTTCGCCCGGGCCGAACCGTTCGATCCCGAGGCCGAGGATTATCTGATCCACATCACCCCCGGCACGCACGTCGCGCAGATCTGCCTCTTCCTGCTGACCGAGGCGCGTTATCTGCCGGGCAAACTGCTCCAGACCCAACCCGAACGCGGGACCGCCAATCCGGCTGGCATTTGGAACACGATCGACCTCGACCTGTCGCGCTACGACAGCATCGCCACGCGTTTTGCGGCGGCGAGCGCCGAGAGCACCTCGTTTCTCAAATCCGGCATCGATACGCGCAATGCCGCCTTCAACCGGATGATCGACGAGATCGAGCGCGTCGCGCTTCGATCCAAGGCACCCATTCTGCTCATGGGGCCGACGGGCGCGGGCAAGAGCCTGCTCGCGCGCCGCATCTATGAGCTCAAAAAGCTCAAGCATCAGGTCGTCGGGCCTTTCGTCGAGGTAAATTGCGCGACACTCAAGGGCGACAGCGCGATGTCGGCGCTATTCGGCCATCGCAAGGGCGCGTTCACCGGCGCGGTCGCCGACCGGCCGGGATTGCTGCGCTCGGCCGACAAGGGGACGCTGTTTCTCGACGAGATCGGCGAGCTTGGCCTCGACGAGCAGGCGATGATCCTGCGTGCGATCGAGGACAAGCGCTTCCTGCCCGTCGGCGCGGACAAGGAGGCTGCGAGCGACTTCCAGCTGATCGCCGGCACCAACCGTGACTTGGGCGAGGCGGTCGCCGCAGGCGCGTTCCGCGATGACCTCTATGCGCGACTCAACCTCTGGACGTTCCGTCTGCCGGGGCTCGCTGATCGGCAAGAAGATATCGAGCCCAATCTCGATTATGAGTTGGACCGCTTCGCCGAGCGCGAAGGAGAACGGGCCAGCTTCAACAAGGAAGCCCGCCAGCGCTACCTCGCCTTCGCTACATCTGCTGAAGCGACATGGCCGGGCAATTTCCGCGACCTCGCCGCCAGTATCACCCGCATGGCGACGCTCAGCCCCAAGGGCCGCATCGATCTCGAGTGCGTCGATGCGGAAATTGGGCGCCTGCGCCGACTCTGGTCAGGCCAGGTGGACAATGGTGCCGGCATCCTCACGGATGTGCTCGACGAGCAGGCGATCGTCGAGATGGACTTGTTCGATCGCGTTCAGCTTGCCGAGGCGCTTCGGGTCTGCCGCGCCAGCCGCTCGTTGTCAGAGGCGGGGCGAACCCTGTTTAATGCATCACGCGCCCGACGCAGCAGCTCCAACGATGCCGATCGTCTGCGCAAATATCTCGCGCGCTTTGGACTGGACTGGGGAGCGGTAAAGGTAGGCTGACGAAGCGCACGATCCGCAGTGGCGGATAGGATTGCACTGGCGACCAATCGCTCGCGCCGGTCGCCATCCATATCCGTCTCGGCATTTGATCGGTCAGGCCGTGAAAGGCTAGGGCCGAGGTCAGGGCAATGACGCCCTTGGGAACCCGGATCGCAGCTTCAGCCAGTATTTGGTGCTCCTCAATCTCTGAGTCGCGCCGCTGATACAGGCCACGCGAGATGCGCTCGAGTGCACCTTCCTCGACCGCCCGCGCTATCGTTTGCGGACCGATACCGGCAGCACGCAGATCTCCCGCGCGCCTCATTGTATGCGCGGTAAATAGACTGCGAAGCTTTGTCCGTTGCGAGATAGGGCTCGAGGCCAGGTGACGAATCCTCTGATGGATTGCATCTTTATCAGAGGTTTTGTCACAGGTCATCCGGTTGCAGTGAGGGCATCGCGACGCACTGCCCGCTCAGCTTGAACCCTCCTAAACAGGCGCAATCAGGACACGAACCAGATTCAGACCGGTCCCACGCATCAGCGTCTCCTTTGTCAGAGATATGTATACGCGTTTCTGACAAAATAGGGGCGGGTCGGCTGAGGGCTCAGTCTTTTCGTGCAAAGGGTCCAATTACTGCGTGCCCGGACGCTGTGGGCTTTGAGATTTTCGCGCATCTGAGATGCGAGAAACTTTGCCGTGACGACACGAAATTGACGGAGGCCAATAAGCCCAGGCCGGCGTCTGACTGAGATCGAAATTCACCATCACTCCCGATATACACCAATGCGACAACGGTGGCCGTCTCGGTGCGGACCGGTCTGCCTCGAAGCATTGAAATTCATGCTCGGAATATACCTGTGGTATAATGCGAGTGCATATTTCGAAGCGCTATGACCGGCTTCGGCAATCACGCTTTCGGAAGCCGGGCGACAGTTTCCCCCCTCAGTTCGCGGTCCAGCAATTGCGCCAGGAACTCCGTGAAGGGGCGAATGTCCTGCCGACCGCTGGCCTCTTCAAGCGCCGCCATGTAATCGGCACGCTGCTGGACTGGCACGACCGTCCACGGATAGCCGCCGGCCGCGAGCATGACGTTCATCAAGAAGCGGCCGGTTCTTCCATTCCCGTCCATATAGGGATGGATGTAGACGAAGATGAAGTGGCCGAGGACGACGCGGACCGCAGGCTCGGTTTCCTCGCTCAGCAATTCGAAGAACACCGGCATCGCGTCGCGGACAGCATCGCAGTTGAGCGGTACATGCATCGAGCCACGCAGATAGACCTGACCGTTGCGGTATCCGGCGAGATCGCTCGCGCTGATCAATCCTGCGGTAACACTCGGCGTGAACATCTCGCGATACCAATCGCCGTGCTCCTCGTCGGCGACGAGGCCGGGGTTCTCGCCGGCCAGGACGCGATTCAGGCTTTTGAGAACAGCTTGATAGGCGAGCCAATAGCCGCGTGCGGCTAGTCCATCCTTATATTCGCGATCCTGCTCATCGGCTTCCGGATTCCACGTGCCGCTGCGGACGCGCTCGATCAGTTCCGGGCTGACGCGATAGCCTTCGATCGATAGCGAGTGATAGGCGTCGGTGACGTAGCTGTCCTGCACGCGCTTGAGATAGGCGCCGATATCGGCGGGGCGGCCCGGCGGCGGTGGGAATCGCTCAAGGACTGCTACGCGCATCTCCTGCCACATCAGGCGTATCCGGCCCGCATAGGGAGAGCGCTCACGCGCCGGGAGGAGAGTCTCTAGCTTTGTCGCGAACGGATCCTGCTCGCGCACGGTATAGCCTGCCGACCGCATCGCCTTCAAAATGTCGTCAGCAATGCGTTCGCGCCCGATGTTGCGGAAGGCGCCGGCCAAACGACCGGCGATCGCGCTGTGGCCTCCTTGGAGCAATCGTCCCAGCAATTCGGACGCGTCCCGCACGGTCGCCAAGGCTGCTCGGGCGTCGATTGCATTGTTTTCGTAGAGACCGGGCGCACTCGCAATGAGCGCAGCGGGAATCGAGAAGAGGCGCAACCCGTCCTGCACCGCGACCTCTTCGGGCGCCGGAATTGCCGCCCGAACGTCGAACAAGGAAGTACCCAAGGGCAGTACCGTCGGCTTATTGCCGCCTTTCGGCGTGCGCACGAGGAGCTGCTTGGGAACCGTACGATTCCCCGTTTGCAGGGCGATCGAAAGTTCGGGGGAGAGGGACCAGTCTTCACCGAAGCGTTCGTTCAGATAGGCGCTGCAGAAGCCCCAATAGGAGGTATACCAGGCCGTGCTTCCGCCAGCGCCCGCATCAGGCCGTGCGGGGATATACCAGCCCTTCATGACTTCCTGCAGGAAGCCGTGCTTTATGAGCAGCTCACGCTGGGACCGGCTGAAATCGTCACTGCGTATGGCGACGAGGTTGCGGTCCTGGAGTGTGCGGAGCACGTCGAGCGCGTCCGCGAGCTTTTGCTGGGGAGTGGCCACCACGTCCGCCTCAATGATGCGCAACCATTAGGTTTTCGTGTCGCGCGGTTATTAGGTTTTTGCGCTGTCGCACTTTTAGGTTATTGTGGCGAGCGAAAATTAGGTTTTTGTGTTGGATGGTCGAATCCTGCTATCCGAGACATCCGTCGAAGCGACCAAGTACGCGCTCAACTGTCCGAAATTTGTAGACGTATTTCGGACAAAGCTCCAACCAGCCCAATGCCTCAGAGGACTCGAACCGCCCCCATCCATTCACGTCCAGCCTTTTCCACGAATCAAGATCGTGCTATTAGTGCCTTTGGCGAGTTCGCAAGTCTATGATTTGATTGCGAAATCAACCGCTTAGCTGCCCAGCGATCAAGCTCTTCTGGCACCATTTCCCGATCAGAACTCAGCGACACGTCAGCGACATCACCCGCTCCCTGGCCATCGCCAGACCGGAGTCGCTTTCCCACACCCGCTCCCCTATGATGGTTAACGCCGGCCCCGTCCACGCGGGGCCGGCGCTGTCGACGCGACGGAGACAGGGGGCAAGGATGCGCGACTACGATCTGGTCGTCGTCGGGGAAGGGCTGGCGCCGTGCCTGGTGTCGCTCGCGATCCTTGCCGACCGGCCGGATGCACGGCTGGCGCAGGTGTCGACCGATAGCGAGACCGCCGGCGACCAGCTCGAGCTGGTGCTGCCCGAGCGGCTGACTCGCTCGATGGCCGAGTTGCTCGCGCCGGCGGTGACGCTCGAATGGCCGCTGTGCCTGATGCGGGCGCGAGAACAGACGATCGTCGTCGAGGAACGCGTCTGGCTGATCGATCCGATCCAGATCTGGCTCGAGATGAGCGATCGCCTCGATGCCGACGCGCTGCACGCCGGCTGCGACGACCTCGCGATCGAGAACGGGAGGGTAACCTGGCGCGGCGGCGCGATCGTCGCGGAGGAAATCGTCGACTTGCGCCACCTGGGCGGGCCGCGCCGGCAGAGCGAGATCGTCGAAGCCGGCGTGTTCGCCGAACTGCCCTATCCGGTGCTGGCCGATTTCGACGGAGGCGCGGGGCATTGGCTCTATCTGCAATATGTCCCGCTCGGGTCCGGCCGCGCGCTGATCAATCGCGTCGGCGAGGCACGGCCTGGCGACGCGGGCGCGTTCCCGCCCGCGCTCATGCCGGTCGACGAATTGCCGACCGTCGCTGCGATCACCCGATTGGGCGCAATCTGCGCCGCGCGCCGCCTGGCCGACGCTCCCTTGCCCGCCTAGAGCGATTTCGAAGCGGATGGAATCACCCGCTAGCCAGGAAATCGCGCCGAGCTAAAAAACCTGGAGCGGTTGGTCCGATGCGATTGGACCGTGAACCGCTCTAGCGGGACACCACTGCCGACCGCGACAGGACTCGATTCCTCGGCCCTCTCCACCCAAAACCGACACTCCACCGCGTCGTCCGACTTGACAGGAGGGCGCGATCGCACGATGGTAGCGCTATCACAACAACACGCGCAAAGGCGTTGAGGGGATGACGATGGGGGCCGATTGGAGCGCGATGCTGCCGGCGGACTGGCAGACCGGGTGCTTCGTCGGGCGGGCGATGACCGGCGACGGGCCGTCGCCGCTGCTGATCGCCGACGGCATCGCCCATGACATGGCGGCGGCGGCGCCGACCGTGTCCGCGTTGATCGCCGCGGGCATCACCGCGCCCGACGGAGGCACGCCGCTGGGGCCGCTCGACCAGCTCGACCTTCCGATCCTTTCCCCCATCGACCTGCAATGCGTGAAGGCGTGCGGCGTGACCTTCGGCCTGTCGGCGGTCGAGCGGGTGATCGAAGAGCGCGCGCGGGGCGACGCCCGTGTCGCCGCGGACATCCGCGCGCGGCTGGAGGAACGCGTCGGCGGGTCGATCCGCCGCGTGGTGCCGGGCTCGGCCGATGCCGCCGCGCTCAAGGCCGCGCTGATCGACGACGGCCTGTGGTCGCAATATCTCGAGGTCGCGATCGGCCCCGATGCCGAGGTGTTCACCAAGGCGCCGGTGCTGGCGACGGTCGGGCCGGGCGCCGACATCGGCATCCGATCCGATTCGACCTGGAACAATCCCGAGCCGGAGATCGTGCTGATCGTCGATCCCGCCGGCCGGATCGCCGGCGCGACCTTGGGCAACGACGTCAATCTGCGCGATTTCGAGGGGCGCTCGGCGCTACTGCTGGGCAAGGCCAAGGACAATAATGCGTCCTGCTCGCTGGGGCCGCTGATCCGCTTGTTCGACGACGGTTTCACGCTGGACGACGTCCGCGCGGCGGAGGTCGAGCTGACCATCGAGGGGCCGGAAGGCTACCGGCTCGAGGGGCGCAGCGCGATGGACCAGATCAGCCGCGATCCCACCGAACTCGTCCGCCAGACATTGAGCGAGCACGACTATCCCGACGGTTTCGCCCTGTTCCTGGGCACGTTGTTCGCGCCGATCCAGGATCGCGACGAGCCGGGGCGCGGCTTTACCCACAAGATCGGCGATCGCGTGACCATCGCGACGCCGCGGCTCGGGCGGTTGGTCAATCGCGTCATCACATCGAAGGAAGCTGACCCTTGGACCTACGGAATCGGATCGCTGATGCGCAACCTGGCGAAACGGGGGCTGCTGGCGTGACGGCCGATCCGCAACGCGCGCGCTATCCCAGCCTGGCCGGGCGGCGCGTGATCGTCACCGGCGGCGGCAGCGGAATCGGCGCCGGGCTGGTCGAGGGCTTCGTCGCCCAGGGCGCGCGCGTGGTCTTTTGCGATATCGACGTGGCGGCGAGCGAGGCCCTGGCGGACCGGCTTTCCGGCGCGGCGGCGCCTCCGCTCTTCCTGCAATGCGACTTGCGCGATCTCGACGCGCTCGGGGCGATGATGGAAGAAGCTGAAGG
This sequence comes from Sphingomonas sp., assembly GCF_051962185.1. Lineage (GTDB taxonomy): Bacteria > Pseudomonadota > Alphaproteobacteria > Sphingomonadales > Sphingomonadaceae > Sphingomonas. The sequence continues at coordinate 54,657 of NZ_JBQCCN010000200.1, forward strand.
CGCGCTCGGCGGCATCGACGTGCTGGTCAACAACGCGGCCAATGACGACCGCCATGCGATCGCGGACGTCACCCCGGATTATTGGGACGAGCGGATCGCGGTCAACCTGCGCCATCAATTCTTCGCGGCGCAGGCGGCGGTGCCGGCGATGCGCCAGGCGGGCGGCGGCGTGATCCTCAATTTCGGGTCGATCAGCTGGCATTTGGGCCTGCGCGACCTCGTCCTCTACCAGACCGCGAAAGCGGCGATCGAGGGGATGACCCGCTCGCTCGCGCGCGATCTCGGCCGCGACAATATCCGCGTCAACGCGATCGTCCCCGGCAACGTGCAGACGCCGCGCCAGCTGCAATGGTATTCGCCCGAAGGCGAGGCGGAGATCGTCGCCGGCCAGTGCCTCGACGCGCGCGTCCAGCCCGCCGATGTCGCCGCGCTGGTGCTGTTCCTCGCTTCCGACGACGCGCGGATGTGTACCGGCCACGAATATTTCGTCGACGCGGGCTGGCGTTAGCCGCCGCCCCGCGGAACAAGAAGAACGATCGCAGGAGGGAGCATGACCAAGGCAGCGGACGGGCCCAGCCTGGGATTCGTCATCCTGATCGTCGCGGTGGCGACGATCGGCGGGTTCATGTTCGGCTATGATTCGGGAGTCATCAACGGCACCCAGGACGGGCTGGAACATGCGTTCGGCCTGTCCAAACTGGGCACCGGGCTCAACGTCGGCGCGATCCTGATCGGCTGCGCGGTCGGCGCGTTCCTGGCCGGCCGGCTCGCCGACCTGATCGGGCGGCGGACGGTGATGCTAATCGCCGCCTTGTTGTTCATCGCCAGTGCGCTGGCGGCGGGCGCCGCCTCCTCCTCTGCCTTCTTCATCCTCGCGCGCATCGTCGGCGGGCTGGGCGTCGGCGCGGCGAGCGTGCTGTCGCCGGTCTATATCAGCGAGGTCACGCCGGCGGCGATCCGCGGGCGGCTGTCGACCATCCAGCAGATCATGATCATCACCGGGCTGACCGGCGCGTTCGTCGCCAATTACGTGCTGGCGCACACCGCCGGCGGGTCGCTCGGCATCCTGTGGTTCGGCTATCCCGCCTGGCGCTGGATGTTCTGGATGCAGGTCATCCCGGCGGGCATCTATTTCCTGGCGCTGCTGGCGATCCCCGAAAGCCCGCGCTTCCTGGTGGTCAAGGGCCGCGAGGAGCAGGCGTCGGGCGTGCTTGCGCGGCTGCTCGGCGCGAGCGAGGCGCGCCGCAAGGTCGGCGAGATCCGCGCCAGCCTCGTCGCCGACCACCGTCCGCGCCTGTCCGACCTGATCGACAAGGCCAGCGGCAAGGTCCGTCCGATCGTCTGGGCGGGCATCGGGCTCGCGGTGTTCCAGCAGCTCGTCGGGATCAACATCGTCTTCTATTACGGCGCGGTGCTGTGGCAGTCGGTCGGGTTCAGCGAGAACGACGCGTTGCTCATCAACATCCTGTCGGGCAGCGTCTCGATCCTGGCGTGCATCGCCACCGTGTTCCTGATCGACCGGATCGGGCGCAAGCCGCTGCTGCTGATCGGTTCGGCCGGCATGGCGGTGACGCTGGCAGTGGTGGCGGGATGCTTCTCGATCGCTGCCCTGGTCGACGGCACGCTCAAGCTCTCCGACCAGACCGGCACGGTCGCGCTGGTCGCGGCCAATCTCTACGTCATCTTCTTCAACCTGAGCTGGGGCCCGGTGATGTGGGTCATGCTGGGCGAGATGTTCCCCAACCAGATCCGAGGATCGGGGCTGGCGGTGTCGGGCTTTGCGCAATGGATCGCCAATTTCGGCATCTCGGTCAGCTTTCCGGCGCTCGCCGCCGGGGTCGGGTTGACCGCGACCTACGGCTTCTACGCGCTGGCCGCGTTCGTCTCGTTCTTCTTCGTCCGCGCGCTAGTCCATGAAACGCGCGGGCGCGAGCTCGAGGACATGGTCGGCTGAGCGGCATCGACCTCCGCGCCGGTGCCGCGACGGCGCGCGTGCTGCCCGATCTGGGCGGCGCGGTCGCGGAGTTGCGCGTCGCGGGGATCGACCTGCTGCGCCCGGCGCCCGACGGAACCGGCGACCCGCTGGCGTGCGGCTGCTTCCCGCTGATCCCCTACGCCAACCGCATTGCCAACGGGGCGTTCGCGTTCGCCGGCGAAGAATATTGGCTGCCGCGCAATTTCGGCGACCATCCGCACAGCCTGCACGGACTCGGCTGGCAACGGCCGTGGCAAGTCGAGATGCAGGGCGGCGACGAGCTGCTGCTGACGCATGTCCATGACGGCGGTCCCGGCTGGCCCTGGCGATACCAGGCGACGCAGCGCATCCGGCTGTTTCCCGATCGTATCGTGCTGACGCTGACCCTGGCCAACCATGGCACCACCCCGATGCCCGCGGGGCTCGGCTTCCATCCGTATTTCCCGCTCGATGAGGAGACGCGCCTGAGCTTCGAGGCGGCGGCGGTCTGGCTGGTCGACGATACGCTCCTGCCCGTCGGCAATGCCCCGGCGGAGGCGCTGGGCGACTGGTCGAGCCCGCGCGCCGTGCGTGGAGAGACGTTGATCGACAATTGCTATGCAGGCTGGTCGGGCGCCGCGGCGATCGAGCAAGGCGCCGTGCAATTGTCGCTGACCAGCGGCGGCGCCGACTGGCTGCACGTCTATCGCCCGCCGGGCGAGAGCTATTTCTGCCTCGAGCCGGTCACCCACATGCCCGATGCGCTCAACCGCGATGCGCCGATGCCGGTGCTGGCGCCGGGCGATAGCGTCGCGCTGACGATGGCGCTGGGCTGGAGCGGGATCTAGAGAGATTTCGACGCGGGTGACTCACCCACCGGCCAGGAAATCGCGCCAAACCGCAAACCTGGAGCGGTCGGCCCGATACAATCGGACCGTGAATCGCTCTAGCCGCGAGGCGGCGCGTCGGACTGGCGACGGACCAGATCGAAATCGAGCACCAGATGCTGGGGCGCGCCGCTCTTGCCGTTCTTGCGGTCCTTGATCTCGCGCACCAGCAGTTCGACCGCCGTCCGCGACATCTCGACGATCGGCTGGCGGATCGTGGTCAGCTCGGGCCAGATCGTCGTCGCCAGCGCGGTGTCGTCGAAGCCGCACACGGTCAGGTCGCGCGGCACGTCGAGCCCGCGGCGATGCGCGACCGCGACCGCGGCGGCAGCCATATCGTCGTTGCTCGCGAAAATCGCCGTCGGCACCTCGGCGAGCGTCAGCAGTCGCTCCGCCGCATCGAGGCCCGAGCGATAGGTGAACAACCCTTGCACGACCAATCCGTCGTCCCCGGCGATCGCGGCCTGCTCCAGCGCGGCGCGATAGCCGGCGAGGCGCTCGGCGCTGGCGGTCTGATTGGGATTGCCGATGATGAAGCCGATTCGGCGATGCCCCAGCTCGATCAGATGCCGCGTCATGTCGAACGCGGCGCGGCGGTCGTCGATGCTGACCGCCGCCATCGTCTCGGCCGGGCGGCCGGTAGCGACGGCGACCGCGGGGATGTCGTGCTCGGCGACCGCCGCCAGCACCGGCTTGGCGTCGCACAAGGGCGGCGGCAGGACGATACCGTCGACCCGGCCCTGGACGAGATGGTCGATGACCGATTGCTCGAGCGCGTCCTCGTCGCATTTCTCGACCACCAGTTGGACGTTGCTGCGCGCCGCCTGGTCGAGGCTGCCGACCAGGAATTCGCTGAGATAGGCCGAGCTCGGGTTGCTGTAGAGCAGCCCGATCCGCACTTCCTCGCCGCCGGCGAGCGAACGCGCGGCGGCGCTGGGCGCGTAATTGAGCTTGCGGATGACCTCGTTGACCAGCGCGCGCGTACTCTCGCGCACATTGCTCTCGCCGTTGATCACGCGCGACACGGTCATCGGCGAGACCCCGGCCGCCGCCGCGACATCGCTGATCGTCGGCGCGTTGCGCTGTCGTCGCGACGAGCGATGGGTCATGCGATCTCCGGCCACGCCGTCACCTATGGCCATCGCGACGCGGCAATCAAGCAGGCGATTGGCCGGCGCAACTCAAGGGACGAGCAACGGGCGCATATCGGGTATGGCGACCGACAATTCGCGCGTGACCATCGCCGCGAAATAATCGGCGCCGGCGACGCCGAGATGGGTGTGATCGAACGTGAGCAGGGGCTGAGCCATCGGCTTGACCATCACCTCGGTCGATCGCGGCGACGCGGCCGGCATGGTGCCGGATGCGCCCGGCGGGACTTCGGCGAAGCGATCGGCGGCGGCCGATCCCATCGCGCCGACCGCGGCCGCGCTGTCGGCGTTGAGGTCGAGCAGCGGCACGTGCATCTCGGCCGCGACCTTGCGCACCGATGCCGCCCAGGGGGCGAGGTCGTTGACCAATTTGCCCTCGACGAAGCTGCGCCGGGGTGAGCGGAGTGACCAACACCGGCCTGGCCCCGGCCGCACGCGCCTCTTCGACATAGCGTTTCAGATTGGCGGGAAATTCGGTCGCGAGGTCGGTCGATCGGCCCGGCTTCCCCGGCTGGTCGTTATGGCCGAACTGGATCAGCACCCAGACATCGCGATACCCCGGCGTCTTCATCTCGCCGAGCGCCACTTCCCACGACCCTTCGGCGCGGTAATTGCTCGTGCTGCGCCCGCCGCGCGCCAAATTCACGCAGGCCATGAACGAGGTGACGTGATAACCGCAAAAGCTCGGTCCCCAGCCGCCGAATACCGCCGTGGTCGAATCGCCGATCAGGATGATCTTCGACGGCTGGATATGCCGCGCCGGCTCCGGCGCGGCGGGAGCGCTAGCGGTCTGCGCGGCGACCGGAGACGCGGCGGTCAGCAAGGCGGCGGCGAAAGCGACACGGATCATGGTCACAGAGCCTCATAAGTGAAGTTGCCGAATCGCGCCTCGCCGGCACCGGCCGAATAGAGACCGGGGCGCAGCATCAGGAAGCCGCCGCGGACATTGTGGTGATATCCCGATACTTCCATGCCGCGATCGAACCTGCGCCACGTCCTGCCGCCGTCGCCGCTGGTATGGATCGCGACGATATGCCGCTTGTTGGCGATGCGGATGCGCATCTTGCCGCCGTGCGGATTGGCCGGCCGGCCGCGTTCCATGCCATATTGGTGCGTGACGAAACGGTGCTCGTCGAAGCCCAGCCCGCAATAGAGTTTCTCGTCATAGAACAGGACCAGGCCGGCGGTGCCGCCCGGCGCGATCTCGACATCGCATTCGAATTGATAGGCAAGGTCGCCGGCGATGGTCAGCAAGGGCGACGAATCGACCGGCGCGGTGCCGCTCGCCTTCATCACCAGGCTGTTGCGCTCGATCCGCAAGCGATCCTTTTCGGCCGGCCCCGGCTTGAAGAAATTCCACCGCGCGCCGAGGTCGAGCGTCGCGAAATCGTCCGACAGGCGCAGGCCGTGCGGCAGCTTCTCGCCGCCCTTCGGCTTGGCGATCGGCCGCGACAGATCGCCGCCGGTCATCCGGAACCAGCCGTCGGGCGTCCATTGCACCGGATCGAGCAGCGCCTGGCGCCCCAGGGTCCAGAAGCCGTTCTCATAACCGTGATAGAGCGACCACCAGCTCCCGTCGGGTGCTTCGACCAACGATGCGTGGCCGCGCGACCACCATTTCTCGTCGTTGCTGACGGTACGCACGACCGGGTTGGCCGGGCAATTCTCCCACGGCCCGTGGATCGATTTCGAGCGCGCGACGATCACCATATGGCCGGTCGGCGGTCCCGCCGTGCCGCCGACCGCGGTGATCATGTAAAACCAGGCGCCGTGGCGATGGATCTTGGGGCCTTCGGGCGAGAAGCTCTCGACATCCCATTCGGGCGGGTAGTGCCAGGGATCATAGACATGCTCGACCTTGCCGACCGTCGACAGCCCGTCGTCGGCCAGCCGGATGCGGTCGCCGCCCGACAGGAACAGCCAGCGCGATCCGTCCTCGCCGACCGCGTGGCAGGGATCGATATGGTTGGGCATCTTGAGATCGATCGGGTCGCTCCACGGCCCGTCGATCGAGTCCGCCCAGATCACCCAGATCGAGTTCGGGCTGCCCTTGGTCGGGATGTACAGGAAATAGCGATTGCCGTGCTTGGCCAGCGACACCGCCCAGACCGAACCGATGTTTGTCGTCAGCGCCGGTTTGCGCGGTTGCCAGTTCACCAGGTCGCGCGAATGCCAGATGGTCAGGCCGGGATAGGAATCGAAGCTCGAGAAGGTCAGGTAATAATCGGCGCCGTCCTTGAGCACCGCGGGGTCGGGATGATCGCCGGCCAGCACCGGGTTGAGGAACCGCCCGTCCCCCAGGTCGGCGATGCGCTGATTGTCGAGGCCGCGTTGCCAATCGATCGCTTTGGTCGACGCAGCCGCCCCTGCCCCGCTCGCGACGCGCGGCGCCAGCGCGGTCGCGCCGCCGGCCAGCGCCAGGGCAAAGGCATCTCTTCTGCTGACGGTCATCGGCTGTCCTCGTGTCGGCGTCGTTCGATCGGGTAAAAATACCCGCCGGTATGCGTGGTGCATACCGGCGGGAAGGTCCGTCCCAGGGAAATGTGGACGGTATCGGGCAAGGTCAGAAGGTCACGCGCGCGCCGATGCGATAGACTCGACCCGAACTCGCATATTGGGTCACGGCATTCTGGCCCTCGTAAGCGTAGCGGTTGCTCGTCTGGTTGGTCAGGTTGAGCGCTTCGGCGGTGATCGCGAAGATCTTGAAGATGTTGAAGCTCAGCGACGCGTCGACGTTGGTCGTCGCCTTGCTGTAGACGAAGTCGTTGATCAGCGGCCCGTCGCACCCCGCCGACTCCACCGTGCCGACACCGGCCACGCCGCTGCCGACCGTGCTCAGCCCCGGGCTGCAGGCGCCGGCCGAGATCGGATAGGCGGTGCTGTAGCCCTTGCGATGCGCAACCGAGATGCGCGCGCGGAAGCCCTTGTCCTCGTAGAAGAGGGTCGCGTTGAGCGCTTGCGGCGACACGCCGAGGAACGGCCCCTTGCCGAGCGTCTGCGGCTTGGAGGCCGAGCCGGGGTCGAGGATATAGGTCAGCTGCGACTTGATGTAGGTGTAATTCACCAACGCGCCGAAATTCTTGAGGAAGCCCGGCAGGAACGTGAAGTTCTGCTGATAGCTGACCTCTACCCCGCGCAGATAGCCGCCCGGCGCGTCGCGATACTGGCGCGCGGTGAAGACGTAATTGTTGTCGAGATAGGCGAGCTGGTTGAGGTTGGTATATTGCGCGCGGATCGCGGCAATCGCCGAGGGATCGCCGACCAGGTCGGACAAGGGTGCGGAGAACAGCACCGTCTGCGGGAAGCTCGAAATCTGCTTCGAGAACACCGCCACCGACAGCAGGCCGCCCTTGGCGAAATACCATTCGACGCTGGCATCGAGATTGGTCGAGCGGAACGGGCTGAGCTTGGGATTGCCGATCGTCAGCGACGCCCCGGTCGTGCTGCCGTCGTTGGGGATCGAGATGCTGGTGATGGTCGGCGACAGGTTGCCGAGCAGCGGCCGCGCCATGACCTTCGACGCGCTGAAGCGCACCAGCAGGTTGCGGATCGGCTCGTAGGTCAGGTTCATCGACGGCAGCCAGTCGGTGTAATTGTTCTTGCCGACGATCGGCCGCCCCGCCTGCGAGGTGCCGGTCGAGGTAAGGTCGGTGATCGCGACGCGAGTGCCGGCATTGCCGCGGAGCGGGTGCCCGAACAGGTCGGTCTTGAAGTCGAATTCGAGATAGAAGCCCTTGTCCTTCTCATCGACGCCGTAATTGTTCTGCCCGCCGTTGCGAAGCGTGGTCAGGCGCCAGTCGCCCCATTTGTTGATGCAATTGCACTCGAACCCGAGCAGGTTGTTGAACTTGTCGAGGTCGGGAACGACGAAGCTCGTCGGGGTGCCGTCGGGCACCTGGATGCCGGTGCCGAACGACACGATCTTGCTGTTCGCCGCAGTGGTCGACCCGGCCTCGAGCAAGGTCGGGTTGAGCGTGTCGGTGTTGCGCTCGGCTTGCTGCGTGTAGAAGCCGAATTCGCGGATATTGCCGCCGAAGCCGATGTTGAACTGGTCGTTGACCTGCCAGTCGAAGTCGACCTTGCCGCCCTTGTAGGTGTTGCGGACATAGCGTTCGTAATGGCGGATCGCCGAGAAGCCCTTGACCGTCTGCCAGTTGTTGGGATCGGCGACGTCGAAGCCGAAATCCATCTTGGGCATGGGCCCGTCGCCGCGTTCGTCGAACACGAAATTCTGCGGCGAATTCATGCGGTTGAACTCGACCAGCAAGCCAGTCGAGTAGTTGACCGACTTGGACTGGCCATAGAGCGCGCTCATCTTGAACTTGTCGCTGAATTCGTGATCGAGCCGCGCCGATCCTTGCCAGAAGGTGGTGGTATAGGCGCTGTAATCGACCGCCGAGCGGAAATCGACGTTCCTGAGCACCAGGTAATCGGCCAAGCCGTTGTCGACATTGGCGTCGAGCACATCGACTCCTGGGCGACCGATCAGCTCGCCGCGATAGGCTAGGCCATTGGACGACGGAATGTACCCGACCGAATTGGGATTGTTGTAATAGTCGTAGGGATCGAGATTGTTGGGATTGGTGCTGAAGATGTTCGCATTGGCCGGACTCTTCGCCCCCGGCGTAACCGCCGCGCTGCCGAGTACCGCCGGCACCAGATTGCCATTGGCGTCCAGCGCCGTCGCGAAAGCCGGCGTGCTGCCGTATAGTGACGAACCGCAATCCTGGGCAGGAACGATAGCGCTACCGGCATTGGGCGTGCAGAGTCCCGGATAGGCGCCGCGCGCGGTGCCCGGTTCGAGCCGCCCAGTGGCATTGTTGTACGTCGCATTGGTGTTGTTGCGGTTGAGCCCGACCGGGGAGAGCTGGTCGTTCTCGCTGATGTTCTTGAATCGCGAATAGAGCCCGTCGATCGACAGCCGGGTCTTCGAAGAGATGTCCCATTGATACGAGCCGGTCAGGCCCAACCGCTGGTTCCTGACTTGCTGGTGGGTCAGCGACGGCAGGGCGGGAATGCGGACCTGCGAGTCGTCGAACCGACCCGGCGTGTTGAACGGCGCGCCTGGGAACAGCTTGGCGTAAGCGACCGGATCCGATCCGGTCTGGAAGGCCACAGCGTCGGGATTGTTGTAGGGCAACGCGGTCCCGGCCGGCGCCGCGAAGCCGGCGCGCTGCGGAACGCCTTCGCCGACGAACTGGCTGCCGCGGTAGAGATAGTCCGACGCGCCGGGCGCGCGCTGATATTGGTCGATGATGTTGATCTCGCGGTTGTAGGCGCCGGAGAACAACAGGCCCATGCGCTTGTCCTTGCCGAACCGGACCGAGGCCAGGCCGGCGATGCGCGGATTCACCTTCTTGCTGTTCTGATTGTAGCTCGCCTGGGTCGAAAGCGCGAATTTCGAGCCCTTGTAGTCGAACGGCTTGCCGGTCACGAGATCGATCGTCGCGCCGAGCGAGCCTTCGTCGGTCTCCGCCGACGGCGTCTTCTGGATGCGCAGCGAACTGAACAGCTCGGAGGCGAAGGTATTGTAGTCGAACGCGCGGCTGCGGTTGGGTGAGGTACCCGAATCGTTCGAGCCGGCGGTCGACAGCGCCTCCATCCCGTTGAGGCGCGTGCGGTTGAAGTCGCCGCCCAGGCCGCGCACGGTGATGCCACGTCCTTCGCCATTGTCGCGATCGATCGACACGCCGGGCAGGCGCTGGAGGGATTCCGCCAGGTTCGAATCGGGGAAGTCGGCGATGTCCTGGGCGTTGATCTCGTCGATCTGGACGTCCGAATTGCGCTTGTCGTTGAGCGCCGAGGCGATCGAATTGCGGAAGCCGGTGACGACGATTTCCTTGGCGCCGCCGCTATCGGCGGTTTCGGTCGTATTCGCACCGGTGCCGGCGGGTGCGCCGGCCTGTTGCGGGTCGGCCGTCTGGCCATGCGCGGCTTGCGCCACGAACAAACCGGCGAACGCCAAAGCCGGCAGAGATACCGTGCTGATCGCGCGCTTGCGGATCCTGGTGTCGAACATTCCTAATCCTCCCTTTTTTCGTCTTTCGGTGCTCGTCAGCCGCGCCAGTCCCCAAGAATGGCGCGCGGGGTGAAGTGGGCCGCCTGGGCGGGTGTCAGGATGCGACGCCCGGTCGCGGCCGGGCCGGCGCCGGGGCCGCGGCTGGCGAATTCGAACAGGCGGGCGTCGGCCGGCTGAAACTGGCGTTTCCGCCCTTCGGGATCGGTGAACCCCATCGAGGTCCAGCCCTCGGCGCGGATATGGGCGTCCATCCAGCAGCGCAGGAAAGCCGAGGCGCCGACCAGCTTCATGTTGCCGCCCGCGCGCCACGGCCGCCCGAGATAGGCCGAGCCATCGGGCACACCCGCCTCGCGCGCTATCCGGCAATCGCTGAACACCAGGCCGTACGGCTGGTCGAGCGGCGTGCTCGGTGCGGTCAGATAGCCCTGGTTCTCGGCATTGGGTACCAGCCGCGTGACGATCTCGCATTGCTCGAACAACGCCGCGGCGCCACCGAAGATGAAGTCGATGCAGCCCGAGATCCGGCAATGGGTGAAATGCGCGCGGCCCTGGACGTAGAGCGTATCCTGATAGCCTTCGATCACGCAGCCATGGACGCGCGAGCGGTCGGCGTTGCGCGCGAGCGACAGCGCCACCGCTTGCGCGCCACCGCTGGCATGGGTGACGCGGTCCGCGAGGAAATCGAAATTGTTGCGGATGGTTAGGTTGCGGAGCGCGACGCCCGCCGCCTCGACCGTCAGCGACGCCGATCCGCCCGTCCCCCATTTGCCGCCATCGGGCCGCGCGAGTCCGGCCGCCGCGCCGAACGCGATGACCGATTGCGGCCCGGCGCCCTCGATCGTGACATTGGGCGTGCGCACGATGCATTTTTCGACCAGCGTGCCCGGCTCGATGCGGATGCGGAAAGGCCGGCCGCCGGCGCGATCGGCAAGCGCCAGCGCGGCGGCAAGGGTCGGCACATTACCGTTATGACCGACGGGATCGACGATCGCGTCCCAGGAAGGTCGCGGCGCGGCAGCAGCGACATAAGGCGCCACGCCGAGCGCAATGCCGCCGGCGAGGAAACCACGCCGGTCGACAGCGCGATCGCCGCTCGATCTCGCGATCCGGCCAAGGCCGGACTCCTGAGTCATGCCGCCCAAGATTCTCTCCCCATGCGGTCGTTGCCGCCTGTCGATCGGCAGAATCATAAAGTTCCGCCTTGAATGGTAGCGGTATCATTATATAACGCGGCTTGCAAGTGATACCGGTATCATAAACCAAAACGCGCCGGGATCGGGACGAGAAGGAGGGGACGATGCGCCTGAAGCACGGGCTGGCCGACATGACGCGACGCGGTGCGCTGGGATCGCTGTCGATCGCCGCGGCCTTGCCTATCACGCCGCGTGCCTGGACGGCCGCGCGCGGTCCCCGGCCCTCCCCGCTGACGCTCTGGTACACACAGCCCGCCGCCGTCTGGACCGAGGCGCTGCCGGTCGGCAACGGTCGACTCGGCGCGATGGTGTTCGGCGGCACCGCGCATGAACGGCTGCAACTCAACGAGGACAGTCTGTGGGGCGGCGGCCCCTACGACCCGGTCAATCCCGCGGCCAAGGCGAACCTGCCCGAACTCCGCCGGATGATCTTCGCCGGCCAATATGCCGAGGCGGAGGCGTTCGCCAACGCGCACGTCATGGCGACGCCGCTACGCCAGGCATCGTACAAGTCGGTCGGCGATCTCGCCATCGACATGCCGGGCCTGACTGGCGCGACCACGGAATATCGCCGCTCGCTCGATATCGACGCCGCCCTCGCCGAGACGCGGTTCACGATCGACGGCGTCACCTACACGCGCCAGGTCATCGCCTCGCCGATCGACCAAGTCATCGCGGTGCGTCTGTCGGCGAGCCGACCGGGGCGAATCGCGGGCCGCCTCTCCTTCACCTCACCCGAAAAGGCGTCGCAATCGGTGAGCGAGGGTACCGATACGCTGGTGTTGAGCGGCCGCAACGACCCGGAAGGCGCGATCCCGGGCGCGCTCAGGTTCGAGGCGCGATTGCGCGCGCGAGCGCACGGCGGAAAGGTCCGCGCCGAGGGCAATGCCCTGGTCGTCGAGGGTGCCGACGAGCTGATTCTCCTGATCGCGATGGCGACCAGCTATCGGCGCTATAACGATGTCAGCGGCGATCCGACCGCGATCACGCGCGCGCAGATCGCCAAGGCATCGGCGCGTCCCTTCGCGGCGATCGCCGCCGACGCGGCCGCCGAGCATCGCCGCCTGTTCCGCCGCGTCGCGATCGATCTCGGCCGCACCGCGGCGGCCGACCTGCCGACCGACGTCCGCATCAAGCAATCGGAGACGGTCGCCGACCCCGCGCTCGCCGCGCTCTATTTCCAATATGGCCGCTATCTGCTGATCTCGTGCTCGCGGCCGGGCGGCCAGCCGGCCAATCTGCAAGGGCTGTGGAACGAGAGTCCGCACCCGCCCTGGGGCGGCAAGTACACGATCAACATCAATACCGAGATGAACTACTGGCCGGCGGAGCCGGCCGCGCTTCCCGAATGTGTCGAGCCGCTGATCCAGCTGGTCCGCGACATCGCCGAGACCGGCGCGCGGACCGCGCGCGAGATGTACGGCGCACGCGGCTGGGTGTGCCACCACAATATCGATCTGTGGCGCGCGACAGCACCGATCGACGGCGCCAAGTTCGGGCTTTGGCCGATGGGTGGCGCGTGGCTCTGCACGCACCTCTGGGCGCATTACGATTACAATCGCGATCGGGCCTATCTCGCCTCGGTCTATCCGATCCTGCGCGGCGCCAGCCTGTTCTTCCTCGACACGCTCCAAGTCGATCCCAGGACCGGGCATCTCGTCACCAATCCTTCGATGTCGCCGGAGAATGGCCATGGCCACGGATCGTCGCTGATCTACGCGCCGACGATGGACATGGAGATCTTGCGCGACCTGTTCGACCAGACCGTCGCGGCCGCCGACATCCTCGGCCAGGATGCCGATCTCGCCAAACAGGTCGCCGATACGCGCGCGCGCCTGCTACCGCTCCAGATCGGATCGCAGGGTCAGCTCCAGGAATGGCCGATGGATTGGGACATGGAGGCGAACGACCTCCACCATCGTCACGTCTCGCATCTCTACGGCCTGTTCCCCAGCCATCAGATCGACGTCGTCCGCACCCCCGAGCTGGCGCAGGCCGTCAAGAAATCGCTCGAGATCCGCGGCGACAAGGCGACCGGCTGGGCGACCGCGTGGCGGCTCAATCTCTGGGCGCGGCTGGGCGATGGCGATCACGCGTATGCCATCCTGTCGTTTCTGCTGGGGCCAGAGCGCACCTATCCCAACATGTTCGACGCCCATCCGCCGTTCCAGATCGACGGCAATTTCGGCGGCACGTCGGGGATCACCGAAATGCTGATGCAATGCCAGGACGACATCATCGACTTGCTGCCCGCCCTCCCCAGCGCCTGGCCGACCGGCTCGGTCAGCGGGCTGCGTGCGCGCGGCGGCTGCACGATCGACCTTGCCTGGCGCGACGGCAAGCTCGTCCGCGCGACGATCGCCGGCAAGGAACGCGGCCGGCGGACGGTCCGCTATGCCGGCCATTCGATCGTGGTCGACATCGTCCCGGGCACCGCGGTGCCGCTGCGCCCCGCGCGGTTCGCGGCCTGAAACCAGGATCGGAGAGAGAGCGATGGAGCTGGATCGGCGCGGGTTTCTCGGGGTGGCGGCGGGCGTCGGCATGGCAGCGGGGTTCGTCGGCACGACCCACGCGGCGCCGGTGCTGCTGGAGGTGCCCGACGGCGGCTGGAAATTGTGGCTCGACCGCGAGGCGCGCTATCTCGACGACCGCATCTTCCTGCCGTCCGAGGTCGATCTCGCCGCGCTGCCGGTCAATCCGCCGACCGGCGGCTGGCCGGTGCTCGCGGCGGCCAAAGCACTCAACGTGATCTTGCCGACCACGGTCGAGGAGCATTGCTGGGGCGCGTTCGGCGAGCGGCCCTACACCGCCGACGAATATCGCTATGCCGAGGACGATCCGGTCCCGCAGAACGGCGCCTATCGCGGTGTGTCCTGGTGGTATCGCGATATCGACATCCCGGCGGCGGCGCGCGGCAAGCGCGTCATGCTCCACCTGCGCGGCGCGCGGATGCGGGCGGAAATCTATCTCAACGAGACACTGGTCGGCTATTCGATCATGTCGGAACTGCCGATCGATTGCGACCTGACCGCGGCGATGCAGCCCGGCCGGCCCAACCGCCTGGCGATCCGCATCACCAATCCCGGCGGGCGCTACGACTGGCGCGATTCGACGACGATCGACTGGGGCGGCGCGAAATTGTTCCTGTCGCATGGGTTCGGCGGGCTCGACCGCGGCATGACGCTGAGCGCGCACCCGATCGATGCGCGCATAACGGACGCCTGGGTGCTCAACACGCCCGACCCGCGCACCGTCACCGCGCGGATGGAGATCGCGTTCGACAAGCCGCCGCGCGACATCGCCGCCTTGAAGGCGCGCGCGACGCTCGCGCTGCTCGACCCCGATGGAGTCTCGGTCCCCGCCGCGGCCAAACTCGACATGCTGACCCTGAAGGGCAAGGTGGCGACCGCGACCTTCACCCTCCGCGCCGCCGAGGCGAAACTGTGGGACCTGGGCAATCCCAACCTTTACGTGGCGCGCTTCGGCTGGGGCGAAGACACGCGCTCGGTCCGCTTCGGCTTCCGCTGGTTCGCGCCCGACGGCATCGGCAGCAATGCGGTGCTGCGGCTCAACGGCCGCCGCGTGCGGCTCTATTCGGCGATCTCCTGGGGCTATTGGGGCTATAACGGCCTGTGGCCGACGCCCGAGCTGGCGCGGCGCGAAGTCACCTCGGCCAAGGCGCTCGGGCTCAATTGCCTCCATTTCCACCGCAATGTCGGCAAGGCCGAAGTGCTCGCCGCGCAGGACGAGATGGGCCTGCTGCGCGTGATGGAGCCCGGCGGCGGCCGCTTCGCGATCGGCCGCGACCCCAAGCCCGGCGAGCGATCGTCGCCCGCCGACCGCTTCAGCCGCGATTTCCTGGTCGAGAAATGCGTGGCGATGGCCAAGGCGTTCCGCTCGCATCCCTCGCTCGTCCAATACACGCTGCAGAACGAGCTGTCGGCCAATCTCGCCAATCCCGATGTCCAGGCGGTGCTCAAGGCGATCCACGACACCGATCCCAGCCGCACCGTCGTGCTCAACGACGGCTTCGTCCAGCGCGGCGCGGCGCAGGCGATGTACCTGCCCTATGACGATCATTTCTTCCGCTCGGACAAGGAGCAATGGGGCGACTGGTGGAACAACCACCAGGGCGCCGGCGACCAGTGGTACGACAAATTCTACCAGGGCAAGGACGATTACATCCATCGCCAGACCGGCAAGCCGTTCATCGTCGAATTCGGCGAGATGGAAGGCTGCGCGGTGGCCGACAATCACGCGAGGATGGTCGCCGATATCGAGAAGCGCGGGCGATCCTACGACCTCGCCGACCATCGCGCGATCCTGACGGCGACCGATGCGTTCCTCGACACATGGGGATTTCGCAAGGCCTTCCCGACCGCCGAGAGCCTGTTCCTGTCGATCGGCCGCAAAGCCTATGAGAGTTGGCAGAATTACCTCGAGAACATCCGCATCGGCGACGAGGTCGATATCGCATGCATCAGCGGATGGGAGTCGACCGCGATCGAGAACCATTCGGGGATCGTCGACAATCTGCGCTATTTCAAGGCCGACCCGGAGTTGGTCCGCGCCAGCCTGTTGCCGGTCCGCCCGATCGCCAAGCAGCGGCGGCTGGTTTATGCGATCGGCGAGAGTGCGAGCCTCGACCTCTATCTGTTCAACGACAGCGGAGAGCAGGCGCCGGGGACGTTGCGCCTGTCGGTGACCGGCCCCGACGGCCGGGAACGTGAGGTCGGGACCTACCCCGTTCCGGTGTTCGAACCCGATGTGATGCGGCACCTGATCGCCGAGCAGGTCGCCTTGTCAGCCTTCGCCCTGCCGGGCGCGCATCATGTCCGCTTCGCGCATTCGGCGCAGCCCGACGCGACGTTCGAGCGTACGATGTGGGTCGTCGCGCCGGCGGCGAAACCGGCGCGACCGATCCGGATCGGCGTCGCCGGCATCGGCCAATCGCTGCGTACCCAGCTCTCCGCGCTGGGCGGCATATCGATCGAGGATTGGAAGCCGGGCGGCCGCTATGACGGCATCGTCGCGCAAGGCCTGAAGGCCGACGAGATCGCGCGGCGCCAGGTCGGCGAGCAGACCGGGCTCGAGGCGCAACCCAAGAAAGGCGAGAAGCCCAAGCTCGTCCTCGGCGAGATCGATGCGGCGGTACTCGACGCGGTGAAGAATGGCACGCCGCTATTGGCGCTGGTGCCCGAGGACGGGCTGGCCGACGGCGTCGCTCGCCAACTCTCGGCGCTCGGCCTGTTCGGCTATCACGGCCAGGTCGGCGATTTGCGCGCGCCGTGGATGGGCAATTGGAATTACCTGAGCGCGCATCCCCTGTTCGACGGCATCCCCGCCGACATGGCGACGAGCGTGCTGCACCAGGTCGAAGGCCAGGCGTCGAACGGGTTGCTGGTCGATGGCGAGGGCGTCGAGATCATCGCCGGCTACAGCCGCGACCACGACCGCCGCAACGGCGCCGCCAGCCTGATCGCGCGGCGCGGCGGCATGCGCGTCGCGGTCCATCGCATGCCCGATATGGTGGCGCCGTTGCAGCGCCGGTTCCTGGAAAATGCGGTTCGCTGGCTTGCCGCCGGCGACCGCGCGTGACGGTTAGAGGGAGAAAGATGATGCGGTTTGTGGCGATAGCGCTCCTGCTGGGCAGCGCGCTCACGGCGACGACGATGGTCGAGGCGAAGGTCATCGGCACCATGGCCCCGGCGGCGCCGATCACCGACGCCCGCATCGCCACCTTGCCCGCCGGCCAGCGCGCGGACTGGACCGCCTATCTCGCCAGATCGCGGGCGCTGATGGCGGCCGACAAGGCGGCGCTCGCCGCCGAGCGCGGCAATGGCGCCTATCCCCCGGCACCGCATCCCGGCAAGTCGGGCGGCAGCGGCATGCCGATGGATCGCCCAGCCGTCTGGTACGGATCGGCCGAGGCGCGCCACGTCGCCGACAATATCGTCAGCTTCCAGACCCCCGCCGGCGGCTGGGGCAAGAACATGGACCGCAGCGGCGCGCTCCGTCTGCGCGGCCAGCATTACGTACCGATCGAGAATTTACCGGCCAATGCTCGCGAAGACATCAAAACCAGCGATCCGAGTTGGGCGTATGTCGGCACGATCGACAATAACGCGACGACCTCCGAACTCCGCTTTCTCGCCCGCGTCCAGGCGCAGGTGCCAGGAAGCACCGGCCAACCCTATCGCCAGGCTTTTCTCAAGGGCGTGCACTATCTGCTCGAGGCGCAATTCCCCAATGGCGGCTGGCCACAAGTCTATCCGCTGCAAGGCGGTTATCACGACGCGCTGACGTTCAACGACGACGCATTGGCGCTGGTCGCCAATCTGCTCGCCGATGTCGGCGCGCGGCAAGGCGATTACGCCTTCGTGCCCGCCGCGGTCGCCGCCGACGCGAGGGCGGCCGACGCCCGCGCCGTCGCGGTCATCCTCAAGACCCAGGTCATGGTCGGCGGCAAGCGCACCGTCTGGGGCCAGCAGCACGACGCGCTCACCCTGGCGCCCGCCGGGGCGCGCAATTTCGAGCCGATCGCCTTGTCGTCGGACGAGAGCGCCGACCTGCTGATGTTCCTGATGAAGCGGCCCAACCCCTCGCCGGCGATGGTCGACGCGGTGCGCGACGGCATCGCCTGGCTCAACGCGCATGCGCTCTATGGCGTCGAATGGCTGCGCGATGAAAATGCGACTGGTGGCCGCCGGCTGATCGCGAAGGACGGCGCCGGCCCGCTCTGGTCGCGCTATTACGACATCGCCACCGGCAAGCCGATCTTCGGCGACCGCGACAAGACGATCCATGACGATGTCAGCGAGATCAGCGCCGAGCGCCGCAACGGCTACAGCTGGTTCAACACCGGCCCGGCCAAGGCGATCGCGGCCTATGCCAAATGGCCGTACGCCGTACGCAGATGAGGCGGGCGTGCCCGGTAACGCTCACGCCTGGCCGGTCGCCAGCAGATAGACGATCCGCCCCATCGCGCCGAGCACCAGGATGGTCGCGGCGAACGCCTGGATGGCGAAACCGGGGAAGCGCCTTTCGGGCGCGGCGACATAGCCGATGAAATAGACGATGCGGCCGACGATCCAGATCGCGCCGAGCACGGCCGCCCAGGTCGCGTTCCAATAGATCGCGAACAGCCACATCGCCGGAAGGAAGATCGGCATCCATTCGACGGTGTTGACGTGCGCGCGCGCGGTACGCTCGAGCACCGGATCGCCGGTCATCGCCGGGGGCAGGATGCCCGCCGCGATATGCGCGCGCGACACCCGGAACGCCATGACGAAGACGAGCAGCCCGGCCGAGAGCGTGACCAGCGCGACATGAGCATAGGATTGCATGGAATCCCTCCCTTCTTGCGACCTACAATACAAAGCGAAAGGCGCGGTGCAATTCGTCGACCGCGCCGGTCGGATACCAACGGCCATGCGCCATGATCAGCCGTTCGGGCGCCCAGCCGATCATCGTCTCCACGTCACGTCGCAGCGCATCGTGACGGCCGCGAAAGCTGAACCTGATGTCGGAGGGCGGCCGCCCGTCGGGATCGACCACGCCGCCGATATGGGACAGCCAGCGATAGAAACGCGACCGGAAGCGCGATTCCTCGAAATTCTCGATCATGTCGGTCATGATCAGGGTGCGTGACGGGCGATGGAAGAATTCGGCCTCCATGATGACTCGCGATCCCGTGACGACCAATTGATCGATCGCCCCGCCCCATTCGGGCGGCGGCGCCTCGCCGAGCATGCGATGCGGCGGCAAGCGGTGCCGCGCGCCGCGCGCCATGCGCGATACCGCCCAGACGCGGGCGGCGGGGAACAGCACGCTCCAGTCCTTCACCCACCAATAATGTATGGTGTTGGGCGCGATCAGGTCGGTCACCGGCCCGAGCGCGCGCACTTGCTCGACCAGCGCAACGTCGGCCGGAGTCGGCGAATGCAGCCACAGCCCGCCGTCGGGCAGGCGGACGACGGTCATCCGCGTCGGGAAGGGAATCCTGAGCAAGGCGTAGCGGAAGCGGATCTCGGGCCCGTCGACGATCCAGATGTTCTCCGCCACCGGCTTGAGCACGCCGAGCGGATCGTAGGTCCGGTAACCATCCTGCGTCATCGAACGCTCCCTCCCGCGAATGCCAATGCGCGGGCGGCCAACGCGCTCTCCGCCAGGCTCGCCGCAACCGGTCCGAACGGCCAGCGTCGCGATCGTCCGCTATCCACCGTCAGCCCGCTTCGGGCGGCAGGCCGAGCAGCTTCTGCACATTGTCGTGGAACACCGCGCGCTGTTCGGCGGGGGTCAGACCGAGTCGCCGCAAGGCCGCCGCCGCGACCGCCGGCGTATCGACCGGCCAGTCCGAGCCGAACAGGAAATGGTCCATCCCGATTTGTCGCATCGTCCACAGCAATTCGGGCGCCATCGGCGATTCGGCGAAGGCGCTGACGGTCGCGGAAGTATCGAACCAGACATTGCCGCCCATGTTGAGCTTCTTGATCTGGGCGAAGGCGATCGCCTCGCGGAACTGGCTGAACCCGATATGCGCCAGCACGAGCCTGGACTTGGGATGCTTGACCGAGAGCAGCAGGAACTTGCCCATCTCGTTCGCATCCCACGGCTTGTAGCTGTCGAACAGGCAGACCAGGCCAAGTTCGCCCGCCTTTTCCACCACGGTGTCGACCGCGGGGTCGGCGACGTCGAAATTCTGCGTGTTGGGATGGAATTTGATCTCACGCACACCGAGCTTGGCGAGCCGTTCGAGTTCGGCCAGCGCCGGCGCGCCGTCGAGCGGATGGACCGAGGCGACCGGGTAGAAATGCCCGCCGCTTGCCTTGGCCGCGGCGATCACCGCGTCGTTCTGGCGCCGCGTCGCCGCCATGTCGCCGCGCCGGGCGATGACGATCAGCGCGCTGCGCGTGACCCCGGCGCTGGCGTCGATCTCGCGCAACGCCACCGTGCCGATCGGCTGGTTGTCGAGCAGGCCGTCGTCGGCGCCGAGGCGGAGATGGGCATGGGCATCGGTGATCGGCCCCGCATAGCCGCCGACCGCCGGTCCCGCGGCGTCGCCGGACGCCGCGACCGCCAGCGAGGCCGCCAACGCCAGCACGGTCTTGATCCCTGCGCGCATCTGCCTTCCCCCAATCGAGCCTTGGGTTCATTATGGAAGACGGAGCGCTGCGGGCAAAGCCTTGATGAGCGGCCCCGGGACCCGGGATTGAGCCGGCCCGCGGCAGCGGTCTTCGAGGGGAGTGGTCGAATGGCAAAAGACCGCCCGAGCCCTTCTCACGATCCCCGCGCCAGCGGGGATGACGAAGAAGAAGTAGCGCTTCCTACCGCTCCTCGTCGATCCGCGTCGTCACGCCGGTCGCGACGATCGTCCGCGTCGCATCGATCGAAGCATAGGTCCAGAAGATCGCCATCTCCTCGCTGTCGGACGTATTGCGGAAGCAGTGCGGGATCTCGGCGGGAATCCAGCTTGTATCGTTGGGCGCCACCGGATGATCGGTGCCGTCGATATGCGCGACGCCGCTGCCCGACAGCACGATCACGCATTCCTCGCAATTGTGCGTGTGGAGCGGCACCGCGGCGCCCGGCGCGATCCGGGTGATCCCGGTCAGCATCGCGCGCGAGCCGCGGCCGGCGGTGACGAGCGGGGTGGTAACGATGCCGCCGCCGCGATCCTTGACCGGCAGGCCCTGCGGCGTGAGGACGATCGGAGTCATGCGGCGCTCCGGATGGTCTTGGCGTTGGTGAATTCGCGCAGGCCCAGGTCGCCGAGCTCGCGGCCATAGCCCGAGGCCTTGATGCCGCCGAACGGCACGCGCGGGTCGGAGGCGACCATCGCGTTGACGAACACCGCGCCGGCATCGATCCGCCGCGCGAGGTCGAGCCCGCGCTGGGTATCCCGCGTCCAGATCGAGGCGCCGAGCCCGAACGCGGTGCGGTTGGCCAGCGCCACCGCTTCCTCGCTGTCGCGGGCGCGGACGATCGCGGCGGCGGGACCGAACGTCTCCTCGTCGAACGCCGCCATGCCGGGGATGACGCGGTCGAGGATGGTCGGCCGGTAGAAATAGCCCGGCCCCTCGCCAGCCGCGCCGCCGATCACCGCGCGCGCACCGGCGGCTACGCTGCGCTCGACCTGGTCGGCGATCGCGGCGCGCAGGTTGGCGCGCGCGAGCGGGCCGAGCGTCGTGCCGTCGGCGGTCGGATCGCCCAGCACCAGCGCGCTCGTCTTGGCGGCGAACGCCTCGACGAACTGGTCGGCGACGGCCGCCTCGACGATGAAGCGTTTGGCGTTGACGCAGCTTTGCCCGGCATTGGTGAAGCGCGCGGTCACCGCCATCGCCGCGGCGCGGTCGATATCGGCATCGGCGAGCACGACGAACGGGTCCGACCCGCCGAGCTCGAGCACTTGCTTCTTGAGCGCGTTGCCGGCCTGGCCCGCGACGATCATCCCGACCTGGGTCGACCCGGTCAGCGTGACCGCGGCGATACGCGGATCGGCGATCAGCCGGGCGACGGTGGTGGGCTCGACGCGCAGGCTGGCGAACAGCCCGGCCGGCGCGCCCGCTTCCTTCACGATCCGCTCGATCGCCATCGCGCATTGCGGGACATTGGCGGCATGTTTGAGGATCGCGCCATTGCCCGCGGCGAAGGCGGGCGCCAGGAAGCGCACGACCTGCCAGATCGGATAATTCCACGGCATGATCGCGAGCACGATTCCGAGCGGCTCATAAGCGACGAACGCGCCGGGTGCGCCCGCGACCGGCGCATCGGCGAGCATGCCGGCGGCGGCATCGGCATAGAAATCGCAATTGAGCGCGCATTTCTCGACCTCGGCCCGCGCCTCGCCGATCGGCTTGCCCATTTCCTCGGTGACGAGCGCGGCGAGCGTATCGCGCTCGCGGCGGAAGCCTTCGGCCAGCCGCTTGAGCAAGGCGCGGCGCTCGTCATGCGCGGTCCAGCGCCACGCGCGCTGCGCCGCCACCGCGCGGTCGAGCGCGGCATCGACCGCGTTGTCGTCGTGCAACTCGAATTCGGCGATCGTCGCGCCGGTCGCGGGATTGATCGTGGCGTTCACAGTGCGGCGACCACGGCTTGCGCGAAGGCGTCGGTACCGAGCGGGCCGCCGACGTCGCGCGTCCGGCTCGCCGGATCGTCGAGCACGCGATCGACCGCCCGCTCGATCCGCGCCGCGGCCGCGGTCAGCGCGGCATCGTTCTTCCGCCGCCCGAGCCAGTCGAGCAGCATCGCGGCCGACAGGATCAGCGAGGTCGGATTGGCCATGCCCTTGCCGGCGATGTCGGGCGCCGATCCGTGCTGCGCCTGCGCGACGCAGATGCTGTCACCGGCATTGATCGATCCACCGAGCCCGAGGCTGCCGCTCAGCTCCGACGCCTCGTCCGACAGGATATCGCCGAACATGTTGGTGGTGACGATGACGTCGAACCGCGCCGGGTCGCGTACCAATAGGGCGGCGGCGGCATCGACGATGACTTCGTCGAGCGTGACCGCCGGGAAATCGGCGGCGACCGCGCGGACTTCACGCAGGAACAGGCCGTCGGTCAGCTTGAGCACATTGGCCTTGTGCACCACGGTCAACCTGCCCGAGCGCGCCGCCGCGATCTCGCACGCCGCGCGCGCCACACGGCGCGAGGCGGCGCCGGTGATCTTGCGGATCGAGAAGGCGCTGTCGGGATCGGGCATGAACTCGCCGGGGCCGGCATGCATCGAGCGGTCGGCATAGAAGCCTTCGGTATTCTCGCGCACGATGACCAGATCCATCGGCTTGCGCAGCACGCTCAGACCCTCGCGCGAGCGGCACGGGCGGACATTGGCGTAGAGCTGGAACCCGGTGCGCAGCGCCGCCGACGGATTGGGCTGACCGGCCGGATAGGTGTAATGCGACACCGGCCCCAGGATCACGCCATCGGCCTCGGGCACCGCCGCCATCACCGCGTCGGGCAGGGTCGATCCCGACGCCGCTAGGCTGGCCTCGCCGATCGCCATTTCCTCGAACGCAACGCCCTCGCCCACTGCGGCGCGGACGACCGCGATCGTCGCCTCGGTGATCTCCGGCCCGATCCCGTCGCCGGGCAGCACCAACAGCCGCGTCATCGGCCGACCG
>NZ_JBQCCN010000201.1:0-5990 GCF_051962185.1 Sphingomonas sp.
TAGGCGCTGCCGCCGCGCAGCACGCCGCCGCGGATGCGGTCGTCATGATATTCGTCGGTCCATTGCCAGACGTTGCCGACCAGGTCCTCGACCCCGAACGGGCTCGCGCCCGCCGGATGCGCATCGACATCGGCCGGCGCCGGCATGACGCGGTCGAGCGACGGCGCCGGTACCGCCGCCTCGTCCCAGTCGTTGCCCCAGGGATAGAGCCGGGCGTCGGTCCCCTGGGCGGCATATTGCCATTCCCATTCGCGCGGCAGGCGCTTGCCCGCCCAGGCGGCATACGCCCGCGCATCCTCGAGCGAGACCCAGGTGACCGGCTTGTTCTCCCAGCCGGCGGGCGGCGCGCCGTCCTGCCAATGGTTGAGGAAGTTGCGGGTGTCGGCGGGGGCATAGCCGCTGGTGTCGAGGAACGTCTTGAACTGCTTGTTGGTCACCGGGAAGCGGTCGATCCAGAACGCGTCGATCGCCATCCGGCGGCGATGGTGGCGACGCGGGCTGTCCTCCCACGGATATTGCACGTCGACGCCCTCGGCGGCGTAGCCCTCGATCTCGATTCCGTGCACCGCGAAGTCGAAATCGCCGGCGGGGATCTCCACCATGTCGTCGGGCGCATTGGCGTAACGCGCGGTCGGCGCGATCGGCACCAGTTGTTGCTTGGCCGAGGCCCAGCCCGCCGACAGCGACGCGAGCGGCGTCGCGGCGCGCGCGCGCATCTCTGCGAGAAAGGCGTCGAGCCCGTCGACCGCCTGCTCCTCGCCGATCGCCAGGATCGCGCCGAAACCGCGCCCGGCGATGTCGAGCGCCAGGACCGCGCGGTTGCCGTCGATCCGCGGGTCGAGCGCGACGCCGTTCCAGACGTCGAGATAACGGGTACCAGCCTTATGCGGCACCGCGAGCTGCTCGCCGCCGACCGCGTATTCGCTGCGGTTGATCAGCGTCCACAAGGTCCGGCCTTCGCCCGGGAAGCGGCTGGCGAAGATTCCCGCCTGGAGCGTCCGCTCATACGGCCGCCAGTCGCGACTGACGATCAGCGGCGCGAAGAAGCGCTGCACCATCGCCACCCGACGCAAGGTCTCGGCATCGCGCGGCGTGAATTGATTGACGAAGCCGAACACATTCTCCCACGCGACATAGCCGACGCCGTTGAAGAAGGCGTGCTGCAGGTCGTTGGTCCGCGCCCGGCTCCAGCGATTCTCGATGTTGATGATGTGGCGGGGTTCGAGCCATTTGAGCTTGAGCACCGTCGGAATGCTCTCGTCGGGAACGCGCTTGGTCCAGCTCTGCAGGTTCCAGCCGAGGATATGATCGCCCGCCTGCGACGTCGTCTCGGGTTGCAGCACGACCGCGCCGCCCGCCGCCTCGCACGCTTTGTGAAAGGCGAGCGGCACGCCGCTATAGGTGTCGCCGTTGATGCCGTCGGCGCCGGTCGCGGCGACGATCGCCGCCATCCGCTCCCAATCGGGCGCCTCGCCCGGTCTGGTGCCATTGTCCCACGGCATGGTCGGCAGGAACACCTTGACCCCGCGCGCATGGAAATCGGCGACCGCCTGTTTCAGCCCTTCGGTCCCGCCGGGCAGCGCCTCGACCAGGTCGAACTGGCTGCGGTCGTCGACCCCGATATTGGGATAGATGTACCAGATGAGCACGCTGTCGACCGTCCCGAGGCGCGCCTCGAGATCGTCGAGATAGCGGTCGACCGTGTAGCGGCCGGTGTCGGAATCGTAGAAATAGCGGTCCTCGACCATCAGCAGGGTGTGGACGAAATTCGCCTGCGACCATTGCAGTTCTGGCCGGCGATAGAGATCGTCGTCGAAGCCGATCCGGATCAGATGTTCGCGCCGCCATTCGATCAGCCCCTGGACCCATTCGTCGGCGGCGCCGTCGGCGTCGATCGTCCAGCGGCCCATTTCCTGAAAGGGCCAGCCCGGCACCTTGCCCGGCGTCGGCAGATAGGGGCCAGTGAGCGCGTGCGAGAATTTGACGTCGCTGGTGGTTCGGATCGGGTTGGTCATCGGTCTTTCTTCAGCTCGCGGCGGGGCCGAGGCCACAATAAGCCGCGAGATCGTCACGGTCATGCTGGCGCGCCGTGGCGATGAACGCATCGACGTCGGCCCGCGGCGGGATACTCGATTGCGCGCCGGGGCGCGTGGTGACGAGCGCGGCCGCCGCCGCGGCGCGGACCAGCGCTTCGGCCAAGGCTAAACCGTCGGCGAAGCCTGCCGCCAGGACGCCGCAAAAGGTATCCCCGGCGGCGGTGGTATCGACCGGCATGACGACGAAGGCGGGCTGGAGTATATAGTCCTCGCCCACCCGCGCGCAGGCGCCCCGCCCGCCGAGCGTCACCACGGTCGTCGCGACGCCGGTCCGCGCGAGCCGATCGGCGATCGATCCTTCCGCGCCGACCAGCACCGCGAGTTCGTCCTCGTTCACCACCAGCACGTCCACCGCCGCGAGCAACGTCTTGGACAGAGCGCGTGCCGGTGCCGCGTTGAGCATCACCTTCACCCCGCGATCGCGCGCGACACCGGCGAAGGCGGAGACGGTGTCGAGCGGTGTCTCGAGCTGCATCACCAGCCACGCAATGCCGCCAAGGTCGTTCAGGTCGCCGGGGCCGAGATCGGCGTTGGCGCCGGGCGAGACGGTGATCGCATTTTCCGCCGTATCGGAGACGGTGATCAGCGCCGCGCCGGTCGAGCGCGGGGAGCGGCGGATGTCGAGCTCGACCCCCGCGTCCGTCAGCGAGTCCGCGACCATCCGCGCCATGTCGTCGTCGCCGAGCGCCACCAGCATGCGCGTGGGGGCGCCGCCGGCGCGGGCGGCGGCCACCGCCTGGTTGGCGCCCTTACCGCCCGGGAAGATAGCGAGGTCGCCGCCGAGTACCGTCTCGCCGGCCGCGGGGATGCGGCCGGCTCGAACGACGAAATCGGCATTGGCGGAGCCGGCGATCAGGACGGACGGGTTGGATCGATCGCCCACGGCGCCCTCGACTTAGAAGTCGCGGTGGAACGTCAGAGACATCGTCCGCCCACGGCCCGCGAAATAGTTCTGGTAGATATCGATCTGCGACGAGCTGAGGAAGTAGAACCGGTTGAACAAATTCTCCACGCCCAGCGAGAAGGTGCCGACATCGCCCGCCTTGACGTTCGCCGTCAGGTCGAAAAGCGTGTAGCCCTTGGTATATTCGTTGATCGCCGGAAGACGGCGGCTGAAATAGCTGGTCGAACCCAGCGACAGCGATGCCGTCGGAACGATCTGCCACGTCGCCGTCGCGGTGAGCTTGTCCGGCGCGATGTTGAGCACGCCGAGCGGCGTTTCGACCGGGCTGGACACCCCATTGGCCGCCGAGGTCTTGCCGATGACGTGGCTGTAGACGACGTTGAGGCGCAGGTCGTTGGTCGGACGCAATTCGCCGTTGACGTCGAAGCCGAAGATATGGATCGGCCGGCGATTGAGGATGTAATCCTTGGTCACCGGATCGACCGCATAGGTCGAGCCGTCGGCCGATTTCGACTGATAATAGGAAATGCCGAAATTGCCGACCCGGCCGCGCCAGTTGAAACCGACTTCCTTGTTCTTGAACACCACCGCCTGGAGGCCGATGATCGAGTTGACGCTGTTCCCGGGCGTACTGACGTTGCGCAGCGGAATGCCGACGTTCGGCAGCGAGAAACCCTCGCTATAGGTGGCGAAGGCCGAGAATCCCGAGCCCAGGCGGCCGATGATGCCGGCGTTGAACAGGTCGCTGTTATATTTGAGCGTGCCGCCCTTCACGAAGACGCTCTTGCGATAATAGGTCGTCGTATAATCGGCGATCTTCACGCGACCGTCCTCGTGGCGCCATCCGCCGCTCAGCGTGACCGGACCGATATCGTAGCTCAACTGGGCATAGGGTTCGATACCCGTGTAGTTCATCGGCGGCACCCACACGCGGTTGGTAACGGCGAGGTACTGCTGCGTCTGGTCATGGACGAGGTCGATGCCGAAGCGCAGTTCGAAACCCTTCGTCAAGAAGTCCTTATAGGTATCCGACGTGCGCAGGCCGTATTTCTTCGAGAGGATTTCCGACTGGTCGAAGATCACGCCGGTCGAGATGCGCGGATCCTGTTTGTCGACGCCATTGTCGCCGGGAAAACGCATTTCCTGCTTGGCGTAATAGCCCGTCAGCACCACGCTGCCGCCGAGCAAATCGGTATTGGTATAGTTCAGCGCATATTGCTGAAAGCGGTTGAAATCGGGCTTGAACAGCAATTGGCCGGTGACCGGATCGGTCGGCGGCCCGGGCTCGGCGGTATCGGGAATGCCCGTGGTCTGGTCGGTGCCGAGCGGGGGACGGACGCCGGCGACATAATGATAATTGCCGTTTGCCTTGAGATAGAAGAAGCTCGCCTCCGCCTCGATGCGCTGCGAGCCGTTGTCGCCGAAATCGTGGCCGATTTTCAGGAACGCGTCATATTGCTTCGAATCCGCCAGCGAGCTCGACGCGCTGAGGCCGATGCGTCGACCGTTGGCGTCGTAGGTGATGCCGCGCGACAGGAAGGAACCGGCGGCGAAGATGTCGATGCCGTCGGACTTGTGCGCGATCGTCGCGCCGATCTTCCATTGCGAGCTGTCATCGCGGAATTGCGTGCCGAAGCGGGCTGTGACGCCGAAATGCGTGCCGGGCTCGGTCGCGCGCTTCGAAATGTAGTTGATGATGCCGCCGGCCGCGCCGACGCCCTCGGCCGCAGAGGCGCCGCCGATCACCTCGATGCGCTCGATCGTCGCCATGTCGGTGAAGGTTGCGTTGCGGCTGCCGTCGCGCAACGGAGTCGATTGCGGGATGCCGTCGAAGAGATAGAGCGCCGTGCGACCGCGAAAGGTCTCGCCCAGCGTATTCATCGTCTGGTTCGATTCCGAATAGCCCGGCACCGTGCGCGCCAGGACCGCCGTCGCGTCCTCGGTGATGGCGAGCGAGCGCCGCACCTCTGCCGGGGTGATGACCGTCACCGCGCCGGCGATCTTGTCGACCGACTTGGGGGAACGACTGCCGGTGACGATGATTTCGCCGCGGCTCTCGGCGTCATCCTGACGATCGGCGGCATTGCTCTGGCCGCCATCGGCCGTCGCCATACCCGCTGCCTGCGGCGCGGCGGGATCGGAGCCGCTCGTCTGGGCAAAAGCCGGCAGGGCGACGCTCGACAATAAGGCGGCGGCGAGCGTCAGGCGCGTGTGATAGATCATGGAAAACCTCCCCAACGTATTTTTGCCGCAGGGTAGAGCGGCGCAGGGGGACGCAAAAGCGGCAGCTTCTGCGTTCACACATCACATTTTGTGTGGTTCGGCGATCGTCCTTTCGCTTCGCTTCGAAACGGCGAGACAGCAGTTTTTCTGTGCTGTGAACGCAGCATTCATGCGCTTTTCCCGCGCTACACGTCGCTCGGCCGCGATCCAACGATTCCACGAAGTCGCGGCAGGGAGAGGCTTTTCGAATGCGCAGCAAGTTGTTCGTGCCCTGCTCGCGCCCCGACTTCTTCGCGAAGGCGCTGGCCGGCGAGGCCGACGCTTTGTCGTTCGACCTGGAGGATGCCGTCCCTGTCGGCGAAAAGGTCGCGGCGCGCATGCGGTTGGTCGAGTGGCTGCGGTCGGACGCTGCCATGGCGTCGCCGAAGACGCTGATCGTGCGGGTCAATGCGCCCGCTACGCCATTCTTCGCCGACGATCTCGCCGCGCTGGCGGGCCTGCGCGTCGATCTGGTCAACCTGCCCAAGGCGGAATCCGCCGACGCCGTCCGTGCCGCCGCCGTGCGGCTGGAGGCGATCGGCATCGCCGCCGGTCTTCTGGTCAATATAGAGAGCGCGTCCGGTATGGCGCGCGCCGCGACGATCGCGCGTGCGCACCCGCGAGTGAGCGGACTGCAAGTCGGCCTCAACGACCTGTTCGCGGGGCGCGGCGCCGCGCGCCGCGACGCCCGGCACGGCCAGGCCGCGCGGTGGGGGGGCCGGCGGGCG
>NZ_JBQCCN010000202.1:0-12656 GCF_051962185.1 Sphingomonas sp.
GCGCAATAGGCATTGGCCGCGACCGATTGCGGCGTCGCCGGCAGATTGGCGGCGACCAGGAAGACCTGGCCTTCCTCGATCTGGTCCGAATCCTCGCCCGGCAGAATCGCCTTCGCCATCGGCCCGCCGGCGTCGACGGTATAGGTGTTGCCGTCGTTGAGCGCATAGCCCGAGACGCTCTTGGTCCCGTCCTTGACCTTGAATTCGCACTTGGTGCCGCCCGGCAGGGGGTTGGCGAATTCCCACACGAAGGTCTGCTGGTCGGCCCAGCGGCCCTGGCCGCCGACCGCGTAGGTGACATCGAACGGCGACGGTGCGCGCGGATCGCCCAGCGCGATCATCGGCTGGCTGAAGCGGACGGTGAAGCGCTCGATCGAGCCGTTGCCGACGCCGGGCGTCGCCACGGTGATGTGCGGAGCGTTGTCGCCGAACGCGAGCGCCGGAGAGAGCGCAAGGGCAAGAACCGCGAGACGGGCCGCGAGCTTCATACATCCCCCTTCTGTCGTGGCTTCTGTGAGCGGACGGGAGGGTATCCTAGGTTAGGGGGAAGTCCAGTCAAAAGCGGGATTGGGCATCGATCTCGGACGAGGAGGCGTCGTTATTTCAAGCCTCCCTTCTGACGACGGGACTATCGCATATAGACCTGCGCGGCGAGCGGGCCTGCCTGGGGCTTGTCGCATCACCACGATTGCCAAAAAGTCGCCGCCTGGAATTGTGGTTGGTCCGCTTCACCTCGCGTCACCCCGGGCTTGTCCCGGCATGACGGTCGAGGTTGGCAGTGACAGTTCGCATTACGCCGGGCGACTATCGCGCACCGGCCGGATCGCTTGCTAGCGTATCGCAATAGGCGAACAGCCCGGGCACGCCGCCGGTCATGATGTAGAGGACGTCGCGATCGCGCCACGCGCCGCTTTTCGCGCGGTCGAGAAAGCCGGCGAAGGCCTTGCCGCTATAGACGGGATCGAGCAGCAGGCCTTCGCTACGCGCCATCAGGCGGACCGCGTCCACCATCGCCGTCGTGGGCAGGCCATAGGCGTCGCCGCGCTGCGAGCCGTCGATCAGGATGGCGCCCTCGGGCAGGCTGCGCTCGGGCGCGACGAGGCGAAGCGACGCCGCCGCCAGAGCGCGCGTGTCGGTCAGCGCCTTGTCGAGCGGCGCCAGCACGGTGAAGGACAGGACACGCCGCGGATCGTCGCCGGCGGCGGAAAGGCCGGCGGCGAGACCGGCGTGCGTGCCCGCGCTGCCGTTGGGCAGGACCAATGCCTCGAAGCGCAGCCCCAGGGCGCTTTCCTGCTCGAGCACTTCCGCCGCGCACGCCGCATAGCCGAGGCTGCCGAGCGGCGACGACCCGCCGCTGCCCACGACATAGGCCTTGCGGCCTTCACGACCGAGGTCGTCGGCCCGCGCCTGCGCGGCGGCCAGCGCATTGGCGTCGCCCGCCAGGTGATGCACCGTCGCGCCGAACAGATCGTCGAGCAGCAGATTGCCGTTGGTGCGATAGGCCTGGTCGTGCAGCGGCACGACATCGCTCAGCATCAATTCGCACGCCAGCCCGGCACGCGCCGCGGCGGCGGCGCTCTGGCGCGCATGGTTCGATTGCAGCCCCCCGGTCGTGACGAACGTGTCGCAACCCCGCGCCAGCGCTTCGCCGATCAGATACTGGAGCTTGCGCAATTTGTTGCCGCCCCCGCCCACCGCCATGAAATCGTCGCGCTTGACCCACAGGCGTGCACCGCCGGCCGCATCACCGAGCATCTGTTCGAGGCGCGTCAGGCGCTGGATCGGCGTCGGTCCGTCGAGCAACGGGAAGCACGGAAGCCGGTTCAGGATGGTCGTCAGTTCCGTGGTCACGTCGCTACCTCCATTGTCCGATCGGCTACCGCGCTGTCGCTTGCGGACGCCGATAACCGCGCCGCGTTTCGCGGTCGAACGGTTCGGGTAATCGGCGCGGATTGACAAGGGCGTAGCCACAGGCCTAGCGCCGTGATGTCATCACGTACCATTGATCGTGAAGGGCAATCGACGCGGCCCTGAGCGCTCTCCTGTTCGGGCTCCCATGACCGCCAAGCTTCGTCGCTACGCTCCGCTGCTCGCGTCGCTCTTGACGACGAGCTGTGTGGTCGGTCCGAACTTCAAGCCGCCCGCGGCGCCGCCGGTCTCCGGCTATACCGCGACCCCGCCCGCCCCCACCGTCGCGACTCCGGGCATGCCCGGCGGCGAGGCGCAACGCTTCATCAGCGGGGCCGATATCCCGGCCGATTGGTGGACGCTGTTCCACTCCAGACAGCTCAACACGCTGATCGAGCGGGCGCTCGCCAACAATGCCGATCTCAAGACGGCACAGGCCGCGCTTCTCGCCGCGCAGGAAAACACCCGGGCCCAGCGCGGCGCTTACGCCCCCAAGGTCACCGCGGGGGTCGGCGTGACGCGCGAGCAGGATCCGTCGGGCGCGCTCGCGCCGGTGCCGAGCAACAATGCCTTTCTCTACACCCTGGTGACCCCGCAGCTCAGCGTTTCCTACACGCCCGACGTGTTCGGCCTGAACAAGCGGACCGTCGAGTCGGCCGCGGCCCAGGCGGAGGCCAGCCGGTACCAGATGGTCGCGGTCTATATCACGATCAGCGCCAACCTCGCCGCCGCCGCGATCCAGGAGGGATCGCTCGAGGATCAGATCGACGCCACCAACCAACTGATCCGCATCGACCGCGAGATGCTGGGAATAGCCGATTATCAGAAATCCAAAGGCTATCTGAGCGGCGCCGACCTGATCGCGCAGCGCGCGCAGCTCGCCCAGCTCGAAGCGTCGCTGCCGCCGCTGATCAAGCAGCGCGATCAGGAGAACAATCTGATCGCCGTGTTGACCGGCCAATATCCCGGCCAGGGCCAGGCGCCGAAATTCAGCCTGGCGGATTTCACCTTGCCTTCGGACCTGCCGCTCAGCCTGCCGTCGGTGCTGGTCGAGCGGCGGCCGGACGTTCTCCAGGCGCAAGCCAATATGCATGCCGCGAGCGCGCAGGTCGGGATCGCGACCGCCAATCGTCTGCCCAACATCACGCTGAGCGGAAATGCCGGCAGCACCGCGCTGGCGATCGGCCAGGTGTTCGGGCCGGGCACCGGCTTTTGGAACCTGGGCGCCGCGTTGCTGGCGCCGATCTTCGATGGCGGCACCCTGCTCCACCAGCAGCGTGCCGCGCGCGCCGCCTACCAGCAATCCGCCGAGCAATATCGCTCCACCGTGCTGACCGCGTTCCAGAACGTCGCCGACACGCTGGCGGCGCTCGAACAGGACGCGAAGACGGTCAAGGCGACCGCCGCCGCGCAGGATGCGGCCAAGGCGAGCTTCGACATATCGAGCCGGCAATATAAGGACGGCTATTTCGCCTATACCGCCGTGCTCACCGCCAACCAGGCGTACCAGCAGGCGCGGCTGGCGCTCGTCCAGGCCGAAGCCGATCGCTTCGCGGACACTGCCGCCTTGTTCCAGGCGCTCGGCGGCGGCTGGTGGCACCAAGCCGATCTGAACGGGCCGCAAAAATGATGCACAGACAGTCATTATCCCGGGCGATGGTCGCCGCGGTCGCGCTGGTCCTCGTCGCGGGCTGTTCGAGCCCGCCCGAGCAACAGCAAAACGCCAGCGACACCGCCGCCAACGTCCGCCTGACCAAGGCGCAATTGAGCCGCATCGCCATCTATACCGTGGTGCCGCTCGGCTATCGCCAGCGGATCGAGGCGCCGGGCACGGTGGATTTCGACAACGACCAGGCGACCGCCGTGGTCTCGCCTTTCACCGGCCCGGTGACGCGGACCCTGGTCGCGCTCGGCCAGCATGTCGTCAAGGGCCAGCCGCTGGCGCTGGTCCAGTCGGGCGATTTCGCCGCCGCGATCGGCACCTATCGAAAGGCGGTGGTCGCCGCCGCCAACGCGCGGCGGATCGCCACGGTCGACAAGGACCTGCTCGCGCATAACGGCATTTCAGAGCGCGAGGCGACCCAGGCGCAGGCCGACGCGGCAAGCGCCGACGCCGACCGCGCTGCCGCGCTCCAGGCGCTGCTCGCGCTCAACGTCGACCGCGGCGCCATCCGCAATGCGATGTCGGGCGGGGCGGCGGAGGCGGCCGGCGTCATCCGCGCGCCGGTGTCGGGCACCATCGTCGACAAGCAGATCACGCCCGGCCAATTGCTCCAGGCGGGCAGCAGCCCGACCTTCACCGTCGCCAATCTCTCGCAGGTCTGGGTGCTCGCTCAGGTCTCGAGTAGCGAGGTGGGCGCGATCGGCCTCAACGACGCGGCGGAGATCGATCCGGGCACCAACGCCGGCGTCTTTCACGGCAGGGTCGAGAATATCGCCGCTTCGGTCGATCCGGCCACTCGCGCGGTGATCGCCCGCGTGGTCGCGCCCAATCCGGGCGATCTGCTCAAGAAGGCGATGTATGTCGACGTCTCGATCGAGTCGAACCGGGTGAGCACCGGGTTGCTGGTGCCGGTTTCCGCGGTGCTGCGCGACGAACAGAACCTGCCGTTCGTCTATCTGGCGCAGCGCGACGGCAGTTTCGCGCGACGCAACGTCACGCTCGGCTATCACGATGCGCAGCGCTACGACGTGACCAGCGGGCTCAACAACGGCGACCGGGTCGTCGTCAACGGCGCCATCTTCCTTCAATTCATGCAGAACCAATGAGCGACGATCCGCCCGCGGCGCCGCCCACCGGCTCGTCGTTCATCAATCGGATCGTCGCGACCAGCCTCGAACAACGCATCCTCGTGCTGGTGCTCGCGGTCATCCTGATCGGGGCGGGATTGCGGGCCTGGAGCCGCTTGCCGGTCGACGCCTATCCCGACCTCTCCCCGCCCAGCGTCGAAATCATCACGCAATGGCCCGGCCATGCCGCCGAGGAAGTCGAGCGGCAGATCACCGTCCCGATCGAAAACGGGATGAACGGCATTCCCAAGCAGAACGTCATCCGATCGGTCTCGCTATACGGATTGTCGGACGTGGTCATCACCCTCGACCAGGATGCCGACCGCAATTTCGGGCGGCAGCAAGTGTTCAACCGGATCGGCGACCTCGAATTGCCGAGCGGCGTCACGCCGTCGGTGTCGCCGCTGACCTCGCCGTCGGGGCTGATCTATCGCTACACGCTGCAAAGCCCGGACCGCACCCCGACCGAGCTGAAGACCTTCGAGGATTGGATCGTCGAGCCGCAGTTCAGGTCGGTCCCCGGTGTCGCCGACGATTCGGGATTCGGCGGCGGGACCATGCAATACCAGGTCCTGCTCGACCAATTCCGTCTCGCCGGCGCCGGCCTGTCGCCGCAGCAGGTCGAAAGCGCGCTGGCCGCCAATAACGGCAACGGCGGCGGCGGCTTCTATTCGCAAGGCGGGCAATTCTACTACGTTCGCGGGCTCGGCCAGATGAAGACGGTCGAGGACATCGGCAACGTCGTCGTCGCCGTCCACAACGGCGTCCCGACGCTGGTCAAGGACGTCGGTCGCGTGACGCTCGGCATCGCGCCCAGGCTCGGCGAATTCGGCATCGGCAAGCAGGACGACGCGGTCGAAGGCGTGATCATGCTGCGCACCGGCGAGAAGACGCAGGACGTCCTGCAGCGCGTCGAGGCCAAGACCGATTATATCAACAAGAACGTGCTGCCCAAGGACGTGAAGATCGTTCCTTTCTACGACCGTTCCGACCTGGTGCATGAGACCGTGGTCACGGTCGAAGGGAATCTGTTGCGCGGCATGCTGCTGGTCGTCGCGATCCTGATCTTCTTCCTCTACGACGTGCGCGCCGGGCTGATCGTCGCGGTGACGATCCCGCTCGCCTTGCTGTTCGCCTTCACGTGTCTCGACCTCCAGAACGCCTCGGCCAATCTGTTGTCGATCGGCGCGATCGACTTCGGCATCCTGGTCGACGCCGCGGTCATCATGGTCGAGAACATCTATCGCCGTCTTGCCGAGCGCGGCGAGGATTCACCGGGGGTGATCGAGGTCATCCGCGACGCGGCGGCCGAGGTCGACCGGCCGTTGTTCTTCTCGGTGGTGGTGATCGGGGTCAGCTTCCTGCCGATCTATGTCCTGTCGGGGCCGTCGGGCGTGCTGTTCAAGCCGATGGCGGACACGATGATCTTCGCGCTGATCGGCTCGCTGATCGTCACCCTGACGCTGTTGCCGGTGCTGTGCTCCTCGCTGATGCGGCGCGGGGTGCGCGAACGGCGCAACGCGATCTTCGAGCGCATCCGCACGACCTATGCGCGCGGGCTCGACCATTGCCTCGCGCGCCCGCGCGGCACGGTCATCGTCTCGGGCGTCGTGTTGTGCGCGTCGCTGCTGCTCGCGTTGATGACCGGCGCGGAGTTCATGCCGCACCTCGACGAGGGCGCGCTGTGGGTGCGCGCGACCATGCCTTATTCGATCTCGTTCGATGAATCGGCCAAGATCGTTCCCAAGGTGCGCGCGATCCTGGCATCGTTCCCCGAAGTCACGACGGTCGCGTCGGAACATGGCCGACCGGACGACGGCACCGATGCCACCGGCTTCTTCAACGCCGAATTCTACGTCGGGCTGAAGCCCTATTCGCAATGGACCGGCGCCTATCACAGCAAGCCCGAGCTGATCGCCGCGATCGACAAGAAGCTCGCGACCTTCCCGGGGATCAGCTTCAACTATACGCAGCCCGCAGAGGATGCGGTCGACGAGGCCGAGACCGGCCTCAAGAGCGCGCTGGCGGTCAAGGTGTTCGGCCCCGATCTCAATACGCTGGAGGCCAAGGGCAAGGCGATCAAGGCGGTGCTCGAGCGCGTCCGCGGCATCAGCGACGTGACCCTGGTCCAGGAACTCGGCCAGCCGAGCCTGACGATCAAGATCGATCGCGCCAAGATCGCGCGCTACGGCATCAATGTCGACGACATCAACGGCCTGATCCAGACCGCGATCGGCGGCGACGTCGCGACGCAAGTGGTGCAGCAGGAGAAGGAGTTCGACCTGCTGGTGCGGCTGGAGGGCAAGTATCGCGACGACCCGGTGGCGATCGGCAACATCCTGGTCGCCACCCCCGACGGGCAGCACCTGCCGCTGAAGGACCTGGCGGATATCTCGGTCCAGAGCGGCGCCTCGTTCATCTATCGCGAGGACAACAGCCGCTTCATCGGGGTGCAATTCTCAGTCGAGGGGCGCGATCTCGCCGGCGCGGTGCGCGACGCGATGGGGCAAGTCGCGGCCAAGGTGCGGATGCCGGCCGGCTATCGCCTCGACTGGGGCGGCGAATATAAGGACTACACCACGTCGCGGTCGCAGCTGATGAACATCGTGCCGATCACCTTGCTGCTGATCTTCCTGCTGCTGTTCATGCTCTACCGCAATTTCAAGTTCCCGGCGATCACGCTGGCCGGGGTGCTGATGTCGGCGCCGGTCGGCGGCATCCTGGCCTTGTGGCTGACCGGGACCCCGTTCTCGGTGTCGTCCGGCATCGGCTTCCTCGCGCTGTTCGGCGTGTCGGTCCAGACCGCTTTGGTCTATATCTCCTATGTCAACGAGCTGCGGCTGTCGGGCACGCCGCTGACCGAGGCGATCCGACAAGCGGCGATCCTGCGGCTGCGGCCGATCATGATGACCGCGCTGGTCGCGGCGCTTGGCCTGCTGCCGGCGGCGCTCGCTTCGGGGGTCGGCACCGACACCCAGCGCCCGTTCGCGCTGGTCATCGTCAGCGGCCTGTTCGCCTGCCTGTTGATCATCGTCTTCCTGATGCCCGCGCTCTACACGCTGGTCGCGAAGGAGAACGATCGGCTCGAGGTGTGACCAACCAATCGCGATGAGCGGCGTCGACGCGCGCCTTCCGCCCGTCGCAACCAGGCTATTGGCGATCGCATCGCTTTTTGCGGAAAACCGGTACCCACTTTTCCGCACGATGCTTTAAGCGTAGCTCCGTGGACCTCTATCTCCCCATCGCCAATATGTCGGTCAACGCGCTGGTGATAGTCGCGCTGGGGCTATTCGTCGGCCTGTTGTCGGGGATGTTCGGGGTCGGCGGCGGGTTCATGACCACGCCGCTCCTCATCATCTACGGCATCCCGCCGACCGTCGCGGCCGCCTCGTCGGCGAGCCAGGTTACCGGTGCCAGCGTGTCGGGGGTGTTCGCGCACCTCCAACGGCGCGGGGTCGATTTCAAGATGGGCGGGTTGATGGTCGCGGGCGGCTTCGTCGGCTCGGGGGCCGGCGCCTGGATCTTCCGCCTGCTGCAGCAGACCGGCCAGATCGATACGGTGATCGCGGTCATCTATGTGATCATGCTCGGCTGGATCGGCTCGACCATGGCCAGGGAATCGATCCAGTACATCCTCGCCGTGCGCAGCGGTGCGCCGCCGCCCGCGCGCAAGCGCCGCCACCATCCGCTGATCGCGGCGCTGCCGTTCCGGATGCGTTTCTATCGCTCGGGGCTCTACGTCTCGCCGCTGGCGCCATTGCTGCTCGGGTTCGGGGTCGGCATCCTGACCATCCTGCTCGGCGTCGGCGGCGGCTTCATCCTCGTGCCGGTGATGATCTACGTCCTCGGCATGGCGACCCAGGTCGTCATTGGTACCAGCTTGTTCCAGACCTTGTTCGTCACCGCCTGGGCGACGATGGTCCATGCCACCACGACCAAGGCGGTCGACATCGTGCTCGCCGCCCTGCTGCTGCTCGGTTCGGTCACCGGCGCGCAATTGGGCGCGCGGTTCGCGTCGCGCGTGAAGCCGGAATATCTGCGCCTCGCGCTTGCCCTGCTGGTGTTGGCGGTCGGGATACGCATGGCGATCGGCCTGGGTTGGCGCCCGGACGAAATCTATTCGGTCGACCTGTCTTGAAGGCGCGCTCCGCCCTCGCCTTGCTGCTCGCACCGATGTTGATGGCGCAGACCAAGCCCGCTTCGAAGCCGGTGCTCGTCCCCGACGTGTCGCAGCGCGAGATCGAGATCGCTTACTCTTTCACCGGCGCCGACCTGCTGCTGTTCGGCGCGATCCTCTATCCCGGCGGTCGCTTGCCCGACGACCACGTGCCGACCGACATCGTCGTGGTGGTCAAGGGGCCGACCCAATCGATCCTGGTTCGCGAGAAACGCAAGATCGCCGGCATCTGGGTCAATGCGTCGCGGTTGCGCTATCGCTCGGCGCCGAGCTTCTACGGCATGGTGTCGTCGCGACCGATCGATCAGGTGGTCGATGGACGGACGCGCGCGATCTACGAGCTCGGGCTCGACAGTCTGCAGCTCTCCCCCGCCTCCAGCGCGCCGCAGGACGAGCAGGACCGGTTCGCGCGCGGCCTGGTCGACCTCAAGCGGCGGTCCGGCCTCTATTATCAGCAGCCCGGCGCGGTCGAGATCAGCGACGGCGTGCTCTATCGTGCCCGCGTCAACATCCCCGCGCGCGTGCCGGTCGGGCGCTTTACCGCCGAGACCTTTCTGATCCGCGATCATCACGTCCTGGCGGTCGCGACGCGCGATATCGACATCCGCAAATCGGGCTTCGAGCGCTTCGTCGCGCGCTCGGCGCAGCGCTCGTCGATCGCCTATGGGCTGGTCGCGGTCGCGCTGTCGGTGCTGGCCGGCTGGGGCGCGGGCTATATCGCACGGCGGGTTTGAGGAATCCGGCTGTTCAACGCTCCTCTCCGGCTTTCCGGAGAGCATTTGGAAATGACAGCGGTTTCGTCCTCCTCCCCTGTGAACGATAGCAAACCCAAAATTTACTCCTGCTCGGCCATAAGCGCTGCGGTATGACCAGGGGATCCCGATGACCGAGATGTTGGGCGGCGGCGCTTTCGCCCGGACGACGACCGACGCGACGCCCGCGCCGGCCACGGCCGGTGGCGTCGGGCGCGAGATCGGCGCGCTGATCGAGATCGCCGGGTCGGGCGGGCAAGTACTGCTCGATCACGACGCGGTCGAAAGCTATGCCGGCAATCCCGACCCCGTGCTCGCCTCGGCCGGCTCGGTCGGTGCGCAGCTCAAGATTCGCGTCGGCGCGACCTGGATGATCGCCAATATCCGCTCGCTCAGGCTCACCGACGCCGGCATTTTGGCGCAGATCGACTTCCTCGGCGAAGGCGACGAGGAGCGGCTGACCGGCAAGCTCTACAAGTTCCGCCGCGGTGTCACGCGCTATCCGGCGCCCGGCGTCGCCGCTTTTCCGGTGTCGACCGCCGACCTGAAGCAAGTCTATGCCGCCGACGACCGCGCCAATGTCGAGATCGGTACCGTCTATCCGACGAAGGACATCCGCGCCTCGCTCTATATCGACGCGATGCTCGGCAAGCATTTCGCCCTGTTGGGGTCGACCGGTACCGGTAAGTCGACCAGTGCTGCGCTCATCCTGCACAAGATCTGCGAGCTGGCGCCGCAGGGCCATATCGTCATGGTCGACCCGCACGGCGAATATTCGGCCGCGTTCCAGACCACCGGCGCGATCTACGACGTGTCGAACCTGCAAATGCCCTACTGGCTGATGAATTTCGAGGAACATTGTGAAGTGTTCCTGACCTCCTCGGGCTCGGAGAAGCAGATCGACCGCGACATCCTGGCCAAGTGCCTGTTGATGGCGCGCGGCAAGAGTCGATTGGGACAGGAGATCAGCAAGCTCACCGTCGACGCGCCGGTCCCCTATCTGCTCAGCGACCTGACCAATCTGATCCAGCTCGAAATGGGCAAGATGGACCGCGCCGGCGACACCGCGCCCTATCTTCGCATCAAGACCAAGATCGACGAGATCAAGGCCGACCCGCGCTACGGCTTCATGTTTTCGGGCATGCTGGTCGCGGACACGATGCAGGATTTCATCAGCCGGGTGTTCCGCCTGCCGGGCGACGGCAAACCGATCTCGATCATCGACGTGTCGGGCGTGCCGAGCGAGATCACGTCGGTCGTGGTCGCAGTCCTGAGCCGTATGGTGTTCGACTTCGCGATCTGGTCGCGCAACGAGCCGCACCGCCCGATCCTGCTGGTCTGCGAGGAAGCGCACCGCTACATCCCCAACGAGCGCAACGCCGACGGGTCGTCGGTCGGCAAGATCCTCAGCCGCATCGCCAAGGAGGGCCGTAAATACGGCGTCAGTCTGGGCCTGATCACGCAACGCCCGTCGGACCTCGCCGAAGGCGTGCTGTCGCAATGCGGCACGATCATCTCGATGCGGCTCAACAATGATCGCGATCAGGCGTTCGTGCGCGCGGCGATGCCCGAAGGTGCGCGCGGTTTCCTCGACGCCATCCCGGCGCTGCGCAATCGCGAATGCATCATCTGCGGCGAAGGCGTCGCCATCCCGATCCGCGTCGCGTTCGACGGGCTGGAGGAGGCCAAGCGCCCGGCCTCGGACGACCCGATCTTCTCGACCCTATGGCGCGAGACCGGCGGCGAGGATCAGATCATCGGTCGCACCATCCGCCGCTGGCGCTCGCAGGGGCATTGATCGCTTCACAATGACCGACCGCCGTCGCGGGCAAGAGCCGGCATCCGGCTGAAGAAAAGAAGAAGAAGAGATTCACGCGGAGGCGCGGAGGTGCGGAGTTTTATTCGCGCAGAGGCGCTGAGCACGCGGGGCAGCGGCGTCGCCGCCGAATCACCGATACTTTATAAGGCTGCTGGCGCAGCCATCTGACATCTTCCGAGTCAGCGACTTTCTTCTCCGCGCCACTACGCCTCCGCGGGAATCGAAACCTTCTTCGGGGAGAGGCTGTCCGCCGCGATACTATGGGGCGCCGACACCGACGATTATCCGGCGCCAGGCGCTCAATGCCCCTGCGAGCGCCAGCGGCGGATGGTGCGGCCGATGATCTGTTCCTCGCCGCCGGTCTCGCGCCACAGCGACGAGAAGATCGGGTCGTCCGACGCCGGGCGCTTGGCCTCCTCCAGCCCGTCGAACGCGACGCGGATCGGGATGGCGACGCCTTCGCCGCAGATGATGCATTCGCGATTCCGGAGCGCCGGGATGGCGTCGAGGAAACCGCGCGCGCCTTCGGGCATCGCGGCGCGGACGAACGCCTGGTCGCGATCGTTGTTGAGGCGCATCGAGATGATCGTGCCGCATTGCGACAGCACGCCTTCGGCGAGGTCCGACGGACGCTGCGTGATCAGGCCCAGGCTTACGCCGTACTTACGGCCTTCCTTGGCGATGCGGCTGAGGATCTTGCCGACCGACGACCCGTCGGCGTTGCGCTCGTTGGGAATGTAGCGGTGCGCTTCCTCGCAGACGAGCAGGATCGGGCGTCGCGCTTCGTTGCGCGACCAGATCGCGAAATCGAACACCATGCGCGACAGGACCGCGACCACCACCGAGGTGATCTCACTCGGCACACCCGACACGTCGATGATCGAGATCGGCTTGCCGTCGCCGGGCAGGCGGAACACGCGCGAGATGAAATTCGCCATCGTGTCGCCGACCAGCATCCCGGAGAACATGAAGCCGTAACGCGGATCGGCCTTGATCTCCTCGACCTTGGATTTGATGCGCAGATAGGGCGCGCTGTTGCTCGCCTTGTCCATCTTGCCCATCTCGACCTGCAATTGCGCGGTGAGATCGCTCAGCAGATAGGGCACCGGGGCATCGACCGTCAGCTTGGGGATATTCTGCCCGACGCGGCTCTTGCCGCGCGCGGCGAGCAGGCATTTGGCGAGGATGTCCGCGTCCATCTGGCGGTCGG
>NZ_JBQCCN010000203.1:0-2838 GCF_051962185.1 Sphingomonas sp.
GCCGGTGATGCTGATCGGCGAAGGCGACGCGGCGGACGCCAAAAGGCGGCTGCTCGAGCGCGCCGGGGCGACCATCGTGAGTGAGGAAGCGAGCGCCGCGCTGGCGATCGTCGCGCTCGACGATCCCGACGAGACGGTGGCGCGGCTCAGGGCGCGCGGCGTGCTGGTCAATGCGGTCGACCGGCCCGATCTATGCGATTTCACGCTGCCCGCGATCGTCGATCGCTCGCCGGTGATCGTGGCGATCGGCACCGGCGGTGCCTCCGCTGGGTTGGCGGCGGCGCTGCGCCAGCGGCTGGAAACCATCCTGCCGACGACGCTGGGCGGCCTGGCCGAGGCATTGCACGGCGCGCGCGCGCTTGCGCGAGCGCTTCCCGGAATCCGATGAACGGCGTCGCGCGCTGAGCGGCGCGATGAGCGCGGGCGGGCCGCTCGATCCCCTTCGTGCGATCGTTGCGGCCGTCGAGACCTGGCCGCCGACCTCCGTTCAGCCTGGACCTGAAGGCCAAGCCAATGACATCATCGAGATCACCCTGACCTCGTCCGATCCCGACGATCTCACCCTCCGCCAGGCACGTGCGCTCGCGCGCGCCGACCGCGTGGTCCACGCGCCCGACGTGCCGGCGGCGATTCTCGATCGCGCCCGCGCCGACGCGCCGCGGATCATAGCGGAGGGTTTACCCGTTGCTATGGCAGAAGGACTGACCGTGTATCTGGAGATGGCGCGATGACCGGCTTCGCCTATCATGTCGACGGCAACGGCAAGGCGACCAAGTGCGAGATCAAGCAGGCGCTCGATATCGGGAACGGCTTCGTC
The DNA here is from genome assembly GCF_051962185.1 of Sphingomonas sp. Lineage (GTDB taxonomy): Bacteria > Pseudomonadota > Alphaproteobacteria > Sphingomonadales > Sphingomonadaceae > Sphingomonas. The sequence goes on from NZ_JBQCCN010000203.1 coordinate 818, forward strand.
TGGGTGCATCTGTCGACCAACAACGAACATGCCCAGGCCTGGCTGTCCGACGTCGCCAAGCTCGACGATTATCTGGTCGATGCGCTGACCGCGACCGAGACCCGGCCGCGGTGCGAGCAATTCGGCGACGGCGCCTTGCTCAACCTGCGCGGGCGGTCGGAGGACGAAATGGTCTCGTCCGATCCCCTCGCCTCGGTCCGCATCTGGGCGATCGAAGGTCGCGTCATCTCGGTCACCCGCAAGAAATTGAACGCGCTCGGGCTGGTAGAGCAATGCGTCGAGGCGGGCCAGGTGCGCGACCCCGGCGACCTGATCACCGAATTCGCCACCGCGATCACCAGCGATCTCGATCCCGACGTCGCGCAGCTTGGCGACGATCTCGACGAATGCGAGACCTCGCTCGACGACGAGAAGATCTTCGAACTGCGCCGCACCGTCACCCGCGTGCGCGTCCAGTCGATCGGCTATCGCCGCTTCCTGGCGCCGCAGCGCACCGCGCTGGAGAAATTGAGCACGCTCCAGGTCGGCTGGCTGGGTGATGACGACCGCCTGCATCTGTCCGCCGCCGCCGATCGCGCCGCGCGCATGGCCGAGGAACTGGAAAGCATCCGCGAGCGCTCGGCGCTAACCCATGAGGCGCTGACCGACCTGCGCGCCGAGCAGATCGACCAGCGCGCGCTGATCATCTCGATCGTCGCGATGATCTTCCTGCCGCTGACCTTCCTGACCGGGCTCTACGGGATGAACGTCAAGGGGCTGTGGCTCGCCGACAAGTCCTGGGCATTCGACGCGATCGTCGGGATCTGCCTGCTGACGGCGGTGGGCGTCACGACGTACTTCGTGCGGCGGCACTGGTTGAGAGGGTGAAAATTACTCGCCCTCTACCGCTTGCGGAGAGGGAAATCTGGTCGACCATGCTTACGCCCGCAGCCGCTCGACCTCGTCGTGCAGTGCCTGCAGCGACACGATCAGTCGCTGGCGATCGGCGCGGATATCGGCGAGTTCGGCGCGGGTTTCGCCCAATTCCATCGCGCGCGCCGCGATCCGCGCGTCGAGCGCGGCGTTGGAACGCTTGAGGTCGGCGATGCGCCGCGCGCGGGCCAAGGTGCGCTCGATTCGCGCGTGAAGCACGTCGAAGTCGAACGGCTTGGCGACATGGTCGTCGGCGCCGGCCGCCAGCGCCTGGACGGCCGCTGCGGGATCGCTACGGCCGGTGACGACGATGATCGGCAGGTCGATGGTCTCCGGCCGCGAGCGCAATTCGGCGAGCACCTGCAAGCCGCTCATCACCGGCATGACCAGGTCGAGCAGGACGAGATCGAACCCCCGCCCCGCGATCATGTCGAGCGCCTCGCTGCCATTGTCGGCGAGCGCGGTCAGATAGCCGAAATGCGTCAACCGCTTGCCGATGACGTTCAAATTGGTGCGGCTGTCATCGACCACCAGAATGGTGCGCACCGGCTTGTGGAGATCGGCCATAAGTCCTTCCTTCGGCCCGCGGGCCGTTCGTCGGGCTGAACCGGCCAGGATGCCGGCCGTTCCGCGTGTCGGCCGGAATTCTAGACCGGCGACCGTCTCGAAAGGGTTAATGGCGCGGCAACCCTGTTTCCCCGGTCAGCCGCGGCGCGCCTGGGCCCAGGCGTTGGCGATTTCCTCGAGGTTGGCGGCGACTTCGAGGAAGGGTTCGGGGTCGCTGCCCACGCTCGCATCGACGATCGCGTTTCGCGCGCCGCGATAGAGCCGCGCCAGCGTCTGCGATACCTCGCCGCCCGCGTCGAAATCGAGCCCCGCCTCGAGTGCGAAGAGGATCGCGGTCGCGCGCGTGATCTTCTCGCTCTTGAGCGCGAAATTCTGGTGCTGCGTGGCGTGCGCCGCAACGCGCAGCGCGCGGACCAGCTCTTCGTACAGCAATTGCACGAGCGCCGGCCCGTCGGCCTCGCCGGTGCGTCCGACCAGGTCGATCTGGCGATAGGTCGCTTCGGGATCTCCGCGCAATGCGGTCGCGTAGCCGGCCATCAGTT
>NZ_JBQCCN010000204.1:0-13082 GCF_051962185.1 Sphingomonas sp.
GGCGATCAACGTGAACGATTCGGTGACCAAGTCGAAGTTCGACAACCTCTACGGCTGCAAGGAATCGCTGGTCGACGCGATCCGCCGCGCGACCGACGTGATGCTCGCCGGCAAGGTCGCCTGCGTCGCCGGTTTCGGTGACGTCGGCAAGGGCTCGGCCGCGTCGCTGCGCAACGGCGGCGCCCGCGTGCTGGTGACCGAGATCGATCCGATCTGCGCGCTGCAGGCGGCGATGGAGGGCTATGAGGTCGTGACGATGGAGGAAGCGGTGACCCGCGCCGACATCTTCTGCACCGCCACCGGCAATGCCGATGTGATCACCGCCGATCACATGAAGGGCATGAAGAACATGGCGATCGTCTGCAACATCGGCCACTTCGACAGCGAGATCCAGATTTCGGCGTTGTCGAACTACAAGTGGACCGAAGTGAAGCCGCAGGTCGACCTGGTCGAGTTCCCCGACGGCAAGCAGATCATCATCCTGTCGAAGGGCCGCCTGGTGAACCTGGGCAACGCGACCGGCCACCCGTCGTTCGTGATGTCGTCGAGCTTCACCAACCAGACGCTGGCGCAGATCGAGCTCTTCACCAAGGCCGACGAGTACAAGAACGACGTTTATGTCCTGCCCAAGCATCTCGACGAGAAGGTCGCCGAGCTGCACCTCGAGAAGCTGGGCGTGAAGCTGACCAAGCTCAGCCAGAAGCAGGCCGATTATATCGGCGTGCCGGTCGAGGGGCCATTCAAGCCCGATCACTATCGCTATTGATCTCGAAAGAGATTTGAAAGCGGGAAGGCCGGCGGGAAACCGTCGGCCTTTTCGTATGCTTGTGTTCGTTGTCGATCAGGCCGGATATTTATCGCAGGTCATCCGGGTCGCCGCGGGCGACGGATTGTAGATCTGCGTGAAATCGCGATTGTCGCGTACCACATAGGACGCGACATAATGGATGCGCGAGGTGCCGAACAACCAATTGCCGACGACCGGCTGATAGAGATAATTCACCTCGACGAACATCACGCCGCCCTTGACCGGGGCGTTCACTTGTTGGCCCGCGTCGCCCATGCCAGACGGCGCGAGCGTGCCGGCATCGGCCGGGTCGGTGGTCGTGCCGGCGGTGACGGTGGTCGTGCCATAAGACGAATCGTAACCGGTCCCGGGTTTCTGCCCCAGACAGCGCTGCCAGTGGATGCGCTGCGTACCGGTACTGTCCGTCTCGAGGCTGGAGACGATGATCCGGCCGTTGGTGGTGAGACCGATGTTGGCGCCCTGGTTGCGCGCGGCCTGCAGAACATCGTTCATGTCGACTTCGCGAAGCTGCTCGATATTGACGTTATTGAGCAAGCCGACCCGAGACGCATTGTCCGCGAGGTTGAGCGCGATCTGGCTGACCTTCAGGTTGATCAGGGCGAGGTTCGCGGTCTCGATGCCATACAGGCCGATCATCAGCACGAGCGGCATGGAGAAGGCGAATTCGAGCAGCGCCAGGCCGCTCTTGTCGCGGGCGAGGCGGCGGCCGGTGGTCGGAGCGAACGACTTCAGGGTGCGCGCGAGGCGGAAAACGGGCGTCATGTGCACACCTGTTTGGGAGTGATCACCGATTGCGAGGCATAAGGTTGGTTCTTGAGCAACGTGCTCGACGAGATGGTTACGGTGGATGACCAGCCGAACAGCCGCGCCACGGGAAAGAGCCGCGGATAGGTGACGGTGACGGTATAGACGGTGACGTCGTTGGCGCCGCCCTGACCGGTGATGCCGGGGTCGCTGTCCCACGAACCGTTGCCGTTGACGTCGGTGAAGCATTCGCCCGCGTCGCGCACGCCGTTGCCGTTGGAATCGGTGAAGGGTTCGGGCTTGATCAGGCTGAACGAGTCGTAATTCTTGCGGGTGAAGGTGAAGGTCGCGTTGGCGGCGACCTTCTTGACCATGTCGCTGACCTTCTGGTCGATCGCCGCGGTGTTGTTCGCCGCGCCCTGGATCGTCGAATCGCGACCCGCCTTCTGCAGCGATCCGTTGAGGATCGCCTGCGCGTAGATCTGATAGGCCAGGTCGCTGATCCCCATGAGCATCAGGATCATGACCGGCGAGACGATCGCGAATTCGACCAGCGTCGCTCCCCGCGTGTCGCGGGCGAGGAGCCGCAAGCGCCGCCCGATCATTGCGAGATCCTGAGCAGGGCGACCTGCTTGGCGATGCTCTGGAAAGCGGTGTTCAGCGAGGCGTTGTCGCTGGCGTAATAAGCCTGTCCGGGAGATGCGCACGCCTGAAGCTGGGTGGTCAACGTCTGGCCGAACCCGACCACGAACACGGTGATGCCACGCGCCTTGGCGGCCGAGCATTCGGCGACGAAACGCGCGTTGTGATAGGACAGGTCGTTCGACAGGCCCGACGTGCCGGTAACGCGCTTGGCGTAATATTCCATGCCGTACATACCGTAGATGTTGTAGTTGGGCGCCATGTCGCCGTCGGTCATGAACACGATGTAGCGGTTCGGGTCGTTGCGCCCCGGCCATGCCGCGGTATCGGCCGCGAAGATGCCGTTGGGCGAGATCATCCGCGTGCCCCAGATCATGCCGGTATCGTGATAGGTGCCGCCCTGCGGCACGAAGTCCGACGCGGTCAGATAGGCGTTGACCTGATCGCGCGTCATGACTGCGAGGCGCGAGACGGGCTTGCCGCACGACACATAGCCCGACGACATGTTGCTGGCCCAGCCGTTGGCGGCATAGGGGATCATGTTGGTATAGGTGGTCGTCGGCCCGTCGGTCGTCGGCTTGTAGTCGCCATAGGGCGTGCTGCCGTTGCCCGCATAATCGATCGAGCTGTTGTTGCCGCGGTAGTAGACCACATCCGGCCACATCGGCCGCCACCGGGTGGAGTCGCTGCTCGGGATCAGGTCGGGGTCGAGATCGGGCGGCAGGTTGCTGACGTCGAAACTCGACGACGCGGTCGTGTCGCGCTCTTCCAGGCAGCCTTGCCAGGTGCTGGTCGCGCCGGTGATCTTGCTCGGATCGGTCACCGCCGTGCCGGTCTTGTACTGGCTCGTATCGTACGTGACGTTCTGATAGCGCCAGGTCGGTTTGACCGGCTGCGACTTGACCGCACAGGTGCCGTTGCTCGACGAGGTCCAGGTTACCGTTTTAACGGTCGCCGTGCCGCTCGTCGTATAGCCGGTCGCGGGCGTGCGTCCGGCGTAGGTACTGCAAGTCGCGGAACTCGTATTGGTGTAATTCGTGGTGCTGGACGACCCGTTGTTGGCATCGACGGTGATGCTGCGCGACGGGTAGGTCCAGCTGTTCACGACATAGTCGGGGGATACCGCGGTCACCGCGTAACCGGCGTTTACCGTCGACGTGTAGGTCACGAATCCATAACGGATATGGGTCGACGGATCGACGTTGGCCGCGATCGTATCGTAGAAATTGAGCACTGCGCTGCGCAGGCCCGAGATCTTCGAGCCGCTTTCCTCCACAGCGTGATAGCCGATCGTGCCGTCCGGCCGCGTATAGCTGACCGCCGACGCGCCGCACGGGTCGTCGGCCGTGGTGCAGGCCATCGAGCCGGTGGTGTCCAGCACGAACATGACGTCGGTATCCGCGATGTCGTAGCGCGCCTGGCAGGTGACGTTGAGCGTCACGTCGGGCATGCCGAACATCTTCATGACCGACATCGGCGCGGTGGCCTGCGCCACGCCGGAGACCTGATTGTCCGCCGTTTTGCTGGGTGTGAACGAAACCGAGCTGGTCTTCATCCAGCCGCTGGTGAAATTGTTCCTGAAGAACGTGTTCGCCTGGTTGGTGGCGTCGGTGTCGAGCGTCGTCGCGCCCGAGACCGCCATCGCCTTGCGTCCCGCCAGCACGCCGGCGTCGCAGGCTTGTTGCAAGCGGACCTTGACCATGTAGAGGCGGGCGGTATCCACGCCCGATCCGACAAGGGCCGAAATTGGAATGAGCGCGATCGCCATCATCGCCAGCGTGTTGCCGCGAACGTCGTGCCGGAGCCGCCCCATGAAGGTGCGCGCCGTTCCCAGCCTGCCGCTGAAAAGTCCGAACATGTGCCCCGTTCCGCCCGATCTGGTCCTACGAGCCTGCGCCTTGCACCAGAAACGGCTAACCGCCTCTCAATCGGGATGGTTAACGGCGCGGTGACCACGTCCGGCGATCCGTGGCGCGATCTGGCGATAGGCTATGCGCCCGCCCCGGCGCGCGCGGGGCTGATCGCGCTGTTCGAGCTCGACGCGGCGCTTGGCAATGTGCTGCGCACCACGCGGGAACCGCTGATCGGCCAGATGCGCCTGGCCTGGTGGCGCGAAGCCTTGCAACGGCTCGACGTCGCCCCGCCACCCGGCGAACCGGTGTTGCAGGCGCTGGCCAAGGTCGCGTTGCCGCTGGGCGTTACCGGCGGGACGCTGGCGGGCATGATCGACGGATGGGAGCCGCTGCTGGGCGAGTTCGGCCCGGATGCGATCGATGCCCATGGGCACCGGCGCGGCCGATTGCTGTTCGAGACCGCCGCGCGGGCGATCGGCGCGGCGGACGGCGATCCCGCGGGCGAGGCCGGCACGGGATGGGCGCTGGCCGACCTCAGCGCGAATCTCGCCGACGCGGGCCATGCCGCGACCGTGCGCGCGCACGCGATGGCGGCGCTGTCGCGCGCGGGAACCGGGCGGTGGAGCGGTAACGGGCGCGCGCTCGGCGCACTGGGGCTGATCGCGCGGCGCGGACTCGCCGGCACCATTCCGCCGCGCTTCGTCTTCCGCCTCGCGCGTTTCCGGCTGACCGGCCGATAGCACCATGATGGAGGTAACTGGTTTTCACCGGTACGTCCGCGCGCTAGCGTGATCGGAAAGCTAGGGGAGCAGACGATGTGGCGATATCTGGCGGGGGCGGCGGCTGGCGTGTTGCTGGTGGTGGCCGGAATGACTTTGCAGGCGATGCGTTCGCCGCCCGCGCCACGCCTCGCCGCGATGCCGGCCACCGATATTCCCGCGACCGCACCCGGTGCGCAAGCATCCGACCCGGCCGTTCCCGAAGCGCTGCCCGCGACGCGCGAGCAGAAGCGGTTCGACCGTTATGACAAGGATCGCAACGGCTCGATCACGCGCGACGAATATCTGATGGCGCGGCACAAGGCGTTCGCCAAGCTGGATGTCGATGGCAATGGCACGCTCTCGTTCGACGAATGGGCTGCCAAGGCAGAAGCCAAGTTCGCCTCTGCGGACAAGGACAAATCGGGGGCGATGAACGCCGCCGAGTTCGCCACCACCGCGGTCAAGCGCAAGGCAAGGCCGCGCCCGAAATGCGCGCCCGAAAAGGCGCCCGCCGCCGCTGACGAGGGCAGGGAGGACGATTCCTAAGGAAAACCGTCAAGGGAGCGACCGTCCGCCGCCGTCGGGATGGCGAACCGCTTCAAGCCGCGATCCAATCGGCCAGCGCGGCGCGGGCGCGGTCGGTATACATCTTCTTGCGATCGGCCTTTTTCGTCCGGCCGGCGATCGGCGGGAACAGGCCGAAATTGACGTTCATCGGCTGATAGGTCGTTGCTTCCGCCGCACCGGTGATATGATGGAGCAGCGCTCCGAGCGCGGTTTCGACCGGCGGCGGCGGCAACACCTCGCCGCGCAATTCCGCCGCCGCGAACCGACCCGCGAGCAGCCCGATCGACGCGCTTTCGACATAGCCTTCGCACCCCGTGATCTGCCCGGCGAAGCGGATGTTGGGTCGGGACTTCAGCCGCAATGTCGGGTCGAGCAATTCGGGCGAGCGGATGAACGTGTTGCGATGCAGCCCGCCGAGCCTGGCGAATTCGGCGTTTTCGAGCCCCGGAATGGTTCGGAACAGCCGAACCTGCTCGGCATGTTTCAGCTTGGTCTGAAAGCCGACGATGTTCCACAAGGTCCCGCTGGCATTGTCCTGGCGCAACTGGACGACGGCATAGGGCCAGCGCCCGGTGCGCGGATCGTCGAGTCCGACGCCTTTCATCGGCCCGAAGCGCAGCGTTTCGGGGCCGCGCTCGGCCATCACTTCGATCGGCATGCAGCCCTCGAAATAGGGCGTGTCCTTTTCCCATTCGCGAAATTCGGTCTTCTCGCCGTCGATCAATGCCTGAACGAAGGCGTGATATTGATCCTTGTCGAGCGGGCAGTTGATGTAATCCTTGCCGTCGCCCTTGTTCCAGCGCGACTGGAACCAGGCGGTGTCCATGTCGATGCTGTCGCGATGGACGATCGGCGCGATGGCGTCGAAGAACGCCAGTGCGTCGCTTCCGGTGGCGGCACCGATGCCGGTCGCGAGACCGGGGGCGGTGAGGGGACCGGTCGCGACGATCGCGAGGCCTTCGCCGGGTAAGGTGTCGACGCGCTCGCGCACGATCGTAATGTTGGGATGCGTCGCCAGCCGCGCGGTGACGCCGGCGGAAAAGCCGTCGCGGTCGACCGCCAGCGCCGAGCCCGCGGGCACCTTGTGGCGATCGCCTTCGCTCATGATGATCGAATCGAGCGCGCGCATTTCCGCGTGGAGCAGGCCGACCGCGTTGTTCTCGGCATCGTCCGAGCGGAAGCTGTTCGAGCAGACCAACTCGGCTAACCCGTCGGTCTGATGCGCGGGCGTCATGTCGCCGCCGCCGCGCATCTCGGACAGCTTCACGCGCACGCCCGCCTCGGCGAGCTGCCACGCGGCTTCGGATCCGGCGAGGCCGCCGCCGATGATATGGATGTCGTGGGTCATTGTGCCGCGCGATAGCGGGATGACTCGCCGATGACAAAGCATGTTGCCGGATGGCGGAGGTCGCGCCATCCTCCGGTCATGATCGCGACGCCGCCCAAGCTCCGCGCCCTTTGGCTGTTTCTCCTCGCGCTGGTAGCGGGGGCGAGCTTCTGGTTCGTCGGGCAGCACACCGTCCCGACCTTGCCTTGGATGGCCTGGAAAGGCGCAGGAGTCGCGTTGCTGGCCGTCTGGGCCGCGGTCAACGCGCATAATCGCGACGGCTGGCTGATCACCGCGGTCATGTTGTTCGGCGCGCTCGGCGACGTCCTGCTCGAGCGCAGCCAGACCGACGGCGCCCTGGCGTTCCTGGCGGGACATCTGACCGCCGTCCTGCTCTACCTGTCGCATCGCCGCGCCAAGCCGACGCCGAGCCAGATAGCGTTGGCGATCCTCTTGCTGATCGCGGTGCCCGTGATCGCTTTCCTGCTGCCGGCCGATCGAACCGGGGCGCCGGGCATCGCGCTGTACGCGACAGGGTTGGGCGCGATGGCCGCGAGCGCCTGGATCAGCCGCTTCCCGCGCTATCGCGTCGGGTTGGGCGCGGTGATGTTCGTCGCGTCGGACTTGTTGATTTTCGCCAAGATCGGGCCGTTCTCGGGGTCACTGATCCCCATCTTCCTGATCTGGCCGCTCTATTTCGCTGGCCAGGCGCTGATTGCCTGGGGAGCCGTGACAACCTTGCTGCGTTGGAAAGACGATGAAGATCTTCACCATCGGCTATGAAGGCGTCACAATGGACGAGTTCCTCGCCGCGCTGAAGGGCGCCGGGGTAGAGCAGGTCATCGACGTCCGCGCGCTGCCTCTGTCGCGACGCCCCGGCTTTTCCAAGAACATCCTGGCGGCGTCGCTCAAGGATCAAGGGATCGGCTATGTCCATCTAAAGGCGCTCGGGACACCCAAGCCGGGGCGGGACGCGGCCAAGAAAGGCGATTGGCGGACGATGGAGCGCGTCTATGCCGGCCAGCTTCATCTACCCGAAGCGCAGGCGCAGGCAGCGCGATTGCGCGATCTCGCGTCCGAGAAACCTTCTGCCTTGCTGTGCTTCGAGCGCGACCCGAAACATTGCCACCGGACGATGCTGCTGCGTGAGGAAGGCGGCGAGTTCGAGGTCGTCGACCTGCTGCCCTGATCAGCCAGCGACGGGGAGTTTTACCGTCCCTTCGTTATCGCGCTCGAGCGGCGAATAGGCGACCACGACCTCGAGCGGCATCGGACCGTAGACGTGCGGGAAGAGCGCGCCGCCCCGCGATTCCTCCCATTTCACGCTGCCGCCGAGCGCTTCGAGATCGATTGCCGCGACCCACAAATCGTTCTGGCCGGCGAAATGCTTGTCGACCGTCTCGGTCAGCTGATCGCGGGTGGACAGATGGATATAGCCATCGGCCAGGTCGACCGGCGCGCCCTCGAAACGGTCGGCTTCGAGCGCGTGCATCTGATCGGCGGTCAGCACTTTGTACGCGGTAGTCGGCCGCTCGGTCATACATCTCTCCGCACGCTTGATTTCGTCATGCCGGGCTTGTCCCGGCATTCGCCGGGCAACGAGCCATGGCTTCCGTCGTTGCACGGCGGACCCCGGCACCAGCCTGTTCCGAGCGCCGACGCAGGCGGCGCCGAGGGAGCGAACGAGACTAGTCGCCGTCCGCGGGTCCAGCCGCGCTGTCGTCCGCCGTGTCCGCGCCGGTGTCAGATGCGATCTCCTGGTCCTCCGCGGTCGTCAGGTCGGCTTCGGCATCGCCTTCGCTTTCCTCGATCCGCGCGGCCGAGACGACATGTTCCTCCTCGGCGACGTTGAACAGGCGGACGCCGGCCGAGCCGCGGCCGATCACACGCAAGTCGCCGAGCGACATGCGAATAAGCTTGGCCTGGTCGGTGACCAGCATCAGCTGGTGGCCCTTGGTTGCGGCGAAACTGGCGACGACCAGCCCGTTGCGCGCGATATTGTCGATATTGGTGATGCCCTGGCCGCCGCGCCCGGTGCGGCGATATTCGTAAGCCGAGGACAATTTGCCATAGCCGTTGGCGCAGACGGTCAGGATGAACTGTTCCTTGGCGATCAGTTCCTCGTAACGAGCATCGTCCATTTCGCGCGGCTTGCGGACGCCTTCGGTATCCTCGCCCTTCCAGGGGGCGTGGCGCAGATAATCCTCGCGCTCTTCCTGATCCTTGACCCCGACCTTGTGCAGGATCGACAGCGAGATGACCTCGTCGCCGTCGGCCAGCCGCATGCCGCGCACGCCGGTCGAGTTGCGGCTCTGGAATTCGCGGACATCGTCGCCGGCGAAGCGGATCGCCTTGCCCTGGCGGGTCGCCAGCAGCACGTCGTCGCTTTCGTCCAGCAAGGCGACGCCGATCAGCCGGTCGTCTTCGTCCTCACCCTCGAACTTCATCGCGATCTTGCCGTTCGACGGCACGTTGGTGAACGCGTCCATCGAGTTGCGGCGCACCGATCCCTTGGCGGTCGCGAACATGACATGGAGCTTGCCCCACTCAGTCTCGTCCTCGGGCAACGGCAGCACGGTCGAGATCGTCTCGCCCTCGGCCAGCGGGAGCAGGTTGATCATCGGCCGCCCGCGCGTCGCCGGTCCGCCTTCGGGCAGGCGCCACACCTTCATGCGATAGACGCGGCCGAGCGTGGAGAAGAACAGCACCGGCGTGTGGGTCGAGGTGACGAACAATTCGGTGATCGCGTCCTCGTCCTTGGTCGCCATGCCGGCGCGGCCCTTGCCGCCGCGATTCTGCGCGCGGAACGTGTCGAGGCTGGTGCGCTTGATATAGCCTTGCACCGTGACGGTGACGACCATCTCCTCGCGCTCGATCAGATCCTCGTCCTCGATGCCGTCGGCGGCGGCGGCGATCTCGGTACGGCGCGGGGTGGCGAATTCTGTGCGGACCGCCACCAGTTCCTCGCGCATCACTTCATAGAGGCGCACGCGATTGGCGAGGATCTCGAGCAATTCGGCGATCGACGACGCCAGTTCCTCGAGCTCCTTGCCGATCTCGTCACGGCCGAGCGCGGTCAGGCGGTGGAGGCGCAGGTCGAGGATCGCGCGGACCTGCAGATCCGACAAGCGATAGGTATCGCCGGTGACCTCGACATCGGTCGCCTCTACCAATTTGATGTACGAGGCGATCTCGGCGATCGGCCATTCGCGCATCAGCAGGGCATGCCGCGCCTCCGTCGGGCTCGACGACCCGCGGATGATGCGGACGACTTCGTCGAGATTGGTGACCGCGATGACCAGGCCGAGCAACAGATGGGCGCGGTCGCGCGCCTTGGCGAGCTCGAACTTCGAGCGGCGCGTGATGACCTGTTCGCGGAACTGGATGAAGGCCTGGATGAAGTCGCGCAGGTTGAGGATGTCGGGCCGCCCGCCGCGGATCGCCAGCATGTTGGCCGGGACCGATCCCTGTGCCGGCGTGTGGCGCCACAGCTGGTTGAGCACGACCTCCGCGGTGGCGTCGCGCTTGAGGTCGATGACGATCCGCACGCCCTCGCGGTTCGATTCGTCGCGGATATCGGCGATACCCTCGATCCGCTTGTCCTTGGCGGCCTCGGCGATTTTCTCAACCAGCGCGTTCTTGCCCTGCTGGTACGGGATTTCGGTGAGCACGATCGAGCGGCGGTCGTTGCGTCCTTCCTCGATCTCGTAGCGCGAGCGCACGATGATCGAGCCGCGGCCGGTTTCATAAGCGGAGCGCGCGCCCGAACGGCCGAGGATCACCGCACCGGTCGGGAAGTCCGGCCCCGGGATGATCTCCATCAGCTCTTCGGTCGTGATCGCGCCATTGTCCATATACGCGAAGCACGCGTCGATCACTTCGCCGAGATTGTGCGGCGGGATGTTGGTCGCCATGCCGACCGCGATGCCGCCGGCGCCGTTGACCAGGAGGTTGGGGAAACGCGCGGGCAGGACCGAGGGCTCGCTTTCCGATCCGTCGTAATTCGGGACGAAATCGACCGTGTCCTTGTCCAGGTCCTCCATCAGGAACCCGGCCGACTTCGCCAGGCGCGCCTCGGTATAGCGCATCGCGGCGGCGGGGTCGGGATCCATCGAGCCGAAATTGCCCTGGCCGTCGATCAGCGGCAGCCGCATCGCCCAGTCCTGGGTCATGCGCGCCAACGCCTCGTAGATCGAGCTGTCGCCGTGCGGGTGATATTTACCGATCACATCGCCGACGATGCGCGCCGACTTGCGGTACGGGCGGTTATAGAAGAATCCGCTCTCCTGCGCGGAAAACAGGATGCGGCGATGCACCGGCTTCAACCCGTCGCGCACGTCGGGCAGCGCGCGGGCGACGATCACGCTCATCGCGTAATCGAGATACGACGACTTCATCTCGTCGACGATGGAGATCGGGGTAATGTCCGAGGGGTCGGCGAGGACGGTCTCGTCGGTCAAGGTCCGGTATCTTTCAGGTGATGTTGCTGTTCGATGACGACCCTAGCGGGTCACACAGCCGATGTCACGCGTGCGCGCGTACGCGCGCGAGGGATCAGCTCGATGGAAGCGCTGCGATGCAGGTGTCGGCAATCGCATAAGCATTACCGAGATCGAGCGCGGCGACGATCGTCTGCTCGATCGGCGCTTGGGCCGCAGCCTCGTTCGGGTAGCCGGCGCGGCTGATGGCGGCATCCGACAAAGGGCGGTAGCTCTTCAACGCTTTCAGATATCGGTCGAGAGCGGTGCGGTCACCGGTTTGCTCGAAAGCCTTTTCGGATGACCCGCCGATGAAGTTCAGCTCCATGACGCACATGACGTTACGCCTGAGACCATCTGTCGGCAGGACTACCTGCCCGGTACGTCGCGCGACGGGGAAACGAGCGTCGCAGACGGAAACCATCCGGCGCCCCTGGTCGATTGACAGCGGCGGGCGCGCGGCAAAGTCGCTTTTGACTCGCCCCAACGCAGCCATTAGCGTGGTCGCGCCGGTATCGAGATGCGCGGCTTGGGTCAGATAATAGGTCACATGCGCTGCGCCGATGAGCCGTGTGTCGCTGGTTGCTCCGCTCGCAGCGACGCTCGCGCACATAAGGGCTGCATCACGAGCGCCGACGTCGGCGGCCCCCGCCGGTTGGGGCGCGGCCATCAACATCAATGCGGCCAGCATCTATTTACCCCCCCCCAGTCCTCGGTCCGTCGGTCGTCTGTCTTCTAGCGTGGCGATTGCGCCATTCAATCCGCGTTCAGCCCCATTCGCCCATTTGCGCGGCGATGCGCTTGAACCCTGGGCGCCCGCTGACTAGAGGCGAAGGGGAAGGGTTCCCCCGCCCAAGATGGAGAGTTTGATGAAGAGCATTTCGACGGCCGCCTTCGCCGCGGCGATGGTCGCCGGCGCGGCCGGCCTGGCCTTTGCGCCGCCCGCCTTCGCGAAGAAGAAGGAAGAGGCTCCCGCGGGCCCGCAATATACGCAGGCGGTGGCGGTCGCCGCCAACAAGGCGAAGACCGCGCTGCTCGCCAAGGACCTGGCGACGGCCGAGGCGGCGGTCGGAGAGGCCGAAGCGGCCGCCAAGACCGACGACGACAAATATATCGCCACCTTCCTGCGTTATGCCTTGGTGTCTCAGAAGATTGCCGACGCCTCCAGCGGCACCAACGGCGCGTTCGACCCGGCCCCGATGATCGCGCCGCTCGACGCGCTGATCGTCAATCCGAAGACGCCGGCCGACATGCTGCCCAAGTTCGAATACAGCCGCGCCACCATCGCTTATGACGCCAAGGATTGGGCGCGCGCGATTCGCCTGTTCCAGCAGGCGCAGCAGCACGGATCGACCGAAAAGAACCTGCCGCTCTATCTGGCAAAGTCCAAGGTGCAGGGTGGTGACACCGCTGGTGGCATGGCGGATCTCGAAAAGCTCGTCGCCTCGGGCACGCAGTCCGAGGACATCTACAAATATGGCATCGCGCAATCGGCTGCCGCCGGCCTGACGCCGCAGACGGTGACATGGCTGAAGCGGTGGGTCGTCGCCTATCCGACCGCCAAGACCTGGCGCGACGCGCTGAGCTTTTACGCGTTGACGCAGAAGCCGGTCGCGAAGCTCGACAAGCGGCAGTTGATCGACATCTTCCGCCTGATGCGTCAGACCAAGTCGTTGCCGGATCAGAATTATTACGAAGAATACGCGCAGAAGGTGATGGATATCGGCCTTCCGGACGAGACCAAGGCGGTGATCGCGGAAGGCAAGGCACTGGGCAAGATTCCGGGCGCGGGAAGTCCCAACATCCAGGCGCTCGTCTCGAGCTCGAACAGTCAGGTCGCCAACGAAGGGTCATTCGCCGGGCTTCATCAATGCGAAGGGGCCGGCGAACGCGAACGCCATC
>NZ_JBQCCN010000205.1:0-32509 GCF_051962185.1 Sphingomonas sp.
CTTGCTATCATCGTGTGCTGTAAAACGTAAACTTTTCAAACTTTTTTTTTACTAAAATCCCCCCCCCCCTTTGGGGGGCCGGGGCACCACCGGCGTTTTGTGGTTTGGGGGGGGGGCCGGGTCACAAGCGACTTCCGCTGCGGCCCGCCCCCTCCACCACCGGCCTCGCGGCCGGCGGTCCCCCTCCCGCACAGCGGGGAGGATTTATGCGGCTACCCGATTTCGAAGCCTGGGCGATCTTCGCGACGGTCGCCGAGCATCGCTCGTTCAGCGGCGCGGCCGACGCGCTCGGCGTGTCCAAGGCGACCATCTCCAAGGCGATCACCCGGCTCGAGCAATCGCTCGGCACCTCGCTGTTCCACCGTACTTCGCGTCGGCTGACCCTGACCCAGAGCGGCGAGACGCTGAGCGAGCACGCCCAGCGCATCCTGGCCGAGGGCCAGGCCGCCGAGGAGAGCGCGCACGATGCCGCCGCCGCGCCGGCCGGGCTGATCCGCGTCGCTGCGCCGATGACATTCGGCATCGGATATGTCGCGCCCGCGATCGCCGATTTCATGATCGAGCATCCCGGCGTGCATATCGACCTGAGATTGTCGGACGCGAAGATCGATATCGTCGCCGAGGGCTTCGACATCGCGCTCCGGATCGCCGATCTGCCCGACAGTTCGCTCCGCGCGCGGCGATTGGCGCCGATCACGACGCGGGTCGTCGCCGCGCCACTCTATCTCGACCGTCGCGGGCGGCCGCGCCATCCGCTCGAACTCGGCGAGCACGATATCTTCGGCTATGCCAACGTACCGAGCACGACCTGGACCTTCCGCGGTCCGGACGGCGAGGACGTCGCGGTGCGCCCCAATGGTCGCTTCACCTGCGACAGCGGCGACGCGATGCTGCCGCTGCTGCGCGCCGGCCTCGGCATCGCCCGGCTGCCCGACTTCATCGTCGATGCCGAGATCGCCGCCGGGCGGCTGGAAGCCATCCTGACCGAGTGGAAAGGATCCGCGATCGCGCTCCACCTGGTCACCCCGCCCAGCTCGTTACGCCCCGCTCGCGTAGAACTCCTTATTGAGTTCCTGGCCGCCCGATTTAGAGAATTGTGCGCATCGCAAACGCGGCCTTAACCAGTCATCGAATCATCTTGACTCTCCGCGACTCGCGGACTCAGGCCGGTTAGCGAAGAATTAACCTTTGTCCTTCAGACGTGCTTAGGTTAATGGAGTGTGTCGAGTGCGGGCAGCCGAAGGGGGCAGTCTGCCGCGAGTGACAGGGGATTTGGCTGATGCGGGTGCTGCTGATCGAGGACGAGCCGACGACGGCCAAGGCCATCGAGCTCATGCTGACGACCGAAGGATTCAACGTCTATACGACGGATCTGGGCGAGGAGGGTTTGGACCTCGGCAAGCTGTATGATTACGATATCATCCTGCTCGACCTGAACCTGCCCGACATGCATGGTTATGACGTGCTCAAGAAGCTGCGCACCGCGCGGGTCCAGACCCCGGTGCTCATCCTGTCTGGCATCAGCGAGATGGATTCGAAGGTGCGCTCGTTCGGCTTCGGCGCCGACGATTACGTCACCAAGCCGTTCCACCGCGAGGAACTGACCGCGCGCATCCACGCCGTGGTCCGCCGCTCGAAGGGGCATTCGCAGTCGGTCATCAAGACTGGCAAGCTGGCGGTAAATCTGGATGCCAAGACCGTCGAGGTCGATGGCGCCCGCGTCCATTTGACCGGTAAGGAATATGCGATGCTGGAGCTGCTGTCGCTCCGCAAGGGGACGACGCTGACCAAGGAAATGTTCCTCAACCATCTCTATGGCGGGATGGACGAGCCCGAACTCAAGATCATCGACGTCTTCATCTGCAAGCTGCGCAAGAAGCTCAGTCTGGCGACCGACGGCGAGAATTACATCGAGACCGTGTGGGGCCGCGGCTATGTGCTGCGCGAGCCCGACGAGGTCGAGGCGGCGCAGGTCGCCTGACGCCCAACAGTTCAAGGGGGACGAGGGCCGTGGTGTCGGGGGACGCCGCGGCCCTCTTCTTTGTCAGTGCCGCTTCATTGTCCGATTGCGGCCGCGCAGTCGCTCGTCTCGGACGGCGGCGGATAGCGCCGTTCGCGCTGACGGTGGCTTTCGGCCACCCATCGCGCGATATCCGAAAACGGGATCAGGCGATCGAAGGCGACGCCAGCGTTGCCGTCGCGTCGCCACCGCACCGCCCCTGGAATCACGGCCAACCCGGGCGCCGAGAGCAACACCGTGGCGCCGATCTCGTCAGGCTTGCTCAGCTGCAGCTTCGCCCCACCCTGTGAGATGTTGCGGAGAATGGCCGGCTGCCAGCCGTTGGTCGAGCGAACCCGCGCCGGCACGTTGACCTCTGCCCTCGGGGCGCGGGGCGCGAGCGGCATGAAGGTGCTTTCGAACTGATTGGAGAGCACATCGGAAAGCTCGATCGGTTGCCCGAACTTGATGCCGGCGAGCTCATCCCGGCGCCACACGACGCGGCCGCGCACGGAATGTTCCGATTTGAATTCGATCGTGACCGGATCGGCCACCGCCAGGTCGGAAAAGACGTGCGCCATCAGCCCGCCGATCGAGATGTTGCGCACCAGGCACAATTCCTCGCCATGGGACGTTCGCAGCAATGCGGTGCGAAGGACCGAAATGTCGCGCGGCGAGGATCGGCGTTCCAGCGGCGGCGACGGCGGGTCGGTCGAGAAGGAAACTACGGTGAGTTCGTCGTCGCGATGGTCGTGCAGCATCGGCGCCTCCAAAGCCGAATGCCCCGCCTCCCCACAAGGCATTTGAAGATACCCCGCTCGATCCGATAGTCGCGCCTGTCTGGTTGCGGATTTCCTAAGATGTGGGCCGCGGCGATCACGATCGCATCCATTCTGGACCGATCGGCGCGATCGGCGCGCCGTCGTCAGGCCACCGCCTGCTCCATCGTCATGAGATCGCCCGACGTGCAGAAGTGATGCTTGCCCTTTCCGCTGCTCTTGCAGCGATAGAGCGCGGCGTCCGCACAGGAGATCAGATCCTCGAGCGCCCGGCCGAAATCGGGCATCATGGCGATGCCGACGCTCGCCGAGATGCGTGCCGGGTGGCCGTCGGCCTCGTAAGGCAAGCTCAATTGCCGGATGACGCGCCGGGCCAGCATGCCCGCCTCATCCTCATGCTGGACCCGAGTCTGCAGCACGACGAATTCGTCGCCGCCGAGCCGCGCCACAGTGTCCTCGGCCCTGACCAAGGCTGCCAGCCGACGCGCGACCTCGATCAGGACGGCGTCCCCGGCGAGATGGCCCAGCCCGTCGTTGACCGCCTTGAATCCGTCGAGGTCGATGAAATGAAGCGCCAGCCGATCCCCCATCTCATCGGCGATGGCGCTGCTCGCCTGAAAGCGCTCGCGCAAGGCAAGCCGGTTGGCGAGGCCCGTCAGCGGGTCGAATTTCGCCAGCAGCGCCATGTCGTGTTCCGCCGTCAGATGCTGAACTGCTGACCGATACAGATGCGCGACGGTCTGCAGGCTGAGCGTCGCGATCATGGCGACCAGGCACGCCTCCACTGCGAACAACTCCCCGTGGAGCGGCAGCTTGCTGGGTTCGAGCGCGTGCACCGCCAGCGCCGCGACCGTCGGCACCGTCGCCAGCAACAGGCTGATCACGCAAATCAACGGCCGCACCGAGATACGCGCGACGATCCCCGCGCCGAACCCGAAGACCAGGCTGACCGCGATCAGGTGCAGCAGCGGAAAATGATAAGTCAGCACATAGACGTTGAGCAGCCCGAGCAGCAGGCCGAAGGCGTAATTGCCGATCGCGTAGCGAGTTTCCCAGCGCCGCAGCGCGATGTCGGCGACCGGCCGGGCGCGGTGATAAGCCCGAATGGTGATGAGCCGCGCCGCGGTGACCAGCACCGCCGCCGCCGCCAGCGTTGCGATCACCGAATCGCGCCATTCGCGCGCGGCCAGCGCCGCGACGACCACGGTCACCGCGCCCATACCGAGGATCGGCAGCCACATGCCGAACAGCATGTCGATGAATTCGCGATGGATCGGCGCGGGGAGCGGCGCTTCGCGAAAAAAGCGCCGGAAGCTCCGCTGCCGACCCGTCGGCAAGCGTTGGTCTGAGCGTCTCACTGTCGCGACCATAGCGCATCGCGGTTAACGCATGGTGCCCATCCGGCTCCGTAAAGACGTGAATCGAGGCACTTTTGCGATGAACGGCGCGCGGTCACCCGGCCTTGCGGACATAGATCTTGCGGCCGCCGATCCAGGTTTCCTCGACCTTGGCCTGCCGCAGGTCGCTCGGGCTCGACAGCATGGGATCGCGATCGACGATGATGAAATCGGCGAGCTGTCCGGGCGCGAGGCGGCCGAACTTGTCCTCCGCGAAGCCGGCATAGGCCGCGCCCTCGGTGAATGCCCACCACGCCTGTTCGCGCGTTACCTTCTCCTCGGGCCGCCAGCCGCCGAACGGCTCGCCGCTCGCATCCTGGCGCGTGAAGGCGGCGGCCCAGCCGGCCCAGGGATCGGGGCTTTCGACCGGGTAATCGGAGCCGAACGCAAGCGGCACGCCGTTCCTCAGCATCGTCGCCCAGGCATAAGCGCCGACCAGCCGATCGGGCCCGAGCCGCGCCTCCGCCATCTTGCGGTCCGACGTCGCATGGGTCGGCTGCATCGACGCGATGACCTTCAGGCTGGCGAAACGCGGCAGATCGGCGGGGTCGACGATCTGCGCATGCTCGATCCGCCAGCGGCGATCACCCTTGTAGGTATTCGACATCGCCTCGATCGCGTCGAGCACCTGACGATTGGCGCGGTCACCGATGGCATGGACAGCGACCTGGAAGCCGTCCATCGACGCGCGGCTCATGTAATTCTGCAGCACGTCGTCGGTCATGAAGCCGGCGCCCGACTGGCCCGGCGCGTCGCTATAGGGCTTGAGCAGCCAGGCGCCGCGCGAGCCGAGCGCGCCGTCGGCGAACAATTTGACCCCGCGCATGCGCAACCGGTCGTTGTAGAGCCAGGGCGTCGGGCCGTTGCCGCCGATCCGCACCGCAGTGTCGACCCCCAGGCCGTAGCTCATGATCCGCACCTCGAGCGCGCCGCGGTCGCCGGCGCGGCGCATTGCCAGCCAGTCGTCCATCGACGTCCCCATGTCGGAGGTCGCGGTGATGCCGAACGCGAGCAGAATCTCCTGCGCCTTGGCCAGCGCAAGATCGCGTTCCTTGGGCAAGGGTTGCGGTACGACTTTCTCACTCAGCTGCTGCGCCGCATCGACGAACACGCCCGCCGGCTCGCCGCCGATCTTCTCGATCCGGCCGCCCGGCGGCGTCGCCGACTTGGCGGTGACGCCCGCTTCCCTGATCGCGGCGGTGTTGGCCCAACTGGCATGGCCATCGGCGCGTTCGAGCCAGACCGGCCGGTCACCGACCACCGAGTCGAGATCGGCCGCGGTCGGGAAGCGGCCCAGCCCCCATTTCTCCTGGTTCCAGCCGCCGCCGATGATCCATTTCTTCTCGGGATTGTCCTTCACATATTGGGCGATCCTGGCCTTGGCCTCGTCGAGCGAGTTGGTGCCGGACAGGTCGAGTTCGAGCGCACGGAAGCCGAGATCGAGGACATGGCCGTGCGCATCGATGAAACCGGGTAGCAGCGTCCTGCCCTTCTGGTTCGACAGCCAGTCGAGCTTGTCGGGCTTCTTGTCGCCCGATTGCATCAGCTTCTTCACCTTGCCGTCATTGCCGATCAGCAGGCCGGTGAAGTGGATCACGCGACCATTGGCGTCGAGCGTGATGCCGTTGACATTGTCGACCAGCCCGTCGGCGAGCGCCGGCGTCGCGATCATCGACAGCGCTACGGCCGCCCCCACCAGCTTGCGGATCATCGCGGCCCTACTCCCGTTTCTTATGGTCAAAACCCCTGCGCGGGCTTTCGCATAAGGCGTGTTTCCTCGCCACGCCAGATGCCCAGGCCCCTGGTTCCACCGGATTCCGCTTGTCCTCGCACCCATTGCCAGTGCGAAACGCAAGGCCTAGGCGGAGCGGCTATGACCCTGCCCGAAACGATCGCCCCGGCCGTGCCGGTTACCATCGACGATGTCCGTGCGGCACACGCCAGGATTCGCGAGTCGATCGTTCGCACGCCGACCTTCATCAGCAAGACGCTGAGCGAACTGACTGGGGCGACAGTCTATCTCAAGTTCGAGAACCTCCAGTTCACCGCGGCGTACAAGGAGCGCGGCGCGCTCAATACCTTGCTCCAGCTCGACGCGGCGGCGCGCGCAAAGGGCGTGATCGCGGCGTCGGCGGGCAACCATGCTCAAGGCATCGCCTATCACGCGCATCGCCTGGGCATCCCGGCGACGATCGTTATGCCGACCAACACGCCGATCGTGAAGGTGACCCAGACCGAGGGCCATGGCGCCAAGGTGGTGCTGGAAGGCGATACGTTCGACGCGGCCTATGCCCATGCCCGTCAGCTCGAGCAGGAATGCGGCTATACCTTCGTCCACCCGTTCGACGATGTCCGCGTCATCGCCGGCCAGGGTACCGTCGCGCTCGAAATGCTGGAGGACGTGCCGGCGATCGATACCTTCCTGACCCCGATCGGCGGCGGCGGGCTGATCAGCGGCATGGCGGTGGTGGCCGCAGCGGCGGACCATCCGATCGAGGTGGTCGGGGTCGAGGCGGAACTCTATCCGTCGATGTACAACCGCATCAACGGCACCCAATATCCTTGCGCGGGCGAGACGCTGGCCGAAGGCATCGCGGTCAAGGAGCCGGGCAGCGTCACCTCCGGCATGGTCCGCGAGCTGGTCGACGACATCGTCCTGGTCAGCGAGCGTAGCCTGGAACAAGCGGTCAGCCTGTTGCTGCAGATCGAGAAATCGGTGGTCGAGGGCGCCGGCGCGGCGGGGCTCGCGGCGCTGCTCGAACATCCCGATCGCTTCAAGGGCAAGACCGTCGGCGTGGTGCTGTGCGGCGGCAATATCGACACGCGCCTGCTCGCCAACGTGCTGTTGCGCGACCTCGCGCGGTCGGGGCGGCTGGCGCGCCTGCGCATCCGGCTGCAGGACCAGCCGGGCGCGCTCTATCATGTGGTGCGTATCTTCAGCGAGCAGCGCGTCAACATCATCGAAATCTATCACCAGAGGGTATTCACCACGCTGCCTGCCAAAGGTCTGATCACCGACATCGAATGCGAATCGCGCGATCGCGCGCATCTCGACCGGCTGGTCGCGGCGCTGAAAGCGGCGGATTACGAGGTGACGCCGGTCGAGCTCGCCTGAGCGAATCTCACTTGCGCCCGGTCAGGGCTTTGAACACTTCGGACGGCCCGGCCGACAGGCTGGCCGCGACGATGAAGGCCAGGGCGAGCGGCGCCAGCAGGATCGTCAGCGCGACGCTCATGACCGGGGATTTCTTGGCCGGAACGGACTCCATGGCCGCTGCCTATCAGCTTTGATCGCCGCTGGGCAATCAGGCGCGGCGGATCTTCTTCGCCAGATTGCCCAGCCCGAAGCGCTCTACCCCAGCCTTGGCCACCGCCATCGTGCCATCGAAGGCGGCAAGCGCGGCCAGTACCAGCCGATTGGCGAGCGTCGCGCGGAGCAGCAGCAGGTCGCAGCACGCGACCCCGCCGGTGGCGAACTGGCGCTTGTGCTGGCCATCGCCCTCGGTGAAGTCGAAGCGACGGCAGGCGGGATCGGCGAACAGGTCGCGCAACGCCTCGACCTGGAGCACCGCGCCGACCGACAGGTCGCTGAAGCGCGGGTCGTGGCCGACATATTCGTAGATCACCGTGCCGTCATGGACCGGGCAATAGAGATAGGCGGCAGGCGCGCCGTCGACGAACAGCAGCCACGCGCGAACATCCCCCGCGCCCGCCATGGCGTACATGCGCTGGAGAAAATCGGGCGTATCGGGCAAGCCCGCGCCCATCAGCTTTTCCTGATAGGTGCTGAGCGCCAAGGTGCGCGCGAGGTCATGGAAATCGCGCAGTTCGGCCGGCGTCGCATAGCGGCGGATGTCGAGCTTGCCGCCCGACGCGGCGGCGACCTTCTTGGCCTTGCGCTTGATCGACGACCGCGTGTTCGACGACAGGCGATCCAGATAGGCGTCGAAGCCGATCGTCAGGTCGGCGTAGCGTCGGGTATAACGCTGGCGCGCGAAGGCGATCGCCGGACTGGCAGCGAAAGCGAGCGCATGGCGATGATGCTCGGGCAATGAGGTGACAAGATAACCGTCGGCCGCCGGATCGAGCGGGGGCAGGTCGGGCAACTCGCCGTCGAGCGCGTCGTCCAGCGTCAGGGGGACGCGGACGAGGTCGCGGCGGATCGACGCCAGGGTACGCGCACCGACCTGGAATTTGAGCGGCAGCGGGCGCGCGCCGGAGGTCACGCCGCGCGTTCCTCGACCAGATTGGACCAGAGCTGCTCCGCCTGGCGCCAGCGCGTGCGCAGCATGTTGGGCGCGAGCGGCGTCGCCGATCGGGTGCTGGCGAAGTCGGGCAGGTCGCGGAACCAAATAGTGGGCAACGTCTCGCGGGCATCGGCAAGCATCGCGCACAGCCCCTCGAACCGAGCGACGTGAACGCCGTTGGGGCGCGTGCCGGCGCGATTGGCAAGCTCGAAGCCGTGGCTGACCACGGTCACTGCCTCATGCTCCTCGACCAGCGCATGATCGAGCGCAGCGCGCATCTCGCCTTGCGACAGCGCGCAAATCTGGAAATGGCGGAGATTGCCGGGCAGGTCCTCGATCACCGTCACCGGTACCTCGGTCACCCCGCGATGGAGGACCGGCGCGATCTGGCGCTGCGGCAGGCCGATCTGGCTCGGCCAGGGCGCGTCGGCGCCGTTGTGGCTGCTGTCGTAGCGGAAGCCGAGCTCGGCGAGTGCCACGATCGTGTCGTCATTGGCGGCATAGCTGCCGGCACGAAAGGCCACCGGTTCCGCCGCGCCGCAGGCCTTGAGCAAGTCGCGCGCTCCGGCGATCAGCGCGCGCTGTTCGTCGAGACTGTAATCGATCAGCTCGAACCGGCCCGAGCTTTGGCCGGCATCGCCCGCCCGCGCGCCTGCCCAATTGGGATGCATGTGAAGCTGGACTTCCTGCCCCGCCGCCAGGATCGTCTCGACTACCGGTCGGATCGCGTCGAGCCCGAACACCATGGTCGGCATCGGATCGACGAAGAAGGTGGCCTTGAGGCCATGCCGGGTGAGTGTCTCGAGCTGATAGCTGATGCCGACCCCGGCGGGCTCAAGCGACCGCGCCATCTGGGTGGCGAGGTCGCAGCCCGCGGCGTGATGGCGCCACATCAGCTCGGTGTCGATGGTGAGGAATATGGCTGTCACGCCGCCGGGAAATAACGCCAGGGGGTGAAGATTTTCCGAACCCGCCGGTCACTTCAGCCCCTCCCCTTCAGGGGAGGGGTGGGGCTGGGGGCCGCCTCGCAAGGGCCCGCCTGCCGCACTGCCCCACCCCAACCCCTCCCCTGAAGGGGAGGGGCTAAGAGCAGACTAAGCGCCTAGCTCGCAATCAAGCGTGCTCGACCACCGACAGCCGCACGTTCAGATTGCCCCGCGTCGCTTCCGAATAGGGGCAGACGACATGCGCGGCATCGACCAGCTCGCGCGCCGTCGCGGTGTCGATCCCCGGCAGGTCGACCGCCAGCGAGACGTCGAGCCCGAAGCCGCGGCCGTCGTCGCGCTTGCCGATGCCGACATTGGCAGTGACGGTCGCGTCGTCGGCGATGCGGATGTTGCGCTGGCCGGCGACGAAGCGGATCGCGCCGAGGAAGCAGGCGGCATAGCCGACAGCGAACAATTGCTCGGGATTGGTGCCATTGCCGTTGCCGCCGAGTTCCTTGGCGGTTTCGAGCTGGATGTCGAGCAAGCCGTCGTCGCTGCGGCCATGGCCGGTACGGCCGCCGGTGACGGTGGCGCTGGTGCGGTAGAGAATGTCCATGTCTCGATCCTTTATTTATCGCGATAACTGTTATCGCTGTCCGCCAAATAGGCCGTCACAATCCCTTGTCAAGAAAAATGTTATCGCGATATATGTTGCGGTGCAGGTTTCCCGACAGGACTCGACCGATGGATGTGATGAAGCTCGACGACCAACTCTGCTACGCGCTCTATTCCGCCAGCATGGCGGTGCAGCGCGCCTACAAGCCGCTGCTCGACCGGATGGGAATCACCTATCCGCAATTCCTGGTGCTCAACCTGCTGTGGCACGATGGGCGGCAGACTGTCGGCGGCCTGGCTGACAAGCTCGCGCTCGAATCGAGCACGCTGACGCCGCTGCTCAAGCGGCTGGAAGCGGCCGGGCTAGTGACGCGGACGCGCAACCCGAAGAACGAGCGCGAAGTGCTGATCGAGACGACCCCCACGGGGAAAAAGCTACGCGGCGAGGCTGGTTGCCTGGCCGAACGCCTGGTCGAGGCATCGGGCACGCCGGTCGACGGGATCGTCGATCTCAACGCCCGGGTGAAAGCATTCCGCGACCGCGTCAGCGCGGGGTCGTAGGAGACCGCGCGACACTCTCCCTCCCTCCTGGCACCGGAAAGGCGTGAGGTAGCGCCGCCCGGCCGCGGACCGCGCGATGTTCTGCAGAGTGTGACGGCGATGATCGGTTAATAGATCGGAACCGGTCGAACCCACTGAAAGTTACATCCTCGCAAATAAGGAGGAGTGTGATGGCAGAAGACGACAAGACGACGGTCATCAAGACCGACGGTGGCGGTGGTGGTGGCGGCGCGGTCGCATTGCTGGCCATCGCGATCATCGCAATCGCCGTGGTGCTGTTTCTGGTATTCGGCCAGGGCCTTCTCAGCAACACCAAGAGCATCAACGCCGATGTGAAGGTCGATACGCCCTCGAAACCTTGAGACTTTCGGGGGCCGGCTTTTCAATGCTGCCGGTCCCCAACCATTATTTCGTTTGATCGCGCCGACCTCTATCGCGCGTGGTAGAAATCGTACACCTGTTGCGCGACCGCCGCGGAAACGCCGGGAGCCTTCTTCAAATCGTCCAAGCTCGCGCCGCGCACCGCGCGCGCGGTGCCGAAATGCATCAGCAGCGCCTTCTTCCGTGCTGGCCCGATGCCGGGCACCTCGTCGAGCGGGGATGCGCCGATCGCCTTGGCGCGCTTTTGCCGATGCGCGCCGATCGCGAAGCGGTGGACCTCGTCGCGCAGGCGCTGGAGGTAGAACAGCACCGGTGAATTGACCGGCAACATCAGCTCGCGCCCATCCATCAGATGGAACACCTCGCGCCCCTCGCGCCCGTGATGCGGGCCCTTGGCAACGCCGACCAGACAGACGTCCTCGATCCCCATGTCCTCGAGCACGCCCTTGACCGCGTTCAATTGTCCGCGCCCGCCGTCGATCAGCACGAGGTCGGGCCAGTCGCCGGCGTCGCGGTCGGGATCCTCGGCCTGGGCGCGCGCGAAACGGCGGCCGAACACCTCGCGCATCATCGCGTAATCGTCGTCGGTCGCGGCCTGCTTGATGTTGAACTTGCGATACTGGCCCTTGCGGAACCCCTCGGGGCCCGCGACGACCATCGCGCCGAGCGCGTTGGTCCCCTGGATATGGCTGTTGTCGTAAATCTCGATCCGGTCGGGCGGCTCGGCCAGTTCGAACAGGTCGGCGACCTCGCGGAGTAATTTCGCCTGAGTGGTGCTCTCGGCCAGCCGCCGGTCGAGCGCCTCGACCGCGTTGCGCTTGGCCTGTTCCATCAGCCGCCGCCGGTCGCCGCGCTGCGGCACCGAGAGCGCGACCTTGTAGCCGTTGCGCTCAGCCAATGCCTCGCTCAGCAAGTCGCCTTCGGGCAGTTCGCGGTCGAGCAGCACGGTCCGCGCCGGCGGCACTTCCTCGTAGAACTGGCCGAGGAATTGGGTCAGCACCTCGTCCTCCGGCACGTCGGCGGTGTGCGCGGGAAAGAAGCTGCGATGCCCCCAATTCTGGCCGCCGCGGATGAAGAACGCCTGGATGCCCATGACGCCTTCCTTGCTCGCCAGCGCGAAGACGTCGGCATCCCCCACTCCTTCGGCGTTGATCGCCTGGGTGCCCTGGATGAAGGTTAGCGCCTTGAGCCGGTCGCGCAGCACCGCGGCGAGTTCGAAGTCCATCGCCTCGGCCGCCGCGGTCATCTGGACGCCGAGCTTGGTCTGCACCTTGGTCGATTTGCCCGCGAGGAAATCCTTCGCGTCGCCGACCAGCTCGGCATATTCCGCCGTGCCGATCCGCCCGACGCATGGCGCCGAGCAGCGCTTGATCTGATAGAGCAGGCACGGCCGGTCGCGGGTCTTGAAAAAGCCGTCGGTGCAGCTTCTGAGCAGGAACAGTTTCTGCAGCGCGTTGAGCGTGTTGTTGACCGACCCCGCGCTGGCGAAGGGGCCGTAATAATTGCCCTTTATCTTGCGCGCGCCGCGATGCTTCTGGATGCGCGGAAACTGGTGATCGGCGCGCAACAGGATGAACGGGAAGCTTTTGTCGTCGCGCAGCAGCACATTATAGGCAGGACGGAAGCGCTTGATCAGCTGCGCCTCGAGCAGCAGCGCCTCGGCCTCGTTGTTGGTCGTGACGATGGTCATCGACCGCGTCTGCGCGACCATCCGCTGCAGGCGCTTGGGCAGGCGGTTGACCTGGGTGTAATTGGTCACGCGGTTCTTGAGCGCGCGCGCCTTCCCCACATAGAGCACGTCGCCGCGCGCATCCTGCATGCGATAGACGCCCGGCCGTACGGGCAGCGTCTTCAGGACATTACGGATCGCCGCCACCCCCGCCTGGAGGTCGGGCGCCTCGCCACCGCCGCGCACGGCGTAAGTGGCTTTCTCTTCGTTGAATCGGGTCGGCGAATTGGGATCGGACATGCCCGGCGAATCTAGGGACTCGCCGGGCCCGAAGCTACCCCGGTTACTTGATCGCCGAGAGATCGGTGGCGATCTTCTTCAGCAGATCGTCGGTGATCTTGCCGCCCGACATCGGCGCGACCTGGTTGAGGCTCATCGACTTGAAGCTGTCATAGGCCGGGTGCTGGGTGACATCCATGCCGAGATCGGCCGCCAGCACGTCCTTGGCCTTGGCATCGGCGACCAACGTCTCGATCGGCGTGTCGAGGTTGAACTTGGTGGCGACCGCCGGCGCGGCGGCGGCGGCCGCGGCAGGCGCCGGAGCAGCGGCGGGCGCGGGAGCCGGGGCGGCCTGGGCGGCGAACAGGGCGATTGCGATCAGCGACATCATCTTTTCTCTCCCCTCGGAAAACGAGTGGAGCGTATGTGGCCGCGATTGGCGTCCGAATTGTGGCAGCGGCAGCGCCCGCCTACCCGCGATGGTCGTCCCAGCGATCGAATTCGTAGGCGATCGACCCTTCGACCAGCCGTTCCCACAAATCGCCGACGACGTCCGGCGGCACCCCGGCGCTTTCCGCCGCGGCCTTGGCATTGGCAATGACTTGCGCCTTGCGGGCTTCGTCGCGCACGGTGTCGCGATCCTGCTTGATCCGCGCGGCCGCGGTCATGAGGCGGAAACGCACCGCGAGCAGGTCGACGATCTGGCGGTCCACGGCATCGACGCCGGCACGGACCTCGAGCATGTTCTGGCAATCTTCAGGGGGGATCATGCCGGTGTCCCTAGGGCGTGCGGCCGCGAGCGGCAATGGCTGGAGTGCGGCGCGGTCGACGCACATTAAGCCCCTCCCCTACCGGGGAGGGGCTAACGGGACGATTCGTCC
Organism: Sphingomonas sp.; assembly: GCF_051962185.1. GTDB lineage: Bacteria > Pseudomonadota > Alphaproteobacteria > Sphingomonadales > Sphingomonadaceae > Sphingomonas. The sequence continues at coordinate 13,735 of NZ_JBQCCN010000205.1, forward strand.
TTCGTCATCCCGGCCTTGTGCCGGGATCCGCAGGGCGGCTGGGTGAAAAGCTGGAGGTTCTTGTCCAGAGCTTGCGGCACGGCAGACCCCGGCACAAGGCCGGGGTGACGATTGGGGATAAATGCGAAGCGGCCCCCGCTGGGACCCGCGACAGCTCAGTTGAGGCGCGAGAGCCCGGCGATGGTCTTGTCAACCAGCTTCGCGTCGTCGGCGGCACCGTGGGTCTGGCCGATGATCGTCGCGGCGGCCTTGGCGGCCACCTCGGCGGCCTTGGCGCGGACCTCGGCCACGGCGGCGCGCTCAGCGGCGCCGATCTTGTCCTCGGCCATTTTGCCGCGACGCGCGACGAGGTCGGCTGCATCGGCTTCCGCCTTGGCGATCAGCGCGGCGGCTTCCTGTTCGGCGTGCGCGACGATCGCGGCGGCATCCCCGGCGCTGGCCTTGGCCTTGGCCTTAGCGTCGGCGAGAAGGGCCTCCGCCTCGGCACGGATCGCCTTGGCCTCGTCGAGCTGGCGGCGGGTGTCGGCGATGCGCTGGTCGAGCGTCTCGGCGATCTTCTTCGGCGCCTTAGCGACGAAGATGACGCACAGCAGGAAGATGGTGATGCCGGCATAGACCCAGAATTCGGGATTCGCCGGGCTGAAGGCCGATTCCTCGCCATGCGGCGGGGCGCCATTGGCCTCAGTGGTGGCGACGGTTGCGGCGGTCATCATCATTTCCTTGGGCCAGTCCTTTAGGCCAGAGCCGCGCGCGTGGCGCCCGCCGCGACGGCATCTGCCGGACGATTGCCGGTCAAGCGCTCGACGATGTCGGCGGCGGCACCGGCGGCGACACTCTCGATCTCACCCAGCGCCTTGGCGCGTGCCGCCTCGAGCTCGGCCTCGGCCTTGGCGGCGCGGTCCGCGATGGCGGCATTGGACGCCTTCAACTTCGCTTCGATCGCAGCGGCGGCTGAGGAACGGGCCTCGTTCACCCTGCCCCGCGCCGCGTCTTGCGCGGTGGCGATGCTGGCTTCGTAATCGGCCGCCATGCCATCGGCCTCGGCCTTGGCGGTCTGAGCGGTGCCGAGATCACCCGACACCTGATCCTCACGCGCCTGCATCACCCTGCCCACTCGGGGCAAGGTCAGCCGGATGATGCCGAAATACAGGACCGCGAAGAAGATCGCGAGCCAGACCAGCTGCGGAAGGAAAAAGGTTGGGTCGAACTGCGGCACGCGCGTACGCCTTAACGGAAGGCGAGAACGAACGCGATAACCGCGGCGATCAGACCGAGCGCCTCGGTAACGGCGAAGCCGAAGATCACGCGGCCGCCGAGCTTGGCATCGGCCTCGGGGTTACGGGCAACGCCGTTCAGATACTGGCCGAAGATGTTGCCCACGCCGATGGCGGCGAAACCCGCGCCCATCGCCGCGAGGCCGGCACCGATCTTGGCTGCAGTTGCTACGTCCATTTGAAAGTCCTTCCGGTTTGAAGTCAGTTACTTAGTGAAGATTGATCGCGTCGTTGAGATAGAGTGACGCGAGCAGTGCGAAAACATAGGCCTGGACGACGGCGATCAGCAGCTCCAGCGCGACCAGCGCCACGCTCACGGCCAGCGGAATGACGCCGAAGACATAAGGCAGGAAGCCGATCGACCCGAGCGCGATTACGAACGTTCCGAACACCTGGAGCAACACGTGCCCCGCCGTCATGTTCGCGAACAGTCGGATCGCCAGCGTGAACGGTCGGCTGAGAAAGCTCAGCAGCTCGATCACGAAGACGAACGGGCCGAGAACGCCGGCGCCGTGCGGCCAGAACAATGCGAAGAAATGCAGGCCGTGCCGGGCGAACCCGACGATGCAGACTATCACGAAAACCAGGATCGCGAGACCGAACGTCACCGCGACATGGCTGGTCGGCGTGAATGATCCCACCCAGGGAATCAGGCCGAGCAGGTTGCAGGCCAGCACGAACATGAAGACGGAGAAGATCAGCGGCGCGAAGCGGCGACCTTCCGGGCCGACATTCTCGTCGAGCATCTTGCAGACGAAATCATAGACATATTCGACTGCGGCCTGCCAGCGGCCGGGGATCAGCTGCGGCTTGGCGGTGCCCACGAACAGGAACACCGCGATGCCCGCGAGCGCGACGGCCATCCACAGCGACGAATTGGTGAACGACAGATCGTATCCGCCCGCCTTGAAAGGCTGGAGGACCTTGATCGCAAACTGTTCCATCGGGCCGGCCACGGCGTCGGTCCTTTTTACTTGGTGGTGTCGTCGGCGTCGAACTGCGCCGAGGTTTTCTGGGCGCGATACACGCCGGCGATGAAGCCGAACACCAGCAGGACGATCATCACCCAGGGTGAGGTGCCGGCGAAACGGTCGATGAAATAACCCAGCGCGGCCGAGACCAGGATAACCCCGACGAACTCGACCCCGATCGCCCAGCCACGGCTCTCCGCCGCACCCTGGGCGGCAGTCACCGGGCGGTCGATCTTCGCCTTCGCTTCCGCGATGCGGCGATCAAGGTCGTCATTCTGGCGGTCGTCAGCCAACGCGAAAAACATCCTGATAAGAAAACGCCGCCGCGCTCTTCCCAAGCGGGCGACGACGGACATCGGATGGCCGCAGCCCTCCGTTGCTGGGGGCCGTTTAGGTAGCGCGACGGCCCGAGTCAACCGTTGCGAAAGACGAAGCTCGCGCGCTCAGACGCAGCGCGGATCGCGGGTCGGCGCGGCGCTCGTACGGGTCAGCCAATTGCCCGCGGGATCGCGATATTTCTCGCCCGCCGCGGTCTTCGCGATCAGGTTACACCCGGTGGTGAAAGCCATCTGCTCGATGGTGACGCCGTTCGCCGCGCTCTTCTGCGTGTAGAGCGCCTTGCGCTGGATGTTGATCTTGTTGACCAGCGCGGTGAGGTCGCGGGTAGCGGTGCCGACCACGCCGAGATAGCCGTCGGGCTGCTCGCCGACCTGCCCGGCCGCGCGCGCCGCGGCATAGGCGGGGTCGCGATCCTGCGCCATAGCCGGCACGGCGGTCGCGAGCAGGGTGAGGGCGATCATGGTCCGTTTCATCGTCAAAATACCCCGGGATTTTCGTCGATCAGCGATTTGGCCTGGCCGTCGAGCTTGTACACCACCTGCTGGGTGATGTTGATGTTGAGATTGATCTCGATCGGCTTGTCGGGTGCGGTCACGTTGACACACCCGCCGAGCAAGCCGCCGGCGCCGATCGCGCCCATCAAGATCAATCGTCGCATCGCTCGCCTGGTCAGGCCCAAATGCCGCTTCGTCAATCCTACCTTTGTAAATCCAGTCTGTATCATGGCTTGGTCTCGCTTGCGGGAGGCTGAACGGGAGGCTTGGCCTGGTTTTGCTGCCGGATCAGCGCCGGCAGGTTGCGCTCGATGAGGCGTGAGGGATCGTAAATGCCCTGCGCGGTGTCGAGCAGTGATCGGAACGGCGCCTTGATCCGGACATTGAACACGAATGGCAGGCGCTGCAGCCGGCGGATGATGAAATTGGACTTGGCCCCCTGCCCCTGGCTGACTCCGGCGAAATGCGCCTCGGTGATCACTTCGCCGGCCAGCGGACCGTTGAGCGTCAGGTCGAGGCTGCGGTAGCGCAGCGACTTGAGCGCCTGGAAGGCGATGTTGCCCCAGGTACCGAGATCCTTGTCGGTCAGTTCGCCGACATAGGCGATCGAACCGCCGCCCGGGCGGGCGTGCAATTCGCCTTTCTCAATCCGGCCGCCGCTGGCGTCGAAGATCATCGGCAGCGCGCCGTCAAACACGCCGGTGGCGTTGAGATTCTTGAAGTCGAATTGCTGGAGGAATTGCGCGGCGTCGACCGCGGTCAGCCGGAAGGTCAGGCGCCGCCCGCCGGGATCGGCGAAATCGAGCAGGGTCGGGTCGAGGTCGAGCCGGCCGCCGGCGAACGGCCAGCGCGCGTCGGCGACCTGGATCCTCGTCGGCCCGAGCATCCGGTAATGGACCATTCCGTCATTGACCGCGACGCCGGTGTCGATCGTCTTGACCGTCGCCAGCTGGTTGGGCGCCGACACCATGCCGAGTAGGTCGGTGAAATGGAGCTCGCCCGACAGGCCGGTGACGACGCCGAACGCCGCGGCGAGATCGGTCCCTCGCGTGCGGAACACGCCGTTGCTGGTCACCGCCTGCGAGGTCCAGGCGATATGGCCATGGCCGGTCACCGTGCCGGCCACGTCGGCGATCACGCCCTTGGTCAGCGGGGTCAGCGCGTCGGGCTGGAACGCCTTGGTGAAGGTCAGCCCGGCGATGTCGAGATCGGCCGACCCGCTGCCGGCGGACAGATCGTGCGCGATCGCGACGTCGGCGACGGTGACCGCACCATTGGTGGTGGTGAGCTTGCCGGTCGCGGCGATGCGATTGTTCGCCAGCGTCAGCACGACGTCGCGCCCGGCGAGTTGGCTGAAGCGCGGATCGTGCGCGGCGTCGGAAACCAGCAGCGTGCCGCCGACCCGCAAGGTGCCGGCATCCATCGCCCAGGTGCCGCCGGCGCGCGAGAGGACCAATGGCACCGCGCCGATCCGGCCTCCGGCATCCTCGAAATGGCCGCCGATCTGTTGCCCGAAACTGCCGTCGAGCGTCGCGATGTCGAGACGCGTCAGGCGATCGGGCGTGCCGAGCCGTACTGCCACTCTGTCGAGCGCGAAGCGGCGATCGCCAAGCCGGACGGTGGCGCCGGCGGCGGAAAGTGCGAGCGGGCTGCTGCCGAGCGCCCCCGAGAGGCGGAGATCGCGTGCCACCGCCCCACCCCCGACCCGGCCATTGGCGATCCTGACCATCGCGCCGTCGACCGGGCAAAGCCGGGTGCGCAAGCCGCGCGCGTCGAGCCCGGCCACCCGCAATCGCGCCACCGCCAGCGGCGCGCAGCCCGGATTGACCGACAGCGCCCCGCGCCCGTCCCATTGCGCGGCGAGCGGCAATTGCAGCCCCTCGACCGCGCCACCGCCGAGCGGGCCGCTCAGCGTCGCCACGCTGTCGATCCGGGTGCGCCCGTCGAGCCCGGCAGTGAACTTGACCGGCGCGAGCGCGAGGCGCGCGCCGCCGGCTTCGTAGGGCTCCATCGTCACCAATCCGGTGACCGGCGCGCCGGGCCGTGCCTGGTCGAGCCGCGCGCTGAGTTCGGGCAAGCCGCCGCCGCCGGTGACGAGATCGCCACGCACGATCACGCCGCCGTTGGGCCAGACCAATTGCGTGCCGTCGCGGCTGGTCAGCTTGACGCTGGCGCCGCTCTCGCCGACCGCGATCAGCCGCGACACTTTGACCGCGCCGCGCCCGCCATCGGTCGCCGCCGACAGTTCGGCGGTCAGCGCGAAATCACGCGCGCCGGCATCGAGCGCGCGCGCCAATTGTGCCGCCAGCGGCGCGACCGGCGTTCCCGCGCCGGCCGAGGCGATCGATGCGAACCGCGCGCGCACCGCGTGGGGCAGTGCGGCGCGGCCGAGTTGCGCCTTGCCGGTGAACGCTCCCTTGCCCCCGGTATAACGCCAGGCGCCGTCGACCACCGCCGCCTGCCCGGCGATGCCGGCACTGGCCAGGCGATCCGCGGTCAGGCGCGCCTTGCCCTGAACGCCGCGTGCGTCGCCGGCGAAGCGGACGGTACCGCCCAGCATCTCCACCGCCAGCGACGGCGCGGTCGCGCGATCGGCCGCCAGCGTCGCGCCGCCACTCCAGCGGTCGAACCCCGTGGCGACCGCAGCATCCACATCGGCGCGCAGCCGCGTCATGCCGCTGTCGCCGCATCCCGCGTCGCCCGCGCGAACCGGGCCGCGCAGATGGATCGCGTCCGACCGAATATCGACCCGGAGCGCAGCGACCGCCTTGCCGGCGACGCACGACCCGCTCGCGATCCGCTCGCTGATCGCCGCGATCTGCCCCTGGAAACCACCGTCGAGCCGGCCGCTGCCCGACGCCTTCAGGCCGACCACGCCTTGCGGCGTTTCGAGCCGCACCCGCCCGTCCTCGAGATCGAGCAGGATCGCCGGCAAGCGAAGCGCGCCTCCTGTTGTCGGCAGCAGCCGATCCAGCGCCCCCAGCGACAATTTGCCGTCGACGATCGCTGCCCGCATCCGGACATGCCCGGCACGCAATCCGGTGACCTGCGCCCCGCCGAACCCGACCGAGGTCCGGACCTCGACCCAATCGGCGACGAGATCGGGATGCGCGGGATCGCCGAGGACGATATTCGTCAGCCGTTGATGCCCGAGCGCGAGGTCCTCGATCGTGTAGCGCGCAGGGACATGCGCCTTGGCCACGCTGTCGTCGATGAAGTGCCGCGCGACCGGTTTGCGCACCAGCCACAGCCCGCCGAGCACGACCAGCAACAGCGCGAGCGCGATGCCGAGCCGGACCCTGATGCGGCGCGCGCGCGATGGCCGGGCAATCTCTGGCTCGCTTTCGGTCATCTACCCCTTGCGCACGATCGTTACGGCGACGCTACACGCCGCGGCGGCGTTCGGGCAATTGCATGCCCGTCGATGCCCGACTAACCCACATGTTATGGGGGACGTTCCGGAACCGGACCATTTGGGGCACCGCGCGCGGCTGCGGCAGCGGCTGCTGGCGGATGCCGATGGGCTGCTCGATCATGAGCTGCTCGAATATCTGCTCGCGCTGGCGATCCCGCGCCGCGACACCAAGCCGTTGGCCTACGACCTGCTTCGCGAATTCGGCGGCATCGCCGCCGTGCTGACCGCCGCGCCCGAGGAACTGGCGCGGGTCAAGGGCATGGGCGACACCTCGGTCGCCGCGCTCAAGATCGCCCAGGCGACGGCACTGCGGCTGTTGCGCGCGGAGGTCGCCGCCAAGCCGGTGCTGTCGAACTGGCAGGCAGTGCTCGACTATCTTCGCGCCGATATGGCGCACCACGGCAACGAGCGTGTTCGGGTGTTGCATCTAAACACCCGCAACATGCTGATCCGCGACGAGCTGATGAACGAAGGCTCGATCGACGAGGCCCCGGTCTATGTCCGCGAAGTCATCCGCCGCGCGATCGACCTCAAGTCGGCATCGATCATCCTGGTCCACAATCATCCCTCGGGCGACCCCTCGCCCAGCCGCGCCGACATCGACCTGACGCGCGCCGTGGTGGAAGCGGGGAAGAAGCTGGGGATCGCGGTGCACGATCATATCATCGTCGGGACGCACGGGTTTGTGAGCCTGCGGGGACAGGGGCTGATTTGAGCAACTAGTCTGTCGAATTGCTGTGTCGGCTAGAGTGAAAAGCTGAAAACTTAGTGCATTCGGTAGATTCGGTGAGATTCGGTGACAGTTTACTGAATGCACTAATTTTCGGAGCGGTGTGACCACGGTGCGGACGCCCCATCTCGTTGACTCCCCCGTCCCCATCCCCGATACTCCCGCCCCAGAGCGCATCTGGAGCGCCTCCTGTCCGCGGCAAGGGAGTTCCTCCCGTCCAGCTCGAAACGATACTTACGAACCCTTCTTCCGGCCCTTCGTAAGCGGACGTCTGGCTATTGGAAGGAAGGTTTCCGATGCCTCGTATCCTCACGCCCAAAACCAGTCTCGACAACCTGCGCAAGGACGCCAAGCGCTGGCTCAAGGCCCTTCGCGCCGGCGACGAAGCCGCGATCGCCCGTCTCCGCGAGTCCGGCGCCAAAGCATCCGCCGACCCCGGGCTGCGCGATGTGCAACACGCCCTCGCGCTCGAATATGGCTGCGAGAATTGGATCGCACTCAAGGCGGCGCTCGACGATGTCGCGCTCGATCGCCAGAGTTATGCCGAGCGCCTCGACCAATTGCTCGGCCACGGCTGGGAAGGCAGCATCGCCACCGCGCGGCGGATTCTGAACCGCTATCCCAGCGTCGCCCACGACAGCCTGTTCACGGCCGCCGCCTGCGGCGACATCGCCGAGGTCGAACGGCGCCTGGCGCGCGATCCCGACGCCGCCAAGGCAGCCGGCGGGCCGAAGGAGTGGACCGCCCTGGCGCATGTCGCCTACGGTCGGCTCGACGCCGTCAACGGAGTGACGATCGCCCGCCTGTTGCTCGCGGCCGGCGCCGATCCGCAGTTCAGCTTCAACGACGGCTGGGACAATTCCTTCACCCTGGTGACCGGCGCGATCGGCCTGGGCGAAGGCGCCAAGCCGAGCCATCCGCAGGCGACGGAAGTGGTCGAATTGCTGGTCGCCGCCGGGGCCAGCCCGTTCGATACGCAAGCGCTCTACAATATCTCGATCGTCGGCTCGGACCTCTATTGGTACGACCTGCTGTGGCGCCTGTGCGACGCGCAGGGCATAACCGATCACTGGCACGACGCGGTCAGCTATCGCATCGGCGGGACACGACCGCTCAACCCGCTCGATTATCTGCTCGGCAACGCCGTCGGCCAGAACCATTTGGCGCGCGCTGATTGGCTGCTCGCGCACGGTGCCAATCCCGACACGCCGCATGCCTATACCGGCCAGGCCGTCCACGCGCTGGCGCAGCTGTCGGGATTCGTCGAGATGGCCGCCTTGCTCGAGCGACACGGCGCCGCGCCGGTACCGCTGAGCGGGGAGGAAGCGTTCCGGGCCGCGTGCCTGAGCGGCGACGAAGCGCGCGCACGCGCGTTGCTCACGAGCGATCCGTCGCTGGTCGCCAACCCGGCGCCGCTGCTGGCCGCCGCCGAGTTCGGCAATGCGCCCGCCATCGCGTTGTTGCTCGCGCTCGGCGCCGATGCCCGCGGGCTGGACCATGAGGGCATCAGCCCACTCCACCGTGCGGTGCAATCGGACTCGGTCGAGTCCGCCAATCTGTTGATCGCGGCCGGCGCCGAGATCGACCTTCGCGAGCGGAAATGGAACGGGACGCCGCTCAGTTGGGCGGGCGTGCTCGGCAGGCCGCACATGGTGGAGCTTCTCGCCCCGCTCAGCAGCGACATCTGGCCGCTGGTCCATCTCGGGTTGGTCGACCGGCTCGAGGCCGTGCTGGCCGCCGACCCCTCACTCGCCAATCGGCCGCGCGCCGGGGATGACGCGCCCACGCCGCTGTTCCATCTGTCCGACGATGACGACAAGGCGGTCGCCGCCGCGTGCGTGTTGCTACGCCACGGCGCGGACCCGCGCGCGATCGGCAAGAACGGCCAGACCGCGATCGACGCGGCGCGGCGCCGCGACCTCGACGAGGCAGCCGATCTGATGGAGGCCTGGCGCCATGACGGCTGAGAAGATCGATCTGCCGCTGCGCATCGTCGTCGACCAGCCGCTGCCGGGCGTGGCGATCGCGCTGGCGCGAGGGAACGGCGCCAACGCCGCGCTGATCGCACCGGTTCACGCCTCGTCGGACGCGCTCGTCTTCGATCTCGACGTCACCGTCGACGGCAACACCGCCGAGGGCGGCCCGCGCTTCTTGGGCGCCTTCGTCCAGGGTCCGCCGACCGCGCGGTACGTCTATCTCAACGTCGGCTCGATGGCGGGGCAGATCGGATCGCCCTGGCAGCGCCGCGTCAAGATTCCGCTGAGCGGAATCGGCTGGGAGGCGATCGAGGCGCTCGGGGCGGGCAGCCGTCTCACCGCGCATATCGCGAGCAAGCGCCACGATGGCAGCCCCGCTTGTGCCACCGTACCGATCCTGCCGCCGGGATGGAGCGCGAGCTGAAGAGTCGGGAAAACGTCGGCTTCGAAACCCACCCCGGCGGAGACCGGGGCCCAGCATCCATGACGTGGAGACGGCATCCCCCTGTCGCTAAATTCATCGCGACTGGGCCCCTGCCTTCGTCGGGGTAGTGCTGGTTTCAGTTTCGCGGGATCACGCGCTCGCCCGGCGCCGCCCGCCCCGCGACCAGCCGCAGCCACGGCGCCGCATGGAAGACGCTCATCAGCAGGTACATCGGCACCATTCCGCCCAGCGGGAAGGCGCCTCCGCCCGAGCAGAACGTAACAACCGGCCCGCTGCCGATACTCGTCAGTATCGCCATGCCCGCGAAGGTCGGCGAGGCGGCCAGGCCAAGCATTCCGACCAGCCCCGCGCCACCTGCCGCGCTCACCCTTTTGCCTCCGCACTAGCCTCGCGAAACGCTGCCTCGCCGGCGTCGGACACCTCGACCCATTTCGGATCGATGGTCTTTTCCGCCTCGTAATTGTCGTGCCAATTCCACCATTTATACGGCGGATTCTGCGGGTAACCCTCGGGCGAGTCTTCCCACACCTCCTGGCGGCCGAGCGGCGTCAGGTCGAGATAGGTCCAGGTCGTGCCCATCGCCTCGTCGCCGCGATTGTTGATGAAATAGGTGCGATAGATCTTGCCGCCATCCTGGATGAAGACGTTGTGGCCGTGCCATTCGTCGACGCCGAAGTCCTTATCGAAGCTGTCGGTGATCGTGTACCAGGGCATGTCCCAGCCCATCCGCCGCTTCAGCCGCGCGATGTCTGCCTGCGGCGCGCGCGAGGCATAGGCGAGCGTGGTGTCGCGCGCGTTGAGATGCGCGAGATGCGATACCTGGTCGGCACCGAACGAGCAGCCGCGACAGGCATGGTCGGGCCAGCCGAACACGCCTGGCTCGAAAAAGGCGCGGTAGAGGATGAGTTGGCGGCGCCCCTCGAACAGGTCGAGCAGGCTGGCCGGGCCATCGGGCCCTTCGAACCGATAGTCCTTGTCGACCGCCATCCACGGCATCCGCCTCCGCTCGGCGGCGAGCGCGTCGCGAGCGCGGGTGAAGGCCTTTTCCTTGATCAGCAGGCGCTCCCACGCCGCGGTCCAGTCGTCGGGCGATACGGTCGGCGGCCGGTTGTCGAGCTGTTCGGTGCGTGGCTCGTCGTGCTGCATGATGTTACTCCTCCAAAGCATCCGAAAGGTGCTGTCGCGACGATCAGCCCTGCTCGCCGGCCACCGTGCCGATCCGGCCGACCACCTGGGTCCAGCCGCCGCTCATGTTGCGATAGGCGGTTTCGTTGCGCGGCAGCACGAAGCCCGAATGGACGACGCGCAGCCGCGTGCCGCCCTCGGCCGGCTCGAGCGTGAAGGTGACGATGGTATCGAGCAGCGAGCCATAGCCCTGGTTGCCGGCGTCTCCGCCTTTCCACGAGTAAGCGAGCAACCGGCCCGGCACGACTTCCAGCACCTGGCACTGGATCGTCCCGTCCCACGCCCCCGCCGCCGAGGTCTGATAGGTGAAGCGCGTGCCCGCCACCGGTTCGAACCCGGCCGGCGTCATGTTGAGCCAGCGCGCCATCAGCGCACCGGTGGTCAGCGTCTTCCAGATCGTCTCGGGCGCGTGGGGGAAAACCTCGTCGATCACGATTTCCCTGGTATCGGCATGCAGGACGGCGTCGGTCACGGATCGATCTCCTTGAGCAAATCACGCAGATTGGCGAAGCGGTCGCGCCAGAAGGCGTCGCAATGGCTCAGCCAGTCGAACAATGGCGCCAGACCTTCGGGGGTCGCGCGATAGAAGACGTTGCGCCCCTGCGGCCGCTCGGCGACGAGCCCGGCGAGCTTCAGCGATTTGAGATGTTGCGAGATCGCGCCCTGGGTGACGCCGCTGGCGCGGGTCAATTCGGCGACATTGGCCTCCCCTTTCCGCGCGACCTGTTCGAACACCGCCCGGCGCGTCGGATCGGCGAGCGCGCGCATGACGACGTCGATGGGAGCGGGATGAAGCATGCGAATCGATTAGCCGATGCTAATTGATTAGTCAATACTAATGATAATGGCGTACCCTCGCCTACGGCGGGCACGAAAAGGGCCGCCGCGCCAAGGGGAAAACGCGACGGCCCCTGCGTGGGCGTCGTGGCTGTTACGACGCCTTCTGACCCGAACCCTGCGACAGGAAATTGGTCAATTCGTCCTTCGATATCGATTTGGACTTGTCCGAATCGGCCTGGGTGAAGGCCTGGGCGATCCAGGCCTTGTTGGCCGCATCGTCCTTGAGCGACGGATCGGCCTTGCTCCGTAACGCGGTCATCCAGGCGCCGAACTCGGTCTTGTCGAGCTTGCCATCGCCGTTCTTGTCGTAACTGCCATATTCGCTGTTGACGACGGCGGCGACCTGCGAGCCCGCATTGGCCGGCGTGTTAGCCGGCGTCGCAGCGGCCGCTGCCGGAGCGGCGGGAGCCGGGTTGGCAGCTTGCGTGTCCGGCGCCGGAGTGGTCGGCGCGGGCGTGGCCTGCGGCTGGTTGCTGGCGGTGGCCGGCGGCGCGCCGGGAACCGCCGTGGTCGGCGCAGGCGTCGTCTGCGGAGCCGGATTGGCCGGGGTCGGCGTCGCCGGGGCCTTGGCCTGCGGCTGCGCAGGAGCAGCGTTAGTATCCGACGGTGGCGTCATAGTCTGGGGTTGGTTCTGTGCCAGAGCAGGTACAGAAACCAACATGGCACCAGTCAATAAAACATGCTTCAGCATGACAAAATCTCCTTGCAATTTCGACCTTGTTCTGCGAAGCGTATCTTCACCGCCCCGCTCGAATGGCTCGAATATAACTTTCGATATTCGATATGGGTCCGAAATCTTCGGTGTAAAGGGTCGATTTGTCGCACCATTGGCGCAAGTCGTCGTAGAGACGTGCCGTGCTTGCGACGAGCCGACTCACGATTTTTGGGAACCATGGCAGCGTCGCCACACTGGACGGTTTCCTGGCATATGCGCATGATGCCGGCGATTTTCGCCACGAGGTCAGCCATGCTCGATCGCCGATCGCTGCTATTGGGTGTCGGCGCGACGCTGGCCGGATGCCGTACGGCGCCGGCAGCGAGATCGCCGCTCGCCGCGGCCGCGCGGGCGCGCCGATTGATCGCGGCGGCACGGACCCAGGTCGGCACGACAGTCAAATACGACCCCGCTTATACCGTCCTGCCCTTTCCAGACGGCGACGTGCCGCGCATCAAGGGCGTCTGCACCGACGTCGTCATCCGCGCCTATCGCGACGCCTTCGCGCTCGATCTCCAGGCGCTGGTCAATGCCGATATGCGTGCGGATTTCGCGGCTTATCCGCGCAAATGGGGATTGCGCGTCCCCGACCGCAACATCGACCATCGCCGCGTGCCCAACCTCGCCACCTGGTTCGCCCGCCACCATCTCGCCTTGCCCATCCCGCGCGATCCCGCCGACTGGCAGCCCGGCGACATCTTCACCTCCCTGGTCGCCGGCACGGGCACGCATATCGGCCTGGTTTCCGACCGGGACGGCGGTCGATCGCCGATGATCATCCACAATATCGGCTGGGGCGCCCGCGAGGAGGATGCCTTGCTGGCCTGGCCGATCACCGGCCGGTTCCGCTGGGCGCTCGCCTGATTCCCTAAAGGCGTTGAGGGAGCGGGGCGCGCTTGCTATCGGCGCGGCCATCCCCGTTGACCGCATTTTCGAAAGGCCCTTGATGGTCCCGCGCTATTCCCGTCCCGACATGACCGCGATCTGGACCCCGGAGGCGCGCTACAAGATCTGGTTCGAGATCGAGGCGCACGCGACCGACGCGCTGGCCGAGCTCGGCGTGGTGCCGAAGGAAGCGGCGGCCGCGCTGTGGAAATGGTGGGCAACCGATCCGGCGATCGACGTCGAAGCGATCGACGCGATCGAGGCAGTGACCAAGCACGACGTCATCGCCTTCCTGACCTGGGTCGCGGGGAATGTCGGCGAAGAAGCCCGCTTCATGCACCAGGGCATGACCTCGTCCGACGTGCTCGATACCTGCCTGGCGGTGCAGCTTGCGCGCGCCTCCGACATCCTGCTCGCCGATATCGACGCCCTGCTGGCGGTGCTCAAGCGCCGTGCCGAGGAGCACAAGCTGACCCCGACGATCGGCCGCAGCCACGGCATCCATGCCGAGCCGGTCACGTTCGGGCTCAAGCTCGCCGAGGCCTATGCCGAATTCGCGCGCAACCGCGAGCGGCTGGTCGCGGCGCGCAAGGACATCGCGACTTGCGCGATCTCTGGCGCGGTCGGCACCTTCGCCAATATCGACCCGCGGGTCGAAGCGCATGTCGCCGAGAAGATGGGCCTGGCGGTCGAACCGGTCTCGACCCAGGTCATCCCGCGCGATCGTCACGCGATGTTCTTCGCGACTCTGGGCGTGATCGCCTCGTCGATCGAGCGGCTGGCGGTCGAAATCCGCCATCTCCAACGCACCGAAGTGCTCGAGGCCGAGGAATATTTCTCGCCGGGCCAGAAGGGCTCGTCGGCGATGCCGCACAAGCGCAACCCGGTGCTGACCGAGAATCTCACCGGCCTCGCCCGCATGGTGCGCAGCGCGACGATCCCGGCGATGGAGAATGTCGCTCTGTGGCACGAGCGCGACATCAGCCACTCATCGGTCGAACGCTATATCGGTCCCGATGCCACGATCACGCTGGACTTCGCGTTGGCGCGGCTGACCGGGGTGGTCGACAAGCTCCTGGTCTATCCGGCGCGGATGGAGAAGAACCTCAACAAGATGGGCGGCCTGGTCCATTCGCAGCGCGTGCTGCTGGCGTTGACCCAGGCCGGGGTGAGCCGCGAGGATTCGTATCGGCTCGTCCAGCGCAACGCGATGAAAGTGTGGGAATCGGATGGCCAGCTGTCGCTGCTCGAGTTGCTCAAGGCCGATCCGGAAGTTACCGCGGCATTGTCGCCGGCCGAGATCGAGGAGAAGTTCGACCTCGATTACCACCTCAAGCACGTCGACACGATCTTCGCGCGGGTGTTCGGCTAACGCATCGTGCAGAACCGGATCACCAATCCGACGACAATCGATCGCGAGACCATCGACGCAAGCCTGGCGGCCGGACAAACGCCTATCCTACTCACCCGCCCACACGCCGAGGCTATTGCGATCGATAAACGCCCTCTGTGCCGAATATGGCAGCCGGATGCAGGTACGATTCTACGGTCATTATTCCGGGCCGTTCGATGCCGCAGTACTCGAACACCTTCCAGATATCCGCGCTCTCCTCGTCGATTGTCTGCAGGACATTGCCAATCCCGAATGGCTCGAACGGCTCGATCACCTCGAGTACCTTTCGCTCGGCGTCTTCAAGTGGAACGATCCATCAATCTTGAGCAAACTGAAAATCGCGAAATTGCGATGGCTCCTGCTTTCGGACAACGCCAAGCGCAACATCGACCTGGGACCGTTGGAACAGTGCCGCGACCTCGAAACGCTGTCGCTGGTAGGCCATACTCGTAACATCGAGGTCATCACGACACTCCCTCGGCTTACCGATCTATTTCTCAGCGGGATGCCCAAACATCGTGATCTCGCTTTCCTGGCCAGACTAACCGCGCTGCGTTCGCTGCGCCTATGGTTTGGATCGCGCGCCTCTATCGAAGAATTGAGCCATCCGACCCTGATCGACTTCGAAATCTGTCGAGTGCGCGGATTGGAAACGCTCGGGCCGCTAGACCGCTTTCCGGCGCTGGAGCGATTGAGGGTCGAGGATCAACTGCAACTCGAAAGCATATCGCTTGGCGGCGCAGCATTGCGCGATATTAGCCTGATCAACTGCAAAAACCTCATCCAACTCCCCGGACTCGATGATTTGTCCAATCTGCAACTGTTCCGTACCGGTTGAACCAAGTTGGACTTGGAGACACTACTCGTGCGTGAATGGCCAGCGAGCATGCGCTCCGTAGCGCTCTATTCCGGCAGCAAGAAATGGAATGAAGCGGCACAACTGCCCTTGGCCGCCCGTGGATATAGCCAGTTCGCACAGGAGTCAGGCTATTGAAATATGCAATGGTCCTGGCGGCGCTGGTCGCCGCGATCGCCCTTCCCGTCTCGGCCTAGGTCGAGCGCGATCCGCCGATCGATCGCGCGCATCCGGCGAGCAGCGCGGGGCTGCAGTTCGTCAGCCACGGATCGCTGATCAACGCGCAAATCTATCGCCCGTCGGGCGTCGGGCCGTTTCCGACCGTCATCCTGCTCCATGGCCTGCCCGGCAACGAACAGAATCTCGACCTCGCGCGGGCGATGCAGCGCGCGGGCTGGGCAGTGATCACCTTCCATTACCGCGGGTCGTGGGGATCGGGCGGGCGCTTCACGCTGGCGGGCAGCTGCGGCGATGTCGATGCGCTGATCACCGATGTGGCGGCGCCCGCCAATGCCGCCAAGTGGCACGCCGATCCCAAAAGGCTGGTGGTGATCGGTCACAGCTATGGCGGCTATGTCGCGGCCTGCGCCGCCGCCCGCCACCCCGAGTTGCGCGCGGTCGGGTTGATCGCGCCGTGGAATATCGCCGAGGACGTCGATGACCTCATTCGGCTGTCGCCTGCCGAACGCCGGGCCAAGGCACCGGAACTCTTCGACGATGTCGATGGCCGGCTGACCGGTGCCGATGCCGAGTCACTGACCGAAGAGATCGTCGCGGCCGGGCGCGACCTCGACATCACGCGCTTCGTTCCGGCCCTGAAGCAGCGGCCGTTGCTGCTCGCCACGGCGACGCGCGACAGCGACGACGATAAGGCGATCGGCTTGTCCAAGGCATTGGGCGACAAGACGCCCCTGCTGACCCGCCGCTCGTTCGAGACCGACCATCCATTCAACGATCAGCGTCTCGCCCTGATCGCGTTCGTCCTGCGCTGGCTCGACGGCCTGCCCGATGCGCCGAGGAGCGTTACGGCGCGTTAACGACTGCAAATGCTGCAAGTGCGAAGGATTGAAACAATATTGCGCTGCGTTGCAGCAAAATCCATATCCTCTCCTACCGGAATGATCCGGTTCTAAGGAGAAGCAACCATGCGTATCATGGAAGTGCTGGCCACCACGATGGTGACGGTCGGCAGCCTGGCGCTGGTGGCGGGGGTACTCTCCCTCTAAACCATCGGCCCACCGCTCCCCGTGAAAGCCGGGAGCGGTCAGGCCGGATGGTGCGCCCGCGCCGCGTATCGCGGAGAGGCGAAGCGGTCCCGCATAGGGATTATCTCCAATCTCGATCTATTTTCGTCCTCGCCCAAGATCGCTATGCCGCGTGTTTTGGTGGGAGGCGCGCGTGAAAAAGCCGCAAACGGTCGCCAAGCTGACGGAACTGGGCCGCGTCCAGCTGTCCCGGACCTTCTTCATGCGCGATGTCCTCTCTTCGGACATCGCGGAGATCCACGGCCTGTCGAATATCCCGGACGATCCCGATTTGGCGATCGCGGCGGGGACGCGACTGTGCGAGGATCTGCTCGAACCGCTCCAGGACGTGTTCGGGCGGATCGCGATCCGCTCGGCCTATCGCTCGGCCGAGGTCAACCGGCTGGGCAATGCCAAGGGTTATAATTGCGCCTCCAACGAGCGCAGCGCCGCGGGACACATCTGGGACCAGCGCGACGCCGGGGGGCAGATGGGCGCCACCGCCTGCATCGTCGTGCCGCGCTTCGCCAACGAATGGACCGACCCCGACGACTGGAAGCGCATCGCCTGGTGGGTGCACGAGCATCTGCCCTATGCGACGATGGAATTCTTCCCCGTCCGCTGGGCGTTCAACCTGCAATGGCACGAGCGGCCGTTGAAGATGATCTACAGCCACATTCCGGATGCGCGCGGGTATCTGACCAAACCGGGCATGGCCGGGTTCGACGAGAGCCACCGGGAGTTGTGGGAGCCGATTGTGCCCAAGGCGTGAACCCTTCTCCCGGTGGGAGAAGGATAGCGCAGCTTGGCGGCTTGCCGCCTAGCGGAGCTTGGATGAGGGCAGTTTGAGGAGAGGGCTGAAGAACAACTAGCCCCTGCCCTCACCCTTCCGCGGCCTTCGGCCGCTCCCTCCCTCTCCCGGAGGGAGAGGGAGCTAACGATCACCCCCCCACCGCCTTCTTCACCTTCTGGAAGAAGCCCTGCGCCTGGGGACATTCGTCGCCCGTTTCGGTGCAGCGAAATTCCTCGAGCAGCTCGCGCTGCTTGGCGGTCAGCTTGGTCGGGGTCTCGACCGAGATGCGCACGACGAGGTCGCCGCGCCCCTTGCCCTGGAGCACCGGCATGCCCGCACCGCGCTGACGCACTTCGCGGCCCGATTGCGTGCCGGCGGCGACCTTGACCTCATGCTGCTCGCCGTCGAGCCCGGGAATCGTGATCGACCCGCCGAGCGCCGCCGGGGTAAAGCTGATCGGCGCATGCGCGAACAAGGTCGTGCCCTCGCGCTCGAAGATCGCGTGCCGCTTCACGTGGAGGAAGATGTAGAGATCGCCGGCCGGCGCGCCGCGCGGCCCCGCTTCGCCTTCGCCCGACAAACGTACGCGCGTGCCTTCGTCGACCCCGGCGGGGATGTTGACGGTCAGTGTCTTAGTCTTCTCGACCCGGTCCTCGCCGCGGCACGACGAGCAGGGATCGGCGATCACCTGGCCCGCGCCATGACACGACGGACAGGTGCGTTCGACGACGAAGAAGCCCTGTTGCGCGCGGACCTTGCCACGGCCGGCGCAGGTGCCGCAGGTCTTGGCCGAGGTGCCGGGCTTGGCGCCCGATCCGTCGCACGCCTCGCACAAGGCGGCAACGTCGATGGTGATCGCCTCGGACTTGCCGTGAAAGGCCTCCTCCAGGCTGATTTCCATGTCGTAGCGCAGATCGGCACCGCGCTGCGGGCGGCGCTGGCCGCCGCGGCCACCGCCCATGAACTCGCCGAACACGCTTTCGAAAATGTCGGAGAAGCCCGAGAAATCATTGCCGCCGCCGAACCCGCCGGGGCCGCCCTGCTGGAACGCGGCATGGCCGTAACGGTCATAGGCCGCACGCTTCTGCGGATCCTTCAGGCAGTCGTAAGCGGCGTTGACCGCCTTGAACTTGGCTTCGTTTTCCTTGCAACCCCCGTTCTTGTCGGGGTGGTATTTCATCGCGAGCTTGCGGTACGCGGACTTGATCGTCGCGTCGTCG
>NZ_JBQCCN010000206.1:0-2592 GCF_051962185.1 Sphingomonas sp.
GGGCCCAAGGAAACCAACGGCGCCTATGGCGTCTATCCGGTCGAGAGCAGCCAGGTGCTGATCGACGGTGTCACCGTAAAGGGGGCGTCCGACGCCGGCATTTATGTCGGGCAGAGCAGCGACATCATCGTCCGCAACTCGACCGCATCGGGCAATGTCGCGGGGATCGAGATCGAGAACAGCCGCCATGCCGACGTCACCAACAATCTCGCCACGCACAATACCGGCGGCATCCTGGTGTTCGATCTGCCCAACCTGCCGCGCGGCAATGGCGGCGACGTCCGCGTCGGGGGCAA
Source organism: Sphingomonas sp. (assembly GCF_051962185.1). Taxonomy (GTDB): domain Bacteria; phylum Pseudomonadota; class Alphaproteobacteria; order Sphingomonadales; family Sphingomonadaceae; genus Sphingomonas. The sequence goes on from NZ_JBQCCN010000206.1 coordinate 297, forward strand.
CAAAGCGATCGACAACGACCAGGCCAATTTCGCGCCCAAGGGCAATATCGTCGCGACCGTGCCGCGCGGCACCGGCGTCCTGGTAATGGCCAACGATCAGGTCTGGGTGACCGACAACGATCTGTCGGGCAACGCGACGGCCAATGTGATGATCACCGCCTATCGCAACGCCTTCACCGACACCAAATACAATCCCTATCCGCGCCGGGTCGAGGTGTCGGGAAATCGTCACGGCAAGGCCGGGTTCGACCCGGGTTTCCCCGGTGGCGAGCAGCTCAAGGCGGCGTTCGGCGGTAGCCTGCCACCGGTACTGTGGGACGGCGCGGTCAAGGGAGAGACTGGCATCCGCGTCGCCGACAAGGTGCCGGTGCTGAGCCTCAATCTGCGGCAAGGCGCGCCGCTGTCGGATGCCAAGCCGGCGCCGGCCGATCTGTCCAAGACGCCGGCAATGCCGCCGCGCGCGCCGGTCGTCCTGCCCGCAGCGATGGAGGCGGCGGCGAAGTGAGCGGGGCGCTCGCCCGGATGCGTCGCGCGTCGCTGGCGGTTTCGGCGGCGTGCGCGGTGCTGATCCTGGGGGTTGCCGCGCGACCGGCGCCGACGGTGGACGATGCCGCCATCCTCCAGGACGGCTATGCGCCCGCGCTCAGCGACTACGGCTTCTTCGCCGATCTTCGCGCGCGCACGCCGGCGGCGCGGGTGATGCCCTATCACCTCAACACCCCGCTCTTTTCCGATTATGCCGAGAAGCAGCGCTTTCTCTACGTGCCGGCCGGCAAGAAGGCGGCGTACGACCCGTCGGCGGCGCTCGATTTCCCGGTCGGCTCGGCGCTGATCAAGACCTTCGGCTATGAGCAGAACGGCGCGTTCAAGCCGCTCGAGACGCGCTTGCTGCTGCATCGCACCCAAGGTTGGGTCGCGGTCCCCTATGTCTGGAACGCCGACGGCAGCGATGCGGTGCTGAAGCGCGCCGGAACGCGCATTCCCGTCACTTTCGCCGATCCCTCGGGCAAGGCGCGGACGATCAGCTATTCGGTGCCCAACCAGAACCAGTGCAAGGATTGTCATTCGCTGGCCGGCGCGATCACCCCGATCGGGCCCAAGGCGCGCAATCTCAACGACGGGCAGCAACTTGCGGCGCTGGTCCGCGCCGGGATGCTCGACCGCGCGCCGGCCGACGCGCCGCGGCTCGCGCGCTGGGACGATTCTTCCGCGCCGATCGACGCCCGGGCGCGCGCCTATCTCGAAAGCAATTGCGCACATTGCCACAATCCCAAGGGCGCGGCGTCCAATTCGGGCCTGTTCCTCGGCTGGGACGTTGCCGACCCGGTCGCGCGTGGAATCGGCAAGCGTCCGGTCGCCGCCGGGCGCGGCAGCGGCGATCGCGATTTCGACATCGACCCGGGCAAGCCCGACGATTCGATCATCCTCTACCGCATGGCCTCTACCGATCCCGGCGTGGCGATGCCCGAGCTCGGCCGCGCGACCACGCACGACGAGGCGATCGCGCTGCTGACGCAATGGATTCTCGACATGAAGGCGACGGGCACGGCCGCCGCGACGCGCTGATGCGCGTCGTCACGCTGGAGGCGGAGGACGATTTCGACGGCTGGCGCGACGCGGTGCGCGGGCTGGTGCTCGACCAGGTGCCGCCCGACCAAGTGGTGTGGCAAATAGGCGAGGACGATCCCGGCCAGTTGTTCGCCGGCCAGATGCCGGTGATCCCGGCCGAGCGCGGCGCTTTCTCGGTGCCGCGCGGGTTCATCGACCTCGCGCGTTCCGCCATCCTCCATGCGGACCGCCAGCGTTTCGCGTTGCTCCACAAGCTGCTGGACCGGGTGCTGCGCGAACCCGGGCTGGTCGAGGACCAGGCCGACCCGCTGGTCCGCAGGCTGGAGGGCCTGGCCAAGGCAGTGCGCCGCGACATCCACAAGATGCGCGCGTTTCTGCGCTTCCGCGAAATGCCGCACCAGCCCGCTCCCCCACCCGACCGCCCACAAGATAATTTGGGTGGTCGGGTGGGGGAGCGGGCTGGCACCGCCCGGGAAGACTCCGGGACCCGCTATGTCGCCTGGTTCGAGCCCGAGCATCACATCGTCCGCGCCAATGCCGGCTTCTTCGTCGAGCGTTTCGCGACGATGCGCTGGTCGATCCTGACCCCGGAAATCTCGATCCATTGGGACGGCAAGCGGCTGAGCCAGGGGCCCGGCGCGTCGAAAGCGGACGCGCCCGACGGCGACCCGGTCGAGGCGGTGTGGAAGACCTATTACGCGTCGATCTTCAACCCGGCCCGGGTCAA
>NZ_JBQCCN010000207.1:0-7773 GCF_051962185.1 Sphingomonas sp.
CTCCGATTGCAGCCAAGGACCCGTGCCTGATCGTTGCGGCGGTTGCAATCGTGGCGGCCGCTCTGCTAGCCGCGCCTGCATGTCCGTAGACGCCGCAACCGTGAAGAAGATCGCGAGCCTGGCCCGCATCGCGATCACCGACGAGGAGGTCGCGAAGATCGCGCCCGAACTCGACAATATCCTGGGCTGGATCGAGCAATTGGGCGAGGTCGATACCGCGTCTGTCGAGCCGATGACCGCGGTCATTGCCAACCATTTGCGCCTGCGCGACGACGTCGTCACCGACGGCGGCAAGCGCGACGCGGTGCTGGCCAACGCTCCCCAGGCCGAGCACGGCTTCTTCACCGTGCCCAAGGTGATCGAATAATGACCGACCTTACCGATCTCGGCGTCCGCGAACTGCGCGATGGCGTGCGCACCGGTGCCTTTTCCGCCGGCGAAGTGGCGGATTCGTTCATCGTCGCGGTGAGTAAGGCCAAGCAGCTCAACGCCTTCCTGGTCGAAACCCCCGATCACGCCATCGCCGCGGCCAAAGCGGCCGATGCCGCGCGCGCGGCGGGCGAGCCGCTCAAGCCGCTGGCCGGCGTGCCGATCGGCATGAAAGACCTGTTCTGCACCAAGGGCGTGCAGTCGGCGGCGGCGAGCCATATCCTCGAAGGGTTCAAGCCCGAATACGAATCGACCGTCAGCCAGAAATTGTGGGACGCCGGCGCGGGCATGTTGGGCAAGCTCAACATGGACCAGTTCGCGATGGGCTCGTCGAACGAGACCAGCTATTTCGGCAACGTCGTCTCGCCGTGGCGGCGCGCTGACGGCGGTAACGCTCCGCTGGCGCCGGGCGGTTCGTCGGGCGGCAGCTCGGCGTCGATCGCGGCGCGGCTGTGCCCGGCGGCGACCGGCACCGACACCGGCGGCTCGATCCGCCAGCCCGCCGCCTTCACCGGCATCGCCGGGATCAAGCCGACTTATGGCCGTTGCTCGCGCTGGGGCATCATCGCGTTCGCCTCGAGCCTCGACCAGGCCGGGCCGATGGCGCGCGATGTGCGCGACTGCGCGATCATGCTCGAAGCGATGAGCGGGTTCGACGCCAAGGATTCGACCAGCCTGCAGCTCGACGTGCCCAAGTGGGAAGACAATCTCAACGCCAGCCTGGCCGGCAAGAGGATCGGTATTCCCAAGGAATATCGCGTCGACAACATGCCGCCGGAGATCGAGGCACTGTGGCAGCAGGGCATCGACTGGGTGAAGGACGCCGGCGCCGAAGTGGTCGAGGTGTCGCTGCCGCACACCAAATACGCGCTGCCGGCTTATTACATCATCGCGCCGGCGGAAGCCTCGTCCAACCTCGCGCGCTATGACGGCGTGCGCTACGGCCTGCGCGACTTGCCCGAGGGTGCCAACCTTCAGGAAATGTACGCCGCGACCCGCGCCCAGGGCTTCGGCGACGAGGTCAAGCGCCGCATCCTGATCGGCACCTATGTACTGTCGGCGGGCTTCTACGACGCTTATTACACCCAGGCGCAGAAGGTCCGCACGTTGATCGCGCGCGATTTCGACGAGGCCTGGAAGAGCTGCGACCTGCTGCTCACCCCGACCGCGCCGTCGGCGGCGTTCGCGCTGGGCGAAAAGTCGGCCGATCCGATCGCGATGTATCTCAACGACGTCTTCACGGTGCCATCGAGTCTGGCGGGCCTGCCGGCGATGTCGGTCCCGGGCGGACTCGACATGGCAGGGTTGCCGCTCGGGCTGCAGGTGATCGGCAAGGCGCTCGACGAGCAGGGCGTGCTCGATGCCTGTCTCGCGATCGAGGAACGTGCCGGGTTCAAGGCACGCCCTGACGCCTGGTGGTAGACGGCGCGGCTCGATCCGCGTCGATATTGCTGAACCGCAAACCCTCAGAGGCCGAGTTGAAGCGACCGTTGGGCAAGCCGGCGCAACACGCCATTTCGGTCGATCCGGCACGCCTGCTGGTGACGCTGCGGCTTGCCGGCTTCATGACGCCCGAGGATGTGCAGCGCATCGCCGCCGAAGAGCAGGCGGCGGTGCAGGGGCTGAACGTGCCCTCGGGCACGCACCTCTTCCTGATCGATGCGCGTGCGCTGGAGATCCAGGCGGCGGAGATCGTCGCGCTGGTGCAGCACACCACCGACACCGTGCCACTCAAGCCCCGGCGCCTCGCGATCGTCGCGCGCTACGGGCTCAACAAGATGCAGGCGCGCCGGATGATCGGTGAGCGCGAGATCGGGCTGTTCGACAACGAGGAAGAAGCGCTCGCCTACCTTCTGGGATAGTCAGGCCTTCGATCCGCCCGCCAGGCTGGGCCGGCTCAGTTGCTGCGTTCGACCGAGTCGAGAATCCGTGCCCCGGCCATGAACACCGCGATCGGGCAGACCGAGAACAGCATCCAGCCGCCGAAGCCGGGATATTGGTGGAGGTAATGAACCCCGCGCTCGACCGCGCCGAGTCCCAGGCCGTAGATCACCATGAACGCCTCGAACTTGGTCTTGATGACGAACAGGCGGGCGATCTTGCGGAACATGCACGCGTTTACGCATGACGCGTGCCAATGGCGGAAAAGCGCGGGTTCGCCTTAACGAACATGGTTATCTGTAAGTTAATCCGACACCGGAGCGGTCGCGGCGTGGCCCGCCGCGCAACCGTGGTCGCAATGGTTCGTTTACCAAGATGGAATATGATCGAGGGGAATTGGGAGAGGCGTGATGAAGACGCTGCCAATGCCGCCGATCGAACACCGGCCCCCCGGAGACCGCCGCGGCACGCCCGGGACCGCGTTCATCCTGGCGCTTCCGCTGGGCATCGCATTCTGGAGCGCGATTATCCTCGCGATCCGATAGCGACTCACCGGTCGAGCAATCCGATCAATTCCAGTTCGACGAGCAGCGCGCGCCGCGCCGCGCAGATGCGGGAGATCAGCGCCGGATCGCCGATCTCGGCGATCGCGATCTCTTCGGGCCAATGCGCTTCGATCACCGCCGCCAGACGATCGAGCTTCGCCTCGTCGACCAGGAAGCGCGGATCGACCGTCGCCGGGTCGCAGACCACGCGCAGCCTCAGGCACGCCGGCCCGCCGCCGTTGCGCATCGATTGGCGCACGTCGACCACTTCGAGCCGCCGGATCGGGCCGTTGCCCGCGATCATCTCGCCAAGCCACGACCAGACTGCCGTGTTGCCGCGCGCTTCGCCGGGCAGGATCAACGCCATCGCGCCGTCGGGCAGCGTGACCAATTGCGCATTGAACAGATAGGATTGGATCGCGTCGGCCAGACTGACGCGATGCGCCGGCACCTCGACGATCTCCGCCCAGGGCGCCTTGAGCGCGATGTCGGCATAGAGCCCGGCCTTGTCCTCGAAGGCGAGTTCGTGCGCGAATAGCACGCGCTCGTTGGCCACCGCGACGACGTCGTTGTGGAACGCGCCGGCGGCGATCGCCTCGACCGATTGCTGCGCGAAGATCGTGTGGGCGGGGTCGAGCCGATGCGCGCGCGCCACCGCTTCGGACGCATCGCGGCGCTGGCGGGCGGGGAAGGGTCCGCCGCTTTCGCCATAGACGAAGATCTCGATCCCCGGCGCCCCGTGCCCTTCGCACAGCCGCATGTGATTGGCGGCGCCTTCGTCGCCGAACGGCGCGGGGACAGGGGGGTGCACCGCGAAGGCGGCATCGGCGAAGGCGAGGCGGAGTTGCGCCAGCGTCTCGGACCATTCGTGGCTGCGATGCGCCATCGTCACCAGATTGGCGACGGTCAAATGGCATTTGCCGTCGCCGGCATCGGGCGCGGGAGAGACCGTCGCCGCGTTCGCCGCCCACATCGGCGAGGCCGACAGCGCCTGGGCTTTGAGATAGGTCGCGGCCGCGCCGTAATCGGTCGCCAGTGCCGCCAGCCAGCGCTCGTCGGGCCGGTCGTGCGGCGGCAGGATGCCCTGGGCCAGCCCGAGGCGAAGATTGGCGCGCATCTTGGCGATGCCTTCCAGCGCGGCCTCGCGCGGGCGCGAGGTCAGGCCGGCATTGCTGGTCGCCGCGAGATTGCCCGGGCTGAGGCCGGCATAATTGTGGCTGGGACCGACGATGCCGTCGAAATTGATCTCGACCAATGCCATCAGGCTTGCCCGATATAGGTGACGTCGTCGCCTTCGCCGATGCCCAGCGCCGCGGCGCCGGCGCGGTCGATCACCACGCCGCCGCCGGCATCGCGCAGCCGGGCATAGGCGCAGCGGAAATTCGATAAATGCCCGGTCGCGGCCAAGCCGCGCTCGCCGCCGTCGTCATCGACCGCGACGACCTTGCGCGTGACCGCATCGGCGATGCTGCGTACCTTGTCGGTCCGCGCTGTCATGGTCGGGCCGCCGTCGAAAATATCGATGTAATTCTCGAATGCGAATCCCTCGTTCTCGAGCATGCGCATCGCCGCGCGGCCCGACGGGTGGGGCAGGCCGATGACGCTGCGCGCGCTCTCGGTCAGCATCGCGACATAGATCGGATGCTTGGGAAACAGGTCGGCGATGAACTGGTGGCCGTGGGTCGCGTTGAAGCGATCGGCGTCCTGGAAATTCATTCCGAAGAAACGCCCGGCGAGTCCGTCCCAAAAGGGCGATCCACCGGCTTCGTCGATGATCCCGCGCAATTCCGCCAGGATGCGGTCGCCGAAACGCGGCCGATGCATCGCGATGAACAGATAGCGGCTGCGCGCGAGCAGCATGCCGAGCCCGCCGGCACGCTCTCCCGGATGGAGGAAGAGACCGCCGACCTCGCTCGATCCCTCGAGGTCGGTCGACAGGGTCAGCATCTCGGCGCGGAAGGTGCGATCGAGTTCCTCGCTCTTCTGGGTCAGCGTGCCGATGCGATAGCTGTAGAAGGGATGCTGCTGTCCGACCTGGCTGAACATCTGGCAAGTGCCGCGGACTTCGCCGGTGTCGGTGTTTTCGAGCATCAGCACGAAGGCTTCGTCGCCCAGAGTGTCCTCGCTGCGCGCAAAGGCGGCGCTGCTCGCCGCCAGGCGGCGGCGCAAGGCGCGGCGATCGGCCGGCAGGTTGGTGAAGCCTCCGCCGGTCAGCTTCGCCATCTCGTAGAGATGGTCGAGATCCTCGTCGTTCGCGGCACGGATACGGAAGCTCACAATCCCCCCTTTTTGGCGATGCGCATGATGGTGATCGCGGACAATGCCGCGCGTTCGGCCAGGCTGTCGACCAGCAGGAATTCCTCGGCGGAATGGATCGCGCCGCCGCGCACGCCCATGGTATCGACGACGGGCACGCCGGCGGCGGCGATGTTGTTGCCGTCGCATACCCCACCGGTCGCTTTCCACCCGCTCGCGAGGCCGAGCCCGGCGCCGGCCTGCCTGACCAGCTCGAAAAGCTTCGCGGCGCCGTCGTCGATCGGCTTGGGCGGGCGGTTGAAGCCGCCATGCGCCTCGATCCTGACGTCGCGCGCGGCCGCGATCTCTGCCACCGCATCGTCGATCGCCGCCTGCGCGCGCGCGATCGCCTGCGACGAGGCGGGGCGGAAATTGATCCGGAGGATGGCGAGGTCGGGGACGACGTTGTTGGGGCCGCCGCCTTCGATCCGCGCCGGATTGACCGCGAGTCCTTCCTCCTTGGCAGCAAAGAGCCGCACCGCGAGGTCGCTGGCCGCGACGATGGCATTGCGGCCGTCATCGGGATTGCGTCCGGCATGGGCGCTCTTGCCGTGGACGACGAGCGAGAAATTGCCCGTGCCGCCGCGCGCTCCGGCCAACGTGCCGTCGGCAAGCGCCGGTTCGTAGGTCAGCGCCGCGACCTTGCCGCGGGCGAGCTCCGCGATCAGCGCGGAGGACGAGAAGGATCCGGTCTCCTCGTCGGAATTGATCATCACGTCATAGCCGATGCGGCTCGCGACCGGCGACGCCTCGACCGTCTTCAGCGCAGCGAGCAGCAAGGCGAGCCCGCCCTTCATATCGGCGACCCCGGGTCCGTTGAGCGTGTTGGGATCGAGGAATGTCTGGTCCTGGAATGGATGATCGGCGGGATACACCGTGTCCATGTGCCCGGTGAACAGCATCCTCACCGACGCCTCAGGCCGCACGCGCAGCACGAGGTGCTGGCCATGATCCAACGCCCCGATCTTGCCGTCGGAGGCGACACTGGTCGCCGGCGCCGGATCGACTAGCGTCAGGTTTCCGGGCAGCGCCGAAAAGGCGTCGGCCAAGGCACCCGCCATCGTCCGCAAGCCGGCGAGATTGCGCGTCCCGCTATTGATCGCGGCCCAGGCGCGCGTGAGGTCGAGCATCGGCTCGCCGCGCACGCGTTCCAGGGTCACGGCCTCTCCATTGTCCGTCATCCCGCCGCTCTAGGCGGTCGCATGCGATAGGTGAAGCCGTTGCGGCGCCTCAATGACCGCCGTAGCTCTTCGTTCCGTTGAGTTTGGCGCGGCCGCGCTGGATCAACGGGCCCGCGCCATAGCTGACCGCGTTCGCGGGTCGCGCGCCGTTCGAGCAGACGAAGGTCTGCTGCGCTTCGTCGAGCGATCCCTTGTCGATCGCCCGCCACTTGCCCGATCCTTCGTCGTCGCGGAACGCATTGCCGTTGATGTCGACGCTCTTGATGCTGACGAAGCGGTAGCGCGGCTCGACGCAGTCGAATTCGAGATACGGATTGTACGCCGCCGACCCGTCGCTCGCGGTCTCCGAAAACACCTGATAGGTGCGCGCGCGGCGCATGTTCTCGCCCATGTCGGCGATACTGTCCTTGTCAACGAACGATGCGGTCGTGTGGTTGTCGGAAATGCCGACCAGATACCAATCGGTGGCCAGGGCCGGCGTCGCCCAGGCGGTGACGGCCGTGGCGACGAGCGCGATAACGAAACGCATACTTCATCCCCCTCGATAAAAGTCGCGGGGGGAAAAATGTCAGGCGGCGTGCGCGAACGCAAGCGAGCGCGCGTCAGAAAGCGTAGACCAGGCCCGCCCGGCTGATCGTATCGGTCGTCACGCGCCCCTCGGGCGGCATGCTTTCATATTGAACATTATAGGAAAATTGCGCGGACAATGGACCCAGCACCTTGGCGTTGAGTGCGGTCGTTCCGGTCACCGTCGAATTGTAATGCTCGATATAAGCGGCGGCGTTCTGCGACAATTGCAGCCCCTTGGCGAGCTTCCACGAGAAATCGAGACTGCCGCGCGCCGCGATGCTGCGCTCGTCGCCGCCGTCGGTGAAGCTGGTAGCGCGATAGGCCGGCCCGAGCTCGAGGTCGAGCTTGACCTTGTCGGTCTTGAGCGCGCTGTAGCCAGCGCCGACCGACGCCGAATAACGCTGGGTATAGCCCAGGAACCGGTCGCTCTCGAACAGTGCGGAGCCATAGACATAGGACCGGCCGTCGAGCTTCCAATTGGGCTCCCACGACGCCAGATAATGTTCGCGCGACGTGACCCCCAGGTTGCGCTGGTAATCGGCCTGGAATTTCAGCTTCTGGCGCCAGTTGAGCCCGTCGCGGGTCAGCGCGAGCGAGGCCGACACGCCTTCGCTTTCGCTATTGCCGGTCGAGATGAAACCGCCCAGTTCAGCGCGGCCCGACCACAGGTCGAACAAGCCGGCGTTCTGCAGCTTGGCGGTCTTTTCGTCGGCGCGTTTCTTCTTCCAGTCGCCGGCCAGCTTGGCGATCGCGTCCTTGCTGTCGGGCGCGGCGGTGCTGGCATATTTGACGATCGTCGCGACCTCGCTCTCGTTGCCCGAGGCGATCGCGGCGTCCAGCATCGCCTTGATCTGCGGCGGGATCGGCGCGGG
>NZ_JBQCCN010000208.1:0-9991 GCF_051962185.1 Sphingomonas sp.
TCACCGGCGACGGCATGGTCCATGGCATCGCGCTGCAGGGCGGCAAGGCGCTGTGGTATCGCAATCGCTGGATCCGCTCGAAGCGGGTCGAGGCGGAGACCGGGATGAAGGCCGCGCCGGGGCCGCGCCATGGCGGGTTCGATACGGTCAACACCAACGTCCTCGGCATCGCCGGGCGCACCTGGGCGCTGGTCGAGGCGGGCAGTTATCCGGTCGAATTGTCCGAGACGCTCGACGAACAGACCTACAATCCGTTCGACGACACGCTCCAGGGCAGCTTCTCCGCGCATCCGCATCTCGATCCCAGGACCGGCGAGAACCATGCGATCTGCTACGAGGCGACCGAGCCCGACGTCGTGCGCCATGTCGTGCTGTCGCCCGAAGGCAAGGTGACTCGCGAGCTGGCGATCAAGGTCAAGCATGGTCCCTCGATCCACGATTGCGCGATCACCGATCGCTATGCGCTGATCCTCGATCTGCCGGTCACCTTCTCGATGAAGGCGCTGATCGGCGGGCACAGCTTCCCCTATCGCTGGAACCCCGAGCATCAGGCGCGGGTCGGGCTGTTGCCGCGCGCCGGAAGCGAGGACGAGATCGTGTGGGTCGACTGTCCGCAGGTCTATATCTTCCACGTCGCCAATGCCTTTGACACCGCCGACGGCAAGGTCGTGCTCGATGCCTGCGTCTACGACACGATGTTCGCGGAGATGGTCGGCGGCCCGGCGGGCAAGCCGCTGGGGCTGGAGCGCTGGACGATCGACCCGGTCGCCAGGACGATCGACCGCCGCACGATCGACGCCGCCGCTCAGGAATTCCCGCGCCCCGACGAGCGCTTCTTCGGCCAGCCCTATCGCTACGCCTATACGATGGCCTTGCCCGAGGGCGAGTTCGCGATCAGCGCGACGAGGCTCTACAAGCACGACCTCGAGACCGGCACGCGCGAGACGCACGAATTCGGCGAAGGCCGCTATCCGGGCGAATTCGTGTTCGTGCCGCGCGGCGAGGACGCACCGGAAGGCGACGGCTGGATGGTCGGGCTGGTCATCGACCTGCCCAACGAGACGACCGACCTGGTGATCCTCGACGCGACGCGCTTCGCGGAGGCGCCGGTCGCGAGCATCCGGCTTCCCCATCGCGTGCCGCCGGGCTTCCACGGCAATTGGGTCGCCAACGGTTGAGAGACGCCGCGGTCCGAAGGATACCAGAGCGGATCAAGTCGACATTCAGTCGCGAGCGGACGGGCGCCTTCAATCCGCCCCTGTCAGGGGGAGCGTTCGAGCTTTGGCCTGCTCCCAGCAGGTCAAAGCTCGCGTCTGGGAGACGCGATCTCGCTCGAACGCACCGAAGGTAACGGAGGGGGCGGACGGCGACACACTAGCCGTCGTGCCTCCTCCCCTCCATCAGGCTACACTTGACACCTCCCCCTGGCGGGGAAGATCAGTTTGAGCCCGACTATGCCCAAGAGCTCAGGCGTCGGCGGCCGCGACGCCATAGTCTATCCGCTCGAGGTCGTGGAGCAAGCTCGGGCCTTGCGGCTGCCAGCCCAGTCGCTCGCGCGTCGCCGCGCTCGACGCCGGCATGTCGAGCGCTGCGAACGGCGCCAGCCATCCGAAATAATCGGCCGCTTCCTCTTCCGACAGCGATGCCGTCGGCACGCCCAGGCCGGCAGCGATCGCCTCGGCGATCGCGCGAACCGGCACGCCCTCTTCGGCGACCGCGTTGTAGCGCGCCCCGGGCTCGTGCCGTTCGAGCGCCAGGCGGTACAGGCGCGCGACGTCGAGGACATGCGCAGCCGGCCAGCGATTGGCGCCATCGCCGACATAACCGACGACACCCTTGGCGCGGGCGATCTCGACCAAAGGCGAGATCAGCCCCTGTTTCACCGTGTCATGGACTTGCGGCAAGCGGACCACCGCGACCGAAACGCCCTGGTCGGCAAGCTCGGCGCCGGCGCGCTCGGACGCGACGCGCGGGTTGGGATTGTCCCAGTCGACCGCGTCTTCCACGGCCGGTCTTCCCGGGCCAGTGCTGCCCATCCCGGTTCCCGAGGTGATGATGAGCGGGCGATCCGATCCCAGCAGCGCCGCGCCCATCGCCGCGATCACCCGCCGATCCTTCTCGCAATTGGCGACGAAGTTCGAAAAATCGTGATCGAACGCGGTATGAATCACCGCATCCGCCGCCGCCGCCCCTCTCGCCAGCGTCGCCGGATCCTCCAACTCGCCGCGATGCGCCTGGGCGCCCGCCGCCTCCAGCCACGCCGCGCCGGCGTCGGAGCGCGTCAGCCCGAGGATCTGATGCCCATGGTTCACCAATTCCGCCACGACCCGCGAGCCGATGAAGCCGGTCGCACCGGTCAGAAATACACGCATCATTACCTCTCACATTGCCGAGACGTGGATATCGCGCTACCGATCAACCTGTTAAAGTAGTGACTTTATTCTATTATAGTTGGTACCCGGACGATTCGTATGCCCGACCCCTCCGCCAATCCGCTCGGCCGCTATCTGCGGGACCGTCGTACTCGGCTCGACCCTGCCGCATTCGGCGTTGCCGGCGGGCGGCGGCGCACGCCCGGGTTGCGCCGCGAGGAAGTCGCCCAGCGCGCCAATATCAGCCCGACCTGGTACACCTGGCTCGAACAGGGGCGCGGCGGCGCGCCGTCGGCCGACGTGCTCGACCGCATCGCCACCGGATTGATGCTGACCGAGCCCGAGCGCGAGCATCTCTTCATGCTCGGCCTCGGCCGCCTGCCCGAGATGCGCTATCGGCGCGTCGACGGCGTCACCCCGCGTCTGCAGCGCGTGCTCGACGCGCTGGAGGTCAGCCCGGCCTTCATCAAGACCGCGATCTGGGACGTGGTCGCCTGGAATCGCGCCGCCGCCGTGCTGTTCACCGACTACGCCCAACTCCCGCGCGAGCAGCGCAACATCCTGCGCCTGATGTTCGGCAACGCCCGGGCGCGCGCGGCGCAAACCGATTGGCACGGCGTCGCGCGATCCGTCGTGGCAGCGTTCCGCGCCGATGCCGCGCGGGCCGGCGCGGGCGCCGCCGAGGAAGTCGCCCGGCTGGTCGACGAATTGTCGCGAACCAGTCCCGATTTCGCGGAAATGTGGCGCGACAACGACGTGGCGGGGCATGGCGACGGACACAAGCGCCTGCATCACCCCGACGCCGGCGATATCGAGCTGGAATTCTCCGGCTTCGCCGTCGACGGACGGCCGGAACTGGGCATGCTGGTCTATAATCCGGTGTCGATGGATGATGCCGAGCGGCTCCGGGCCCTGATCGCCGCCAGCCCGGTCTGACGGCGGCTCAGCTGTTGCGGCGCTGGTAGCGGAGCCCGACCAGCATCGCCAGGATGCCCGACAGCGCGCCGACACCGAGCGCCCAGCGCGGGCCCCAGCCATGCGCGACCCAACCGACCAGCGGCGCCCCGATCGGCGTGCCGCCCAAGGCGATCGCCAGCCGGATCGCCATCACTCGCCCGCGCATCGCGGGGTCGGAGGTGAGCTGCATGATCGTGTTCGAGCGGTTGGTGACGGTCAGCGTCGCCAGGCCGATCAGCACCAGCGCCGCCGCGAAGAACCAATAACCCGGCGCCAAGGCCGCGAGCAGGCAACCCCGCCCGAACAATCCCGCCCCGCCGGTCAGCATCGAGAAGCGTGGGTGGCTGCCCGTCGCGATGAACGCGCCGGCGAACGTCCCGACCGCGATCGCCGAGCTTAGCACGCCATATTGCGCGGCATTGGCGTGGAAGACGCCGACCGCCATGGTCGAAATGAAGATCGGGAAATTGAGCCCGAACGTCCCGATCAGGAAAAGCATCAGCGCGATCGCGCGCAGGTCCGGCCGCCCGGCGACATAGCGGAACCCTTCGAACAGGCTGCCGGGCTTCCGCGGCGGACGGACGCCGCCGTACAATTGATCGCGCCTCAGCGCGGCCAGCGACACCAGCACCGCGAAGAACGAGAGGCCGTTGACCACGAATGCCCAACCGGTCCCGATCGCGGCGATGCACAGGCCCGATACAGCCGGTCCGACCATACGCGCGGCATTGAACGAGGTCGAATTGAGCGCGACCGCGTTGGCGAGATCCCCGTCGCCGACCAGTTCGCCGACGAAGGTCTGGCGCACCGGCGCGTCGAGGGCGGCGGCCGAGCCGGAAAGGAAGGCGAACAGATAGACTTCCCACAATCGTATGACGTGAAGCACGGTCAGCACGCCGAGCGCGAGCGACAGCAGCCCCATCGCCGCCTGGGTCAGCATCAGCAGCTTGCGGCGGTCCATGTGGTCGGCGGCGGCACCGGTCCAGGGCAGCAGCAGGAATTGCGGCGCGAATTGCAGCGCCATGACGATCCCCACCGCGCGCGCGTCGCGATGGGTGAGCTCGGTCAGGACCAGCCAGTCCTGCGCCGTCCGCTGCATCCAGGTGCCGGTGTTCGACACCAGCGAACCCGCGAACCACAGCCGGTAATTGACGTGGCGCAGCGAGCGAAACGAGCCGTACCGTCCGGCACGCGTGTCGAGGGAAGCGCTTTCGGCCATCGGCGGCTTAATTCTCCCCGAGATGCCGCAGGACGGGGAGCGCGGCGCGGAGCGCGGCGATCTCCTCCTCATCGAGCGCGGTCAGCGCGGCGGCGAGCCGATCGCGCTTGAGCGAGCGATATTCGTCGCGCGTCGCGCTGCCCTTTTCGGTGAGCTCGTAGAGGAACTGGCGGCCGTCGGTCGGGTGCGGCGTGCGTGCCACCAGCCCCTCCCCCTCCAGCGCGGCGAGCGTGGCGCCCATCGATTGCGGCTTCACATTCTCCGCGCGCGCCAAATCGGCGGTGGTCGCCGCGCCCTCGCGCGTCAGCCGCCCCATCACCACGCGTTGCGACCAGGACAGCCCACCGGCATTCGATTCGGTCCGCAGCCGCCGCATCAGCGGGCCGATGGCGCGGAGCAGATCCTCGCCGAGCGGATCGGCTGCGGCGTCGGGTTCCAGGGGCGGTCGAACGGTCATGGCGCCGCTATGAACTAAACAGGCAAACTTGCAAGTCTCCCTTCTATTTCTAGCGAACGAACGCCCGACGCGGCATTGTCGCTACCAGCGCCAGGCGAGTGTGAAGGAAGCGGCGCCAGCGGTCGGCGCGCCTCTCGTCCATTGGTTGAGATAGCCGATCTCGGCGCTGACCCGCTTGGCCAGCGGTACGCCGATGCCGATGAAGTCACGCGCACGATCATAACCGGGGCGCTGGCCCGCGCCGCTCCCCAGATTGACGAAGCTTTCATGGCTGGCGAGCAGCCGCAAATCGGCCGTCACCGGCAATGTCAGCCGAACGAAGGGTCGCAACCTCATTCCCGTCCCGCCCAGCCCGTCGCGCCAGCGTTCCTCCATCCGCAACCGCGCACCGATGACCAACCGGCCGATCGTCGCGAGACGATCCATGCTCACGTCCTGGCGCCCGCGCTGTTCGATCGCCGCCCCGCCGCCGCGATAGGTGATGTCACGGACATAGCCGGCCGCCACCGTCACCCGATCGAAACGATAGCCGAGCATCGCGATATTCTCGCTTTCGTAGAGCCCGGCATCGCCGCCGCGCCCGAAGCGCTCGGTCGTCTCCACGCCCAATTCCACCCTGCCGGCAATCGGACCGCGGGCATTGGCGTCCAGCCAGATCTGCGCATCATCGGCGTGCGCCAGCGACGGGAACCCCACCAACAGAATCGCGCCCAGCGCCGCATGACATTTCGATGACATTTTTGTGTCATGGCAGAACTGCCGGCGCCGCGCACCCTCCGCGTTTATGCCGCCGCGGCGATCCTTTGCCCCTGGCGCGAGAACGAGCGGAACGTGATCGACCAACGGGCCCGGTCCATCGGCGCGATACTGTGCTCCCAATCGTGGCGAACCTCGCCCGACAGATGATAGAGCGCACGCGGTTCGAGCGGGATATTGACTCGCTGCCAGCGATCGCCCTGCTTGCGGCGAAAACGCATCGTCGCCGGCGCGCCCAGCGAAAGCCCAACGACATGCTCATAGATCGGGCGATCGCGATGCCAGCCGATGCCGGCCCCTTCGTCGTACCGGATCAACAGCGCCTGGACGAGCGCGTCAGGCTCGAGCCCCGCGACGGCGGCGGCGCGATCGCGGATCGGGAGCAGCCAGTCGGGCAAGGGCGCGCCGCGATCGAGCGCGCCCGATTGGAAGTCATATTGCCAACCGAAACTGTGCGTGAGGCGCTTGCCGGTCCATTGCTGGAAGCGGAACGGAGTCCGGTCGACGGCATCGCTCGCGGCGATCAAGGTTTGTTCCTCGGCCGGCGACACGAAATCGGCACGCGTGCCGAGACCGGAAATGGCGGGGAGGTCGAAGAGATCGGAAGACACGGTTGGGATGTGGGAACATCCGAAGAACATGCAAGGCCAACGCGCGCCCGGATCGCCCTCGCCCATCCCAAGTCGGGGCGCCCTCCTGTCGCAAAGCCCATCGATCAGGCCGTTCGACTTTTCCTTTGTTGCGGCGCAACGCGATTCGGCGCATGGGACTTGCCCTTCTCACCCTTAGCGAAGTGACGATCATGGCCGCCAAATGGGCCCCCGATAGCTGGACCTCTCATGAAGCGCGCCAGTTGCCCAACTATCCCGACACCGCGGCGCTGGACGCCGCTACGAAGCAACTGACGAGCTATCCGCCGCTGGTCTTTGCCGGGGAAGCGCGCAATCTGACCGCCGATCTGGCGCGCGTGGTCGAGGGCAAGGCGTTCCTGCTCCAGGGCGGCGATTGCGCCGAGAGCTTCGCCGAATTCCATCCCAACAACATCCGCGACACGTTCCGCGTGATCCTGCAGATGGCGGTGGTCCTGACCTATGCCTCGAAGCTGCCGGTGGTGAAGCTCGGCCGCATGGCGGGGCAATTCGCCAAGCCGCGCTCGGCCGACACCGAGGTCGTGGATGGTGTCGAACTGCCGAGCTATCGCGGCGACAATGTCAACGACATCGCCTTCACGCCGGAGAGCCGCACGCCCGATCCGCAGCGCATGGTCCAGGGCTATGCCCAGTCGGCGGCGACGCTCAATCTGCTGCGCGCCTTCGCCCAGGGCGGTTATGCCAATCTGCATCAGGTGCATCGCTGGACGCACGATTTCCTCGGCTCGAGCCCCTGGGCGAAGAAATACGCCGAAACCGCGGACCGCATCGGCGAGGCGCTCGAGTTCATGGAAGCGTGCGGGATCAATCCCGACACCGTGCCGCAGCTCGGCCAGACCCAATTCTATACAAGCCACGAGGCGCTGCTGCTCCCCTTCGAGCAGGCCATGACGCGGCAGGACAGCCTGACCGGCGACTGGTACGATACCAGTGCGCATTTCCTGTGGATCGGTGACCGCACGCGGTTCGACGGATCGGCGCATGTCGAATTCCTGCGCGGCATCGGCAACCCGATCGGCGTGAAATGCGGACCGAGCCTGGAGCCGGACGTACTGCTGCGCATGCTCGACACGCTCAACCCGGGCCGCGTGCCCGGCCGCATGACGCTGATCACGCGCTATGGCCATGACAAGATCGAGGCCGGGCTGCCCAAACTGGTCCGCGCGGTGAAACGCGAGGGCCATCCGGTGATCTGGAGCTGCGACCCGATGCACGGCAACGTCATCAAGGCTGCCAATGGCTACAAGACGCGCCCGTTCGAGCGCATTCTGGCCGAAGTGCGCGGCTTCTTCGCCGTGCATCGTGCCGAGGGCACCTTCGCCGGCGGCATCCATGCCGAGATGACCGGGCAGAACGTCACCGAATGCACCGGCGGCGCGGTCGATGTGACCGAGCAGAGCCTGGCCGACCGCTATCACACGCATTGCGATCCGCGGTTGAATGCTGGGCAGAGTCTGGAGTTGGCGTTCCTGCTGGCTGAGATGCTGAACGACGAACTGAGGCAGCGGCGGGCGGAGGCGGCTTAGGCCGTCGTCGGCCGCCGGCGCGCCTTGGCGACTTCCCTTCCCGATCTGAACGCAAGGGCGCGGCGATAACCGTTGTTCCTGACGGTTGCCGCTGCCGATTTCTTGCTGGTCCGGACCAGTCGCGTCGGTTAGGCTGTCCCCTAGGAGATGTTGCGATAACGCGTGCGATGGCCTGGGCTTCCCGGCCAACGTCCGCCATGTCGAAGTGTCGATAAGGGGGTTCGAAAATGCCAGACAACAATCCGGGCGCCGATGTCGATGTCACCAAGGCCTGGCGCGCGTCGCAGGGCCAGCAATCCGCCGCCAAACGCCTGCGCCTGTTCGCCGCGCTCGCCTGGGTCATTGCCATCGGCACCGAGATCGCCGGCATCGTCATGCTCAAGCAACACAGGTTCGATCATGGCAACCTTGCGCTGCTGATCGGCCTTCTGGTGGTGATCGCAGTGTTCGCGATTGCCGGCAGCCTGATGTGGAAAGCGGCCAACAAGCAGGATCCGGCCACTAGAGCGGACGCATTCCGGTTCTTCGTCCAGAACCAGCTCGGCGCGATCATTACTGTGATCGCCTTTCTCCCGCTGATTGCCCTGATCTTCCTGGACAAGGACATGGATCCGAAGAACAAGAAGATCGCCGGCGGTATCGGGGTCGCTCTGGCGCTGCTCGCCACCGTGATCGGCGTGGATTTCAAGCCGCCGTCGACCGAGCAATATACCCAGGACATGAACCAATGCGCCGCGCAGATCAAAGCCGGTGAGCCCACCACCGCCTGCTCCCCCGAGGTCGCAGATCAGGCGAAGGACATCGCCAGGGACTCGAGCACGGTGGCCGAAGCAACCAAGGACGCCGCCCACCCGGCCGGGCAGGACCTGGTCTACTGGATCGCGCCGGAGAACGGCGCCAAGAAGTCGGCGACGCCGCACGTCTTCCACTTGTGTCAGGGCGTGAGCCCGCTGCGCGGCAAGACCGTGAACAGCGGCTCGGTGACCGAAGCCTATGCTGAAAACGCCACCCGCATCACCAAGCAGATCCCGATGGAACAGAAGCAGTGCGGGATCGCTGCCGCGAAATAGCGGACCGGCGTCGAGGACGGCCCGGTTTCCATACGATAACCGGGCCACCCATCGTATCGAGAGATTTGCCGCGGATTAGGCGAGCCTGATCGTGAACTCGACCTCGTCGCTGAACGGCATCGACATATAGCCGTTGGCGACCGTGCCGACCCTGTCGAGATATTCAGGGCAATGGTCCGCATTGTCGGCGATCAGGATCGCACCGGGCCGCAACCGGCTCTCCACCCGATCGAGGATATCCGGGTAAAGCGCCTTGGCCCCGTCCAGCAGCACGAGGTCGATCGTCTCGGGCAGGTCGACGGCCAGCGTTTCCAGCGCATCGCCTTCGCGGAACTCGACCAGGTCGGCGAGCCCCGCCTCGACAAGATTGGCCTTTGCCGTCGCCAGCTTGCCGGGCTCGAACTCACTGGTGATCAGCCGTCCACCGCCATTGTCGCGGAGCGCCGACGCCAAATGGATTGTCGACAGACCGAACGACGTGCCGAACTCGACGATCGAACGGGCATTCGTCGCCCGTGCCAGCATGTAGAGCAGCCCACCGACCTCGCGCGACACCGGTAATGCGAAGTCGCTGAGCTTGGCATAGAAATCGCGATACTCGGTCTTGCTGCGCATCATTCGACCGCGCTCTTCACTGGTCACACCGGCAAAGGCCGGGCTTTGGGCCGGCGAATTGGCGTCAGCGGCGGCGAACAGGCGCGCGAGAAGGGGCGCCACTGGGGCGCTCGAAAGCGTAGTCATTTGGGTTTCTCCTGGTGCGAACGAAGCTGTCCGAGCAGGGCTTGCCTGCCGGACCGGAAAATACGACGAGTTCGTCAGCTTTGACTATTCGCATTGGCAGGAAGCCCGCATGACCACCGCCCGCAACACCTTCATCACCTCGCGCAAACAGCCTCAGCAGGCACGCTCGAACCAGCTGGTCGAGGCCGTACTCGACGCGGCTGTTCAGGTTTTGATGAAGGAAGGCGCCCAGCGTTTCACCAC
>NZ_JBQCCN010000209.1:0-15983 GCF_051962185.1 Sphingomonas sp.
GATCCCGAAGCCGCCGCCACGCTCAACAAGGACGAGCTGGCCGAGGAATTTCGCCCGATCATCGGCGAAGTGCTCGCCGAGCTCAAGCTGACGCTCAACCGCCGCGAGCAGTTCGCGCTGGAAAAGGTGCTGGTCGACGAATTGCTCGGCCTGGGCCCGCTCGAGGAGCTGATCGCCGATCCCGATGTCAGCGACATCATGGTCAACGGCCCGAACCAGACCTTCATCGAAAAGAAGGGCCGGCTGGAGATCGCGCCGATCCAGTTCCGCGACGAGGAGCATCTGTTCCAGATCGCGCAGCGCATCTGCAACTCGGTCGGCCGCCGCGTCGACCAGACCACGCCGCTGGCCGACGCCCGATTGAAGGATGGCAGCCGCGTCAACGTGATCGTGCCGCCGCTGTCGCTGCGCGGCACCGCGATCTCGATTCGTAAATTCTCCAACAAGCCGATCACGCTCGACATGATGGCCGGCTTCGGCTCGATGTCGCAGAAGATGGCGACCGCGCTCAAGATCGCGGGGGCGTGCCGGTTCAACGTCGTCATCTCGGGCGGTACCGGCTCGGGTAAGACGACGATGCTCAACGCCTTGTCGAAGATGATCGACCCGGGCGAGCGCGTGCTGACGATCGAGGACGCGGCCGAACTGAGACTGCAGCAGCCGCATTGGCTCCCCCTCGAGACCCGCCCCGCCAATCTCGAGGGCCAGGGCGAGATCACCATCCGCGACCTCGTCAAGAACGCGCTGCGTATGCGTCCGGATCGCATCATCCTCGGCGAAATTCGCGGGTCGGAGTGTTTCGACCTGCTCGCCGCGATGAACACCGGTCACGACGGATCGATGTGCACGCTCCACTCCAACAGCCCGCGCGACTGCCTCGGCCGTATGGAGAACATGGTGCTGATGGGCGACATCAAGATCCCCAAGGAAGCGATCTCGCGCCAGATCGCCGATTCGGTCGACATGATCGTCCAGGTGAAGCGTCTGCGCGACGGCAGCCGCCGCGTGACCAACATCACGGAGGTGATCGGCATGGAAGGCCCGGTCATCGTCACGCAGGAATTGTTCAAGTTTGAATATCAGAGCGAATCGGCCGACGGGAAGATCATCGGCGAATATCGCGCGATGGGCCTGCGCCCCTATACGCTCGAAAAGGCGCGCCAGTTCGGCTTCGACCAGGCGTTCCTAGAAGCCTGTCTCTGACGGGCGATATCCGTCCGCGTCGTGCTGGCGCCTTCCCCCCGACGAAAAGCAATAACGGGGTTAACGCAAGTTTTACCCCGTTTGCCTGACGCCGCGACAGGTATAAGCGGTGCTCATGCGCTGCCGCATGCTGCCTGTGCTGATGCTCGCCGCCCTGCCCCTAGGCGGAGCGATGGCGCCGGCTATGCCCGCGCCACCGCCCGAACGCGTCGTGCTGTCGACCGATACCGAAGCGCAATGGGTGCCGTTCGAGCTGACCCCCGGTAATCAGATCCAGTTCCATATGACGATCGACGGCCGCCCGATCGTCGCGATCCTCGACACCGGGTTCAGCATGTCGTCGATTTCGCGCCGCTTCGCCTCGCGCGAGGGACTGAAGATCGGTGGTGGGGGCCAGGGCCTCGGCGTGGGCGGATCGGTCGCCATGGGGTTGGTCAACGGACGCACGCTGACCATCGGCGGACTGACGCGCACCGGCGGTCAACTGGGCGTTCTGGACCTACCCAGCGGCGCGACCGGCAACGGCGGCACCGTCGACGCGGTGGTCGGCGGCGATCTTCTGCGCCGTTACGCACTCGACATCGATTTCACGGCGCGGCGATTCCGTCTGCTACCGAGCGGGCGCCTGCCCTTCGCCGGCCAGACCGCGCCGCTCTCGCTGGCGCTCGGCTATCAGCTCTATGTGAGCGAGATGACGATCGACGGCACCCGGCTGCGCCCGGTCATCGTCGATACCGGCGACGGCGCGACGATCACCATGTCGGACGAAGCATGGAAATCGATCGGCGGGACCAAGCCGGCGACCACGACGACGATCTCCTACAGCATCGCCGGACCGGTGACGTCCGAGCTGACGGTGTTGCCCGCCGTCCGCGTCGGCGAAACCATGGTGCGCGAGGCCGAGGCGCGGATCGAGCCGGGCCGCGGTTTCTCGGCCCAGATGGGCGCGGCGGGACGGATCGGGGTGGGCTATCTGCAGCGCTATCGCGTGCTGCTCGATCCCGGCGCGGGTCGGATGGTGCTGGCGGCATCGAGCGATGTCGACCGCCCGCCGCTGAGGTCGACCAGCGGCCTGCTGCTGGGATTCTACAACGACCGGCTTCGGGTGCTCCACGTCATGCGCGGCGGCCCCGCGGCGGCGGCCGGCGGATGGCAGGCAGGTGACCAGATCTGCAGCGTCGACGGCCAGGCGATCGATGCCGATTACGCCAACGAGCCGATCTCGATGTGGTCGGTCGCCGATCCCGGCCGCGTCGTGCGATTGGGCATGTGCGACGGCGGTGAGCGCAGACTGACTCTCGAACGCTTCTACTGACCGCGGCCGAGCCGGATCGGCGAGCGCGGCTCTCTCGGGAGCTCTCGGCGACCAAAGCCTTTTACGGCGCGTCCCGCACCGGTTATCCCACGCCGGTCGATCTCCGCCGCGATTGGCTCGCCACGCGCTTCACAATTGGAACGCCGCCGCCGCGGCGATGATCGCCACGATCAGCGCGAATACCTGGACATTGCGCCAATCGAACAGCGATACGCGATCGAGATTGCGGCGTTTCTTGTGCCGCCAGTCGGCGATCCCGGCGGCAAGCGCGACCAGCGCCAGGACGATCGCGATCGCCCCGGCGATCTGTTTCGCCGAAAAGTCCATGGCCGGGAGCCCTTAGTGGCCGAGCTTCTCGATCTTTTCCTGTAACCGTGCGAGCTCGGCCTTCAGCGCGGAGACGTCGTCGTCGCCACCGGCGGCGGGTGACGGCGCTGGCTTGGGCGCGGCCGTGGTCGCAGGCCCCTGCGGCTTGAACGCCGCGGTCGCCGCCTCGAACATCTGCATGTTGCGCTTGGCCAGCTCGGCGAATGGCGAGTTGGCAAACGCGCCCTCGACCGCCGACTTGAACTGCTCCTGGTTGCGGCGGAAGCTCTCCATCGAGGCTTCGAGATAGCTCGGCACGAACGCCTGCATCGAATCGCCGTACATCGCGATCAATTGACGCAGGAAATTGACCGGCAGCATGGTCTGCCCGCGCGCTTCCTCTTCCATGATGATCTGGGTCAGGACATTGTGGGTGATGTCCTCGTCGGTCTTGGCGTCGACGACCTTGAAGTCGCGCCCCTCGCGCGTCATCGCGGCGAGGTGATCGAGCGTGATGTAGGACGAGCTTTCGGTATTGTAGAGCCGGCGATTGGCGTATTTCTTGATGATCACCGGGCCGTCGCCGGCCGCTTGCTTCTTCATGACAGGAGCGCCCCTCGAATGATATGCTGCACCTGTACCACCGATGCATGATGCGCCGCAACATGGGCCCCGCCCGCTACCGCTGTTCCTCGACATGCTGCGCGAACAGACCGCAGCATCGCCGGAGCGCCGCGCCGCCGCGCTGGCCGGGCTGAAGGCATATCAGGAGGCCCCGCGCGCGCGGAAAAGGCGGCTTGCGCCCGCCCGCTTCCGGCGCGGGCGGGCGCGGCTGCGCGATTATGGCGGCACCGGGCGGCCGGTGATCTTCGTGCCGTCGCTGATCAACCCGCCGTTCATCCTCGATCTTGCGCCGCAAAATTCCCTGTTGCGCTGGTGCAGCGAACAAGGGCTGCATCCCTATTTGCTCGACTGGGGCGATCCGACGCCGGCCGATCGCGACTTGGACGCGACCGCGCATGTCGAACGCATCCTGCTGCCCCTCATCGCCAGGTTCGATGCGCCGCCGCTGCTGGTCGGCTATTGCCTGGGCGGCACGCTCGCGCTCGCGGCTGCCGCCACGGGAGCCGTCGCGGGCGTCGCCCTGATCGCGACGCCCTGGCATTTCGCCGGGTTCAGCGGCGGGCGCCTGGCGATCGGCGAATTGTGGGGGGCAGCCAAGCCGTCGTGCGCGGCGATCGGCCTGGTGCCGATGGAAGTGCTGCAGACCGGCTTCTGGCGGCTCGACCCGGAGCGCACGATCGCGAAATACGAAGCGTTCGGGCGGATGGAGCCGGGCAGCGCCGGTTGGCAAGGCTT
Source organism: Sphingomonas sp. (assembly GCF_051962185.1). Taxonomy (GTDB): domain Bacteria; phylum Pseudomonadota; class Alphaproteobacteria; order Sphingomonadales; family Sphingomonadaceae; genus Sphingomonas. Next base: position 4,184 of record NZ_JBQCCN010000209.1, read on the forward strand.
CATCGCGCTGGAAGATTGGGCCAACGCGGGCGCGCCGCTGCCCTATGCGGTCGGGCGCCAGGTGTTCGAGGATTTCGTCGGCGGCGACCTGACCGGGACGGGCGGCTGGCGGGTGGCGGGCCACACGGTTGATCCGCATACCCTTCCCTGCCCGTCGGTCGAGTTCGTGTCGTTGACCGATCGTATCGTTCCCAAGGAAAGCGCCGCCGACCTCGCCGACCGTCGCGATCTCGGGTCGGGGCATGTCGGGATGATCGTCGGCGGCCGCGCCAGGGCGCAATTGTGGGAGCCGCTGGCGGACTGGCTCAAGCACGCCTAGATACGCGGCGAATCCAACCACCCCCTGCTGGAGTCTTCCATGTCCGACATCGTCATCACCGCCGCCAAGCGTACCCCGGTCGGCAGCTTCCTCGGCGCGTTCGGCGGGACGCCGGCGCATGAACTCGGCCGCGTCGCGATCGAGGCGGCCTTGGCGCAGGCCGGCGTCGCGGGCGAGGAAGTGTCGGAAGTCATTCTCGGCCAGGTATTGACCGCGGCGCAGGGCCAGAACCCGGCGCGCCAGGCGTCGATGGCGGCCGGCGTGCCCAAGGAGGTCCCGGCCTGGGGCGTCAATCAGGTGTGCGGGTCGGGCCTGCGCGCGGTGGCGCTGGCGGCGCAGGCGGTGGCGACCGGCGATGCCCGGATCGTCGTCGCCGGCGGCCAGGAATCGATGTCGCTGAGCGTGCATGCCCAGGCGCTGCGCGCCGGGCAGAAGATGGGCGCGCTCGAATTGGTCGACACGATGATCAAGGACGGCCTGACCGACGTGTTCAACGGCTATCACATGGGGATCACCGCCGAGAACCTGGCCGAGCAATATCAGGTGACGCGCGAGATGCAGGACGAATTCTCGGTCCGCTCGCAAAATCTAGCCGAGGCCGCGCGCGCCGCAGGCCGCTTCAAGGATGAGATCGTGCCTGTCACGATCAAGGGCCGCAAGGGCGACACGATCGTCGCCGACGACGAATATATCCGCGCCGGGGTGACGATCGACAGCGTGTCGGGTGTGCGCCCCGCCTTCAAGAAGGACGGCACGGTGACCGCGGCCAATGCCTCGGGCCTCAACGACGGCGCCGCGGCGCTGGTGGTCATGTCGGCCGAGGAAGCGGCCAAGCGCGGCGTCCCGGTGCTGGCGCGGATCGCGAGTTGGGCCTCGGCCGGCGTCGACCCCTCGATCATGGGCATCGGCCCGGTCCCGGCGACGCGCCGCGCGCTCGAAAAGGCCGGCTGGTCGATCGCCGACCTCGACCTGATCGAGGCGAACGAGGCGTTCGCCGCCCAGGCGCTGTCGGTCGGCAAGGAGCTCGGCTGGGACGCCGGTCGGGTCAACGTCAATGGCGGCGCGATCGCCATCGGCCACCCGATCGGCGCCTCGGGCGCGCGCGTGCTGACCACCCTGCTCTACGAAATGGCCAAGCGCGACGCCAAGAAGGGCCTCGCCACGCTCTGCATCGGCGGCGGCATGGGCATCGCCATGTGCGTCGAGCGCTGACGAAGCTGCCATTGCAGGACTGCCCCCGCAAAAGCGGGACAAAAAAAGGGGGGCTTACGCCCCCCTTCGAGTTTCGACTGATCGTCTCGATCAGAATTTGATGCCGGCGCCGAACCGGAAATACCGGCCCAACGTACCGCGGAAATAGACGTCGTTCGTGCCGCTCGACGGGTAAGGCGGCTTGGTGTTGAAGACGTTGTCGACCCCCAGCCGGAACTGGAAGTTCTTCTGCACGGTGAACGAGATCGCCATGTTGGTGAACACCACGGCGTTCTCATGATTGAACGGCTCGAAATTGGGCGCCAGGTTGATGTTCTGGAACGACGGCCCGATGTACGCGAGCTGCGCATAATATTCGAACGGTCCATTGTCGTAGGTCAGGCTCAGGACGCCCTTGTCCTTCGCATAGCCCACGTTGCCCGCCGTATTGGTCTTCGTGCCTTCAGTCGTGGTCGAGAGTTCGAACAGATGCTGGTAGCTGACCCCGATACCGATCGAGCTGTCCTTGCCCAGGAACGGCGTCCGCGTGCGGAAGTCGCCCTGCGCCACGATACCACGGAACTTGAGCTGATCCTGGTTGGCATAGCCGGTGACGATGTAGGACAGCTGTCCCGAGCTATCGCGCAGGATGCGGCTGCAGAAAGGATTGCTCGGATACGTGGTCGAATCGTAGCAATCGCTCAGCACCTGGTTCGATCCCAGCGAGCTGATCACGTTCTTCACCGTGATGTCGACATAGTCTGCCGAGAAAGTGAGACCGCGAATGAAGCGCGGTTGCACAATTGCGCCGACCGTCCACGAGTTGGCCGCTTCGTTCTTGAGCGAAGCATCGCCGCGCACCGCCTGCGTGAACGAGCGATCGTCCGACAGCGCGCTGAAGGTGGTCGGGTCCACCCCCAGAGCGTTGAGCGCCGCCGCACAATTGGCCTTGCGGGTCGCCGGCGCCGGACCGTTGCCGAGTTCGGTCACGTCGCAGGGATCGGTCGCGAAGTCGAAATAGGTCTGCGCCGGATTCTGGTTTTCCGTAATCGAAGGCGAGCGGATCGACCGGGTGAAGTTGCCGCGGATCGTCAGATCCTTGATCGGCGCCCACTTGCCGCCGGCGGTCCACGTGAAGGCGCCGCCGTTGACCGAGTTGTCGACGTAGCGGAGCGCGCCCTGGAACTCGAGCGAGTTGAAGCCCGGAATATTATTGTCCGGTCCGATCAGCTGCGCCTGGATTTCGCCATAGACTTCGTTGGTGTGATAGCCCGCGTTGATCGGAACGATCGGCACGACCTGGCCATAAGAGGTGCGGTCGTTGGTCGGATCGCCGTCACCATTGGAGTCGACGGCCGGATTCGAATCGGGCGCACCCAAATAGGCCGCGCTGGGGTCGAAATTCTCATGCTCCTCGCGATGCTCGACGCCGATCGCGAACGACAGATTGCCGCCCGGCAGCTTGAACAACGGACCGGTCAGCGACGCGGTGAAGTCCTTCTGCGTGTTGGTCGATTTGGGCGTCGCGATCATCGTGACGTAATCGCGCGCCGCCTGGCTCGACACGCCGATGCCGAACAGGTTTAGCGGCGAACAGGTCGAGCTGATCGTCGGCCCGGGCGAACTGGTCAGGCCGGCGAGACACGGAATCCCGTTCGGGTTGCTCGCAGTAATCGCGCCGACGGCATTGTCGAAATTCTGCGTATTGATGACCGGGATCGCGCTCTTGGTGATCGACTTGCCGTAATTGCCGGAGATTTCCCACTTCCAGGTGTTTCCGCCGACTTGGAAGTCACCGTCGAATCCGCCGACGAAGCGCATGATGTCGACCTGGCCACGGACGCGGCCGGACACCAGATCGGTATTGGCGCGATCGAGCAGGAAATAGTCCTGAGTAATGCCGAGGACGTTCTGATCGCTAAGCAGGTTATTGTTGATCGAGTTTTGGATCTGCGCCCGCGCCGCCGGCGAAAGGAACGGATTGTTGATGCTCAGGATAACCTGACCGCTGGGGTCTCCAGGGGCGCCGAACAGACCGCCGTTATATTCCGGTTGATCGCGCAGGTTGGTCCCCTCGCTATGCGAATACCAAGCCTCGCCGAACACCCGGACATGGTCCGTGATCTGGTACGATGCCGTCGCGATGCCATTGTAGCGCTTGGTATTGGTCAGGAGGTTGCTGAGGTCGGTCAGGCTGTAGCCGTTGCCGCCCGACGCGTTGACCAGGCTGGTGGTCAGGCCGAAGTCGATCGGGATCAGATTACCCGCCGAATCGAACTTCATTACGCTGGTCGGCGAAACCCCGTTGGTCACACCACCATTGAGCGGTACAATCGGACCGCCGGTCAAATATTTCGAATAAACCGAATACGCTTGCTGGTATTTTGGCGGCAGGACGATGTTCGACCCGAGGATGTAGCCGATGTACGAGCTGACCAACGGAATGCCCGCGGCGTCGGTGATCGGAATACGGCGATCGGGATAGAATTGACGCAGAAAGCCGGTGCCCGCGGTCGTCGGCGTGTCGTAATAACGACCCAGACCCGGTAGCTCGCGATCGGTGTAGAGCAGGCCCTTGCCCTCGTTATACTCGCCCGCGATCGTGATGTTACCACGGCCGCCGGCGAAATTGTGCCCGGCCAGCGCGCGAATGCGGTAATTGGGAGCATCGCCCTTTTCGGCGATCTCATACTGACCGTCGAGCTCGAAGCCCTGATAGTCCTTCTTCAGGATGACGTTGATCGTGCCCGCGATCGCGTCCGACCCGTAGATCGGCGCGCCGCCGACGGCGACGGTTTCGACGCGATCGATCAGCTTGGTCGGAATGACGTTGAGGTCGACCTGATCGCCGCCGTTCCCGGTTGGGCCGAAGATCGACGAAGTATTCGACCCGACGAAGCGACGGCCGTTGACCAGGGTCAGCGTGCGCTGCGACCCGAGGCCGAAGAAATTGACGAAGCTCTGGCCCGGGCCGAAGCTCGACTGCCCGCCGATCGGCGAACTGTCGGGGACGCCGAACGCCGGCAATTCGTTGAGCGCCTGGCCCAAGGTGGTGAAGCCGCGGGCCTCGATCTGCTTGCTGTCGAGGGTCAGGACCGGCTCGACCGTGTCATATTTGCCGCTGCGCGCGATGCGCGAGCCGGTGATGATGATTTCCTTGTCGTTCGGATTGCTGTCGTCCGCAGGCGCCGACGCGATCGATTGATCATCGGGCGCGGGCGCCGTCTGGGCGAATGCGGGCATCGCCGCAGAAATCAGCGCAACGGCGGAAACGCCGAATGCGAGGCGAGTCTTACTCATCACCATTTTCCCCTTGTTCTATATTATTGGGGCAGCCTAACTGACCGAAGGCCCGTTTCAAGCCCGATAGGGTAGGAATGACGCAATTTTACCCCACCTTGTGACCGAATCGCCACAATGGCTTCATCCCGGGTACAGGTTACCCCACGCGCATGAACCGCGACCCGAGGCCGGTCAGTAGTTCATATTGCGACATGCCCGATTGCACGGCGGCGCGTGGCAGGTCGAAATCGATCGCCAGCCAGTCGCCCTCAACCACGTCGTGGCCGGTCACGTCGACCGCGATCAGGTCCATCGATACCCGGCCGAGCAGCGGCAATGTCGCACCGTCGAGCAGCGCCGCGCCGCGTCCCGAGAAACCACGGAAATAGCCGTCGGCATAACCGTAATTGAGAATCGCCACCTCGGTGTCGCGGGGCGCAATCCAGGTCGCATTGTAGCCGACCGCGTCGCCCGCGCGCACGGTGCGTCGCTGGAGGACTTGCGCCTCGGGATGAGCGACCTGGGCGATGACGCCCGAAAGCTCAGGCCGGGGAACGCCGCCATAAAGCGCGATCCCCGGCCGTGTGAGATCGAAGGCGTAATCCGGCCCCAGTGCGACCCCCGCCGAATTGGCGAGGCTGAGCCGCCGCGCCGCGACGCGCTCGCTCATCGCGACGAAGCGGCCGCGCTGTTCGCTGTTCTGCGCACTGTCCTCGTCGGCCGATGCGAGATGGCTCATCAGCGTGTCGATCGTCAGCCGGTCGAGCGCGCCGGCGGCGAGATCGTCCTCGCCCAGGCCGAGCCGGTTCATCCCGGTGTCGAGCATGACATGACAGGCACCCCCGCCCGCGCTCCGCCAGCGCGCGGCCTGGCGCGCGGTGTTGAGCACCGGCGTCGCGATCCCGGATAGCGCCAGCTCCATATCCTCGGCGCGCACGCCGTGGAGCACCGCCAGGTCGGGCAGCCCGAGCGATGCGAGCGCCGCGGCTTCCGGCCAGGTCGCGACGAAGAAATCGCGACATCCCGCCGCCGCCAGCGTCCGCGCGACCCAATCGCCGCCCAGGCCATAACCGTCGGCCTTGAGCGCGGCGCCGCACGCCGCAGACCCGCTTAACCGCGCGAGCGCCCGCCAATTGGCGGCAAGAGCTTCGGCGTCACGGCGCAGACGGAGGGGAGCGTCAACCATGGGGCGCTGCCTAGCGGCCGGCGCCACCGCCTACCACCCCCCCGAGGGTTATACCCGACAGCGTCGGGCCGCAGGGCGCCCTCGTCATGCAGCTTCTCGTCTTTCCACTTGAGGCCCCAAAGCGAGACCAACAGCGCCATCAGCACGACGATCCAGGTGTACCACAATCCACCATAGGGATTGCCGGTCTTGGCGACGATATATTGGCTGATGAAGGGCAGGAAGCCGCCGAAATAGCCGGTGCCGATATGATAAGGGATCGACATCGAACTGTAGCGGATCCGCGCCGGGAACATCTCCGCGAGCAGCGCCGCGACCGGGCCATAGGTCGCTCCCGACAAGGCCCCCAATACCAGCATGGCGAAGACGATGACGGCGATGCCGAGCGGGCTCGGCCTGACCTTGTCGAGCTTGTAGCCATTGGCGGCGAGCGCGGCGTCGAGTCCCGCCGGGCTGGTGTCGGACACCGCCTCCCCGCCGATCAGCACCGCCACCGCGGGGGTCGTGTCCTTGGTGTAAGCGATGCCCTTTTTGGAGAAATAATCGAGCAACTGGCCACAGCGGTCGGCCTGTTTCGCGGCGAACAGATCGTAGCTGCAATCCGGCCCCGACACGACCACCGGCGCGCGCTTCGCCGCATGGGCGAGGTCGGGATTGGCCGCGCTGCCCATCGCCCAGAAGATCGGGAACAGCAGCACCAGGGTCACCGCATAGCCGACCACGATCGGCCCCTTGCGCCCGACCCGGTCGGACATCTTCCCGAACACGACGAACCAGAAGAGGCCGGCGCCGCCAGCGACGCCGACGATCAATTGCGCGGTGGTCTCGTCGACCCGCATCGTCGTGGTCAGAAACGAGAGCGTCGAGAACAAGGCGGTGTACCAGATCACGGTCAGCCCGGCGGCGACGCCGAACAAGGCGACGAACAGGCGCTTGAGGTTGCCGGGGTAGGTAAAGCTGGAGACGATCGGATTCTTGACCGTCTCCCCGGCTTCCTTGATCGCCTTGAACACCGGGCTTTCGCTGAGCTTGAGCCGCATCCACAGCGACACCGCGAGCAGCACCAGCGAGAACAGGAACGGGAAGCGCCATGCCCAGGCCGCCCAGGCGGCGTCGCCGACCGCCAGCTTGGTCAGCAGCACCACCGCGAGGCTGAGGATGAAGCCGCCGGCGACGCAGGACTGGATGAAGCTGGTGTAATAGCCCGATTTTCCCGGCGGCGAATGCTCGGCGACATAGATGGCGGCGCCGCCATATTCGCCGCCCAGCGCCAGTCCTTGCGCCACGCGCAACAGGATGATGATCGCCGGCGCCCACAGCCCGATCCGCGCCGCCGGCGGGACCAGGCCGACCCCGGCGGTGGCGATGCCCATCAGGGTGATGGTGACGAGGAAGGTGTATTTGCGCCCGAGCTTGTCGCCGAGATAGCCGAACAGCACCGCGCCCAGCGGCCGGAAGCCGAACCCGACCGCGAAGCTGGCCCAGGCGATCAGCGTCTGGATCAGTTCGTTGCCGGCCGGGAAGAACGCCGCGCCGATGATCTTGGCGAGCGTGCCGTAGATGAAGAAATCGTACCACTCGAACGCGGTGCCGAGCGAGGAGGCGGCGATGACCAGCCGGATGTCGGACGGGCTGGGATCCGGCCGCAATTCTTCCGCCATTACCGTCGCCATCACGTCTCCCCCATTTTTCCGCGCCGGTGTAGCGCCTCGTGCGGCGGCGGCAAGCGCGATGCTTGACGCGATCGATATGCGGGCGTAACGGGCGCGGCCTCGGGCGGCGAGTCTGCCCGGAACATGAGGACAATGAATGTTCGGACGCAAAATCATAACGGAGATCAGCTCCGTCCGCGTCCCGCGCCAGCCCTAGCGCAAGCCCTTGCGCGCCGGCCCGCGGGCATCGGGCGCGCCAATCTCCAGAACAACTGAACGAGTCGTCGTCGGCGCACCACTGCGTCCACGGCGCGAAGGAGATGTCATGGGCGAGTTGCGCCTGGTGGCGAGCATGGCGCGCCACCTGATCGATGAATTCCGTGGTTCCGCGATGGTCGGCAAGGCGCTGACCGAATGGGCCGAGAGCAATGCGAGCTGGCTGGCCGGCACGACCGTGGAGGGCGTGACGATCGACCTCGCCTGGCTGGACGCCGCGATCGCGCGGGCGGAGACGCTGCCCGACGAGAGCGACCGGCTGGCCGACCTCGCCGCGACGCTGGGCGCGCAGCTCGAGCTCGACGATTTCGATCGGCGGTTGCTGACGCTCGCCTTGCTGGCGGAGCGGCGCCCGCGCGCCAATGCGCTGGCCAAGGCGATGGCGCGCGCGCAGGTCGACATGGCGGCGGTGCTGGCGGTCATGGCGGGCGCGAGCAACGGCGCCGCCGCGCGCGCCAGTCTGGTGATGCGGCTCGGCCTGTTCGAGATGAGCCGCGAATATCTCGAAGCGCCACGGATCGAGACGACCTGGCGGTTCGACCGGCTGCTCGACCGAGGGATCGAGGATGGCGAGGAGATCGTCACCGCGATGGTCGGCGCGCGGCAGCGGGCGATGCTGCCGCTCGATGCCTTTCCCCAGGCCGAGCACTGCGCCGGCCTGCTGGTCGGCTTGCTGCGCGGCGCCGCGGCGACGCGGGCGCCGGGGGTCAACATCCTGATCCACGGCCCGCCCGGCACCGGCAAGACCGAGTTCGCGCGCAGCCTGGCGGCGGCGGCGGGCACCGCCCTGTTCGCGGTCGGCGAGCATGATTTCGACGGCGAGGAGCCGAGCCGCGAGGACCGGGTCGGGTCGCTCAACCTCGGGCAGCGCGCCTTCGCCGCGCGTGGCAACACGGTCCTGTTGTTCGACGAGTTCGAGGACATGATCGGCGATGCCGCGCCCAGCGCCGGCGACTTCATGCGCGGGCGGCAGGGATCGAAGGTGTTCGTCAACCGGATGCTCGAGACCAACCGGCTGCCGGTGATCTGGACCAGCAACGCGATCGACAATGTCGATCCCGCGATCCTGCGCCGGATGAGCTTCGTGCTGCATATGAAGCAGCCGTCGGGGCGGGCGGCGCGGCAAGTGCTGGCACGGATCGCGGCGGACGAAGGCGTCGCGGTGCCGCCAGCGCTCGACGATCTGGTGGCGCGGGCGCCCCAGGCGGCGAGCGTGGCGCGGGTGGCGATCCGCTCGGCCAAGCTCGCCGGGGGCGACGGCGCGGTGTCCGCGGCGGAGTCTCTGGTCCGCGCGATCAGCGGGCCGCTGCGCCCGGTCGAGGGCGGCGGGCGGTTCGACCCGGCGCTGGTCGAGGCCGATACCGACATCGTGCGCTTGCTCGACCGCGTCACGCGGCCGGGCGGCCCGCGCGACTTCTCGCTGCTGCTGACCGGGCCGCCGGGCACGGGCAAGACCGCGCTGGCGCACCATCTGGCGCAGCGGCTCGACCGGCCGCTGATCGCCAAGCGCGCGTCGGACTTGCTGTCGAAATGGGTCGGCGGGACCGAGGCGAACATCGCCGACGCCTTCGCCGAGGCGCGCGAGGAGGACGCGGTGCTGTTGTTCGACGAAATCGACTCGATCCTCGCCGACCGCAGCGGCGCCCAGGCGAGCTGGGAAGTCAGCCAGGTCAACGAATTGCTGACCTGGTTCGAGCGGCATCCGTTGCCGTTCGTCGCGGCGACCAACCATGCGGCCAAGCTCGATCCGGCGGCGATGCGACGATTCGTGTTCAAACTCGAACTTCGCGCGCTGTCGCCGGCTCGCGCGGCGCAGGCGTTCGAGCGCCAGTTCGGCGTACCCGCGCCGCAGTCGCTGGCGCAACTGCACGGGGTGACGCCGGGCGACCTGGCGGTGGTGGCCCGCGGGCTGCGTTTCGCCGACGCCCGGCCGGAGGCGGAAGCGCTAGTTGCTCTGGTGGCGAAGGAAGTCGCGTCGCGGCCCGAGGGCGGCGGGCGGATCGGGTTTTAGGAGTCGACCCTCGCCGCCGCTCGGGCGAATGGGATGCGTCGCTGTGCGGTTTCCGTTCTACCCCTCCCCGGCGAAGGCCGGGGCCCAGCGTCGGCGATGTGGAGATGGCATCCCGTCGCTCTGGGTTCACTGCAACTGGACCCCGGCCTTCGCCGGGGAAGCGTAATAGATGCAGGCGTCACCCGCGAAGGGGGCGATACTCGCGACTATCCGCCCCTGCTATCTCACGGCTTCCGCGTCGCGACGTTATTGCTGCGGTCGCGATCGGGGATCTTGTGGTCGGGGTCGAGTTCGGCCCTGACCACATCGCCGCGCGGCACCGCTACATCCGTCGCCGCCTGGCGGATCCAGGTTTCGGCCGGCAGCGCGACGTCCAGCTTGCGCCCATCGGCATAGGTCACCCGCAACGTCGCCGGCATGATCAATTTGTCGCGCGCCACGACCCGCACCAAAGGCGTACCGTCCTTCGCGGTCGAGATGCCTTCGACCGCCAGGTCCAGCTGCCAATTGTTCGCGTACCAGCCGCGCCACCACCAGGACAGATCCTCCCCGCTCTCGCTTTCCATCGCGCGGAAGAAATCGGCCGGCTTGGGATGCTTGAACGCCCAGGCGGCGATGAAACGGCGGAACGCGGCGTCGAAGCGCTGCGGGCCGAGGATCTGCTCGCGCAGCAGCACCAGCCCGAGCGCCGATTTGAAATAGGTCACCGGGTGGCGGTATTTGTTGAGGATGGTGTCGGCGCGCGACAGGATCGGCGGCGCGTCGGGATCGGCCAGGATCGGCAATATCTCGTCGACCGGATCGCCGCCGCCGGGCGCATATTCGCCGTCGCGCTTGGGCGAATATTCGCCTTTGTTGAACTCGTCCGATTCGTAGGTGTCGATGAAGGTGTTGAAACCCTCGTCCATCCACGCGTTGCGGCGCTCGTCGAAGCCGACGATCATCGGGAACCAGCTATGCCCGATCTCGTGCGCGCTGATCCAGAACAGCTCCTTGCCCTTGTCCTCGACGCCGTCGAACACGATGCCCGGATATTCCATGCCCGAGGCGGGGCCGGCGATGTTGATCGCGGCGGGCCAGGGATAGGGGAAATATTTCGCCGAATAACGCTCGACCGCGTCCTTCATATATTCGGTCGACCGCCCCCATTTGTCGGGACCCGCGGACTCGGCCGGATAGAAGGACATGGCGAGCGACGACTTGCCGCCCGGCAGGTTGATCCGCGCGGCGTCCCAGGCGAAGGCCGACGAGGCGCTGAACGCGACGTCGCGGCTATTGTCCATGTGGAAACGCCAGGTCAGCATGCCGCTTTTGGGTCGCGTCGTCGGGTCGCTCACCCGCTCGGGTTCGCGGATCATCACCGTACGGTCGCTGCGCCGCGCCGCCGCCAGCCGCGCCTGCTGCTGCGGGGTCAGCACTTCCTGCGGGTTCATCAGCTCACCGGAGCCGGCGACGATCATGTCGGCGGGGACGGTGATCGCGTAATCGAAATTGCCGTATTCGAGGTAGAATTCCTGCGCCAGATAGGGCGTCGGATCCCAGCCGCGGATGTCGTCGAACACCGCCATGCGCGGATACCATTGCGCGACCGAATAGATCGGCGCGCCGTTCTTCGCGGTCAGCCAGCCGGTTCGTCCGCCGAACTCGTCGCTGGGCACTTCGTAATGATAGCGGATGTGGATGACCGCCTTGCCACCCGAGGCGAGCGCACTCGGCAGCGGGAGTTGCGCGCGCGTGTCGCTGATGACCGGCGTGACCGGCACCGCTGTCTTGCCCAGCGTGACCGACACCTGGTCGAGCGTCATGCCGTCGGTATTGCCGCGTGGCGCGCCGCCCTGCGCCAGGCTGCCACGCGATCCCGGGCGGTAGAGATTCTGGTCGAG
>NZ_JBQCCN010000210.1:0-5908 GCF_051962185.1 Sphingomonas sp.
GGTTCCAGCGGCTTCCCAATGCCGGTGCGCAGGGCTAGGCAAGGCGCATGAGCGCCCCCGTCCTCGACACCCGCCTCTCCGCCGAGAGCGAGCAATTCCGCGCCAATGCCGCGCACAATCGCGCCCTGGTCGACCGCCTTCGCGCCGACGTCGCCACCGCGGCGTTGGGCGGCAACGAAAAGAGCCGCGAGCGCCACACCGCGCGCGGCAAATTGCTGCCCCGCGACCGCGTCGAGCGGCTGCTCGATCCGGGCTCGCCGTTCCTCGAGATCGGCCAGCTCGCCGCGTGCGACCTGTACGAGGGTGAAGTGCCCGGCGCCGGCATGATCGCCGGCATCGGCCGCGTATCGGGGCGCCAGGCGATGATCGTCTGCAACGACGCCACGGAGAAGGGCGGCACCTATTATCCGATGACGGTCAAGAAGAATCTCCGCTCGCAGGAGATCGCAGAACACAACCGCCTGCCCTGCATCTATCTGGTCGATTCGGGCGGCGCCAATCTGCCGCATCAGGCCGAGGTGTTCCCCGACCGCGATCACTTCGGCCGGATCTTCTTCAACCAGGCCAATATGTCGGCCAAGGGCATCCCGCAGATCGCCTGCGTGATGGGCAGCTGTACCGCCGGGGGCGCCTACGTCCCCGCCATGTCCGACGAGAGCGTGATCGTCCGCAACCAGGGCACGATCTTCCTCGCCGGTCCGCCGCTGGTCCAGGCCGCGACCGGCGAAGTAATCAGCGCCGAGGATCTCGGCGGCGGCGACCTCCATGCGCGCAAGTCGGGCGTGGTCGACCATCTCGCGGAGAATGACGAGCAGGCGCTGACCATCGTCCGCGACATCGTCTCGACGCTGCAACCCGACGCGAGGCCCGACATCGAGTTGCGCGAGCCGCGCCCGCCCAAATTCGATCCGCACGACCTCTACGGCATCATCCCGCAGGACGTGCGTGCGCCCTACGACGTGCACGAGATCATCGCCCGGCTGGTCGACGGCTCGGAATTCCAGGAATTCAAATCGCTCTACGGCAGCAGCCTGGTCTGCGGCTTCGCGCACATCTGGGGCATGCCGGTCGCGATCCTGGCCAATAACGGCGTGCTGTTCTCGGAAAGCGCGGTCAAGGGCGCGCATTTCATCGAGCTCGCCAGCCAGCGCCGCATCCCCTTGCTGTTCCTCCAGAACATCTCGGGCTTCATGGTCGGCGGCAAGTACGAGGCGGAAGGGATCGCCAAGCACGGCGCCAAGCTGGTGACCGCGGTCGCCACCGCCAGCGTGCCCAAGATCACCGTGCTGATCGGCGGCAGTTTCGGCGCGGGCAATTACGGCATGGCCGGCCGCGCCTATTCGCCGCGGTTCCTGTTTACCTGGCCCAACAGCCGGATCAGCGTGATGGGCGGCGAGCAGGCGGCGAGCGTGCTGGCGACCGTCCACCGCGACGCGGCCAAATGGACGCCGGAGGAAGCCGAAGCCTTCAAGCAGCCGATCCGCGAGGATTACGAAGCCCAGGGCAATCCCTGGCACGCGTCCGCGCGGCTGTGGGACGACGGCATCATCGACCCCGCGCAGACGCGCGACGTCCTCGGCCTCGCCTTCGCCGCCTGCCTCAACGCCCCGATCCCGGAGCGCCCGAGCTTCGGCGTGTTCCGGATGTGATCGACGCCATCGGCCTTCTCTTATTCCTCCCCGAGCTCGTCTCGGGGAGGGGGACCGCCCGGCGCAGCCGGGTGGTGGAGGGGCAACCGCGCACGCGCAGTGGCGAGGATATGCTCGACCACACCGGACAGATTCCCCAACACCTCGACCGCCGGGATCCTCAACGTCGCGACCCCCACGCCATCAAGCCACGCATCGCGGTTCGCATCCCGCTCCGGTCGATCCCCTCGGCCATGCGCCTCGCCATCGACCTCGATCGCCAAGCGCGCATCGCTGCAGAAGAAGTCGAGGCTGAGCTTCCGTCCCGTCGGCCGCTGACGGCGAAATTTGAGTCCATCCGGCCGTTTGCGCAGTTCCTGCCAGAGCAGCACTTCCGGCAACGACATCTCGCGCCGAAGCCGGCGCGCTTGCTGCACCGCGCTCGCTCCGCCCTTGGGTGCCTTGTCTCTGAACATCGCCCCTGCCCCTCCACCATGCTTCGCATGGTCCCCCTCCCCGAGCCAAGCTCGGGGAGGAATTGAAGGAACCACGATGAACGCAATCCTTCTTCCTCTCCTCCTTCTCGCCTCGGTCGCCGACCAGAAGGCCAGCGACAAGCTTCCGCCCGCCAACCCGCTCCCGCCGCCCAGCAGCGAGGAGGGCCAGGTCATGGCCCCCGTCAACGCGATGTTCGACGGGCTCGCGCGGCGCGATTCCGCGATCATCCTGGCGGCGATGCGTCCCGACGCCACCGCCACGGTCGCCGCGGAAAAGGCCGACGGCACGCGCAGCGTGCGCCGCCTGACCGCGGCCGAATTCGTCGCCGGGGTGAAGCCCGGCCCCGAGCGGTTCGAGGAACGGCTGAGCGATCCCGCGATCGAGATCGACGGCGACATCGCGATGGTCTGGGGCCCCTATGCCTGCCTGAGCGACGGCACGGTCCGTCATTGTGGCGTCGACCATTTCGACCTCGTTCGCGAAAACGGCGCGTGGAAAGTGGCCAATGTCACCTGGTCGAGCCGCGCCACCGGCTGCGCCGCCCAATAATTCTCACTGGAGCCGATCGATGATTGTCCTTCCCCTGCTGCTCGCCGCCGCGGCGCCGGCCGCCGACCGGGGCCCTGTGCCGCCGTCGCCGGCGGACGCCGCCGCGGTGATGGCGCCGCTCAAGGCCTGGTTCGCCGGCATCGACGCGACCGATGCCGCCGCGATCCGCAACCAGATCCGCATCGATGGCGGCGGCGGCGCGACCGTGGCGGTCAGCCGGCCCGACGGCGGCAAGCTGATCCGCCACATCAGCTGGGAAGACTATCTGTCGAAGATCAAGCCGGGCGAGCACCGCTATCACGAGCAATTCACCGGTAATCCGCTGATCCGGATCGACGGCGACATCGCGATGGTCTGGGGTGACTTCACCCTGTCCGTCGACGGCAAGGTCGCGACCTGCGGCGTCGATCATTTCGACCTGGTCCGCGAGAATGGCGCGTGGAAGGTCCAGAACGTGAGCTGGTCGCAACGCACGACAGGGTGCCCAAGCGCATGATCACCTCGCTCCTCATCGCCAATCGCGGCGAGATCGCCTGCCGCATCATCCGCACCGCGCGTGCCATGGGTATTCGCACCGTGGCGGTCTATTCGGACGCCGATGCCAATGCGCTGAATGTCCGCCAGTCCGACGAGGCGGTGCATATCGGCCCCTCGCCCGCGAGCGAATCCTATCTTGTCGGCGACAAGATCCTCGCCGCCGCCAAGGCGACCGGCGCCGAGGCGATCCATCCCGGCTACGGCTTCCTGTCCGAAAACGCCGATTTCGCGCAGGCGGTGAAGCAAGCCGGGCTGGTCTGGGTCGGTCCCAATCCCGACAGCATCCGCGCGATGGGCCTGAAGGACGCCGCCAAGGAGCGGATGATCGCCGCCGGCGTGCCGGTCACGCCGGGATATCTCGGCGAGGACCAGCGCCCCGACCATCTCAAGGCGGAGGCCGATGCGATCGGCTATCCGGTGCTGATCAAGGCAGTCGCGGGCGGCGGCGGCAAGGGCATGCGCCGCGTCGACGCGTCGGAAGAGTTCGCCGACGCGCTCCTCTCGTGCCAGCGTGAGGCGGCCTCGTCGTTCGGCGACGATCGCGTGCTGATCGAGAAATACATCCTCTCGCCGCGCCATATCGAAGTGCAGGTGTTCGGCGACAGTCACGGCAATGTCGTCCATCTGTTCGAGCGCGACTGCTCGCTCCAGCGCCGCCACCAGAAGGTGATCGAAGAGGCCCCCGCCCCGGGCATGGACGAAGAGACGCGCGCGGCGATCTGCGCCGCCGCGGTCCGCGCCGCGCAGGCGGTGGACTATGTCGGCGCCGGCACGATCGAGTTCATCGCCGATGCCAGCGAAGGTCTGCGCGCCGACCGCATCTGGTTCATGGAAATGAACACCCGCCTCCAGGTCGAGCATCCGGTGACCGAGGAGATCACCGGGCAAGATCTGGTCGAATGGCAATTGCGGGTGGCCTCGGGCGAGCCCCTGCCCAAGGCGCAGGACGAGCTCGCGATCAACGGCTGGGCGATGGAAGCGCGGCTCTATGCCGAGGATCCGGCCAAGGGCTTCCTGCCCTCGATCGGGCGTCTCGAGGCGTTCGACCTGGGCGATATCGCGCGCGTCGACACGGGGGTCGAGGAAGGCGCCGACATCTCGCCTTTCTACGACCCGATGATCGCCAAGGTCATCGCCTGGGGCGAGGAACGCGAAGACGCCCGCGAACGGTTGGCGGATGCGCTGTCCGACGCGATCGTCTGGCCGGTACGCTCGAACGCCGGCTTCCTGGTCGAGGCGCTCGAGCACCACGCCTTCGCCGCGGGTGAGGTCGATACCGGCCTGATCGCGCGCGAGGGCGACGCGCTGATGCCGCCTGCCTCGCCGTCGCACGAGGCGCTGGCCGATGCCGCCGCCGCGCTGATCGGCGATAGAGCGATGTCGGGATTCCGCCTCAATGCGCCGGCGCGGCGGAGCGGCACATTCCTGCTCGACGGCGCCAAGGTGACGATCGACTACGATGCGCCGGAGCCCGGATCGGGAGCGGTCGACAGCCTGCTGATCGCCGAGGGCGGCCAAGTGTGGCAATTGACGCCGTTTCGCGCCGCCGGCGGCACGGCCGGCGCCGCGGGCGACGGCGCGATTCTGGCGCCGATGCCGGGCCGCGTGATCGCGGTCGACGTGGCGGCGGGCGACGCGGTGACCAAGGGCCAGAAGCTGCTGACGCTCGAAGCGATGAAGATGGAACACGGCCTGACCGCGCCGTTCGACGGCGTGGTGGCGGAGTTGAACGCCAGCGCGGGTGCACAGGTGCAGGTGGATGCCTTGCTGGTGAAGATCGAGAAGGCGGAGTGATGGGGTTGCCCGTCGTCCCGTCGAAGGCCGGGATCGCAGGCGATGGTGCGACGCGGCCAGCGGCCCCGGCCTACGCCGGGGCGACGAGAGAGGGGCGATGACCAGCCAAATCCAGGGCGACGTCACCGACCGCATCCGGACCATCACGCTCGACCGCCCCGCGGCGATGAACGCCTTCACCGCGCAGATGATGCGGGAAATGATCGCCGCGTTCGACCGCGCCGATGCGGATGACGAGGTCCGCGCGGTGATCGTCACCGGCAGCGGCGAGCGCGCTTTTTGTGCCGGTGCGGACCTCTCCTCCGGTGGCGCGACCTTCGATTACGCGCAGGGGCCGCGCTGGTCCGACGCGGGTTCGCCGGTCGGCCCCGACGGCCAGGTCGATTGGGATCATGAAGGTATTCGCGACGGCGGCGGCCTGCTGTCGCTGCGCATCTTCCAGTCCAGCAAACCGGTGATCGGCGCGATCAATGGTGCGGCGGTCGGAATCGGCGCGACCATGATTCTGCCGATGGACTTCCGCATCGCCGCCGAGGGTGCGCGGTTCGGATTCGTCTTCGCGCGCCGAGGCATCGTGCCGGAGGCGGCGTCGAGCTGGTTCCTGCCGCGCCTGGTCGGCATCTCGACCGCGCTCGACTGGTGCTATTCGGGGCGCCTCGTCCCTGCCGACGAGGCGCAGCAAGCCGGCCTGGTTTGCTCGCTCCACGCCCCCGCCGACCTGCTCCCCGCCGCGCGCGAGCTCGCTCGCCGGCTCACCGCCGAGTCCGCCCCCGTCTCGATCGCGCTGACGCGGCAGATGATGTGGCGGATGATGGGCGCGCCCTCCCCGAGCGACGCGCACCGGCTCGACAGCCGGCTGATTTGGTCGCGCGGCGCCAGCGCCGACGCCAGGGAAGGCGTGG
>NZ_JBQCCN010000211.1:0-17176 GCF_051962185.1 Sphingomonas sp.
GCTCAACGGGACCGGGGCCCCCCCCCCCCCCCCCCCCCCCCCCCATTCCCTGCGGGGGGGGGGGGGCGGGGGGGGGCCCCGGGCCCGGCACCGATCAGCGAAGCTCAAAAGGATTCCAAACCCGCGCACCGCGCCTTGACAATATCCGGGTCGGCGGACATAGGCGCGCCTCCGTCGTGGCCAATGGCCCCGCGAGAGTGCTGCCGTAGCTCAGTGGTAGAGCGCATCCTTGGTAAGGCTGAGGTCGTGAGTTCAATCCTCACCGGCAGCACCAGAATTCTCATAGAAGTTATTAATTAAGGACCACCCCTTCGGGGGATTGGAGGATCGCGTTTTGGCCACGGCAGCATGCGGAAGCAGTTTTCTCGCGCGCATTTGAGGCCTCGGACAGTACAATCTTTTTGTGTGACCGAGCGAACGCGAATGAACCCAAGCGCCGTTGGCTGAGCGGCGCAATTATCAAGTAATCGCCGCTGCCCGGCTTGCCCTCAGAAGGCAGAGGCTCACAGGTTCGAATCCCGTCGAGTGCGACATAAAATCAATCACTCGGCTGGCACCGCGACACTTCCCCGACAGAGACGAGTTCGACATCTGACTTGGCCATACGCGAAGCGCGTCGGCAAGCGGTAAGGCGACAGAGATCAACACACAAACACGATCATCGTAGTATAGCGAAGAACAACAGGCGGGCGACAATCGGGCGTCCGCAATGAGAGCCGCACTTACGCGCAATTCCTAATTTTCGGAGCGCAGCATTGAGGAGTAAAAACGAATCTTGGTCCTGCCGAACCTGTAACGGCGCCGGCCTCGCGAGCGGCGGTCAGGTCGTACCGTCACTTAGTTCAACGATAGAGTTCGATGCTGACCTGTTCAGCGACTGGCGCCTAACAGGAGCGATGCGAATTATTGCAACCCCACCCGACCGGAAGCGCCAGCATGCCGCAAACAGGGCCAGACACGTTAACGCAGGCGCCCTTGCTCCTTTTCGTCGACTGTCGCTCGCCAGAATGTTCATTTTGGATGAAATTTACTCTACTTCGCCAGTTGCCATTTTGGGTCGCAGCTAACAGCATCTAGTGAATCCACCGACCTCAGGGAGAAAGGGATGAGGCGCCTTGTTGCAGCAATTTGCGTTTTATGCGGCGCACTACTGGCTGGAAGCATCGCCACGAGTCTCGCGAGCGCTTCAGAAACCGTAAACTATACCTACGACGCGAGAGGCAGGCTGATAAAAGCCCAGCACTCGGGATCGGTCAACGGCAACGTCGTCGCGAATTACAGCTACGATGCAACCGACAACCGAAACGTCGTTAGCGTTAGCGGAGCACCTCAATGACGCCGTTTTAGGCGGGCTAACGCTGCCTTGACGATCTATCGTCGTCACACTCTGATCCACAGACTTCAGCCACGATTGAATTGTGCCGGCAAGGCTTAGTCTCCAATTTGGGTACCAAAAAGATGAAAACGTATAACACGTATTCAGCCGTCTCCGCGTTGATAGCAGTATGCGTACCTGTTGCATCACAAGCACAAAACATTAGCGGTCCTCCGGAAATGAAATTTTCCGACAGAGCTTCTGTGAGCCAACCCTCGGGTTTTTTCGAGACAACCACGCCACAGCTCTCGATCGGTGACTTGTCAACTTCCGTAATCGGATATTCTATGCCGAGCCAGTTAACCGCGATGCCCGGCGATCTGGATAGTGGATACTATCCCGGCAGGATTCTTCAAACCAGTTACGACGGAGGCATAGCATATTCATCAACCGCTCACGGTCAGCCAATATATACATTTGTGTTCAGAAACATCACCGAGAGATTTAAGGGAGGGTCCGGCTCTAATACTATAGGAGATTCTCTTTCTAAATCCGGCGGTCAGATGATAAACAATCCCGACGGGAGCTTTACATACACTGATCGAAACGGCGCGATCTACCAAATATCAGCCTCTTTACCACAGGGCCAACCCTCTCCGACTTATTGGCCCGTCACAAAGATCACATATCCTAATGGGCGGGTGATTGATATTAGCTATCAAGTTGCGCCGTCAGGGAGCTTGGCTACGCGAAGGATAATCGGTGTCCAAGATAATCTGGGCTGGTTCATAAAATACGAATATAATGAAGACACGCCATCGAGCGACACATCAGTCAATTGGAGCTGGATAAAGACCACTAAGGGCGGAAATCGAGCAATCGATCCCTGCCCACTGTCGGCACTGCATTGCACGTTAACCAAATTCAAACTAGCGCAGAACAACTGGAATATTACGTCCAACCCCAAGACGCTTTCCATCGGCAACGCACAAGGGGAAAGCGATTCATTTCAGATGGATCAATATTATCAGGTTACGAGTTACCAACGCAGCACTGAAACCGTCCCTGGCGCTACGTACGTTTATTGTACAAGGCAGCCGTCTAGTTCGGGAACGTGCAACTGGTCCATGGGAAGCTCCGCACCGCTAGGTTGGTATGCGGGCTGGCAGCCGACGGGCCTCTACGCCTATTATGGCAAGGTATTCCAATCGGTTGTGCACGGTGTGACGAGCACCTATGCCGCCTCCCAAGCATGTAACTGCATGGGCTATCTCACCTTTACACGGTTCCCAGGAGAGCACTTCGGTTTGGCCACTATCGGCCAGAAGTCGCCTCCTTGGGGCGGATCGACAGACTATACCCAAGGAGAGATGACCAATTATACGTTCGATGATGGCAGGTATATCCAGTACGTGGTCGATCCGACAAACCGCGTCGCCTCATATACCGATCCTTCCGCGGCCGTTCACGCTTATACCTATGACGACAGGGGTAACATTACCCAGGAATCGGTGACACCCGCAGCGGGCGGAACTGCGCTAGTTACCTCCGCTATCTACCCAACAACCTGCGCGAACTTCGCGGTGTGCAACAAGCCCTCATCGATCACGGATGGGCGAGGCAACACGACAAGTTATACCTACGCCGCTCACGGGGGAGTCTTGACGGAGACTAGTCCGGCCGATGCTAACGGATTGATAGCCCAAAAGCGCTATACATATGTGCAACGCTACGCCGTGTTCTACAACGATAGCGGGGTGCTGACTCAGTCCACTGCGCCGGTTTGGCTCGTAGCGAGCGAGAGTCAGTGTTCGACGAGTAACTGGACGGGGACCGTTTGCGCCGCTGGCGCCGCCGATCAGGTGGTGACGAGCTTCGATTATGGGCCATCGACGGGAGCAAATAACCTCCTTCTTAGGGGAGAGGCCGTGACCGCCAACGGAATTACACGTCGGACCTGCTACGGTTACAACGCCTTCGGCGACCGCGTCAGCGAAACTCTGCCCAACGCCAACTTGGCGAGTTGCTCATGACAAAACTTCAGATTTTGCTGGCGAGTTGCTCAGCGGCCTCGCTCGCTTTTGCGGCTGCGTCGGCCAGGGCTCAAGCAAGCGCCTCTCCCTACACCAGCGCGACCCGTTTCGACGCGATGGGTCGAGTTACCGGAACAATTTCGCCGGATCCGGACGGAGCCGGTCCGGTGCACTCTGCGGCCATTAGATATTCGTACGACGCTAACGGTCGGCTGGCGTTTGTTGAGAAGGGCGAGCTCGCGACTTGGCAAGCGGACACTATTGCTCCGGCGGCTTGGACCGGGTTCACCGTCGCTTCCAGCGTGGCGACACTCTACGATGGCTATGGGCGCAAGACACGTGACACGACAAAGGGTTCTGACGGCGTGCAATACGGCGTCACGGAATTCAGCTATGACAATAACGACCGGTTGCTGTGCACGGCGGTGCGTATGACGCCAGCAAGTTATAGCGGAACTGTGGCGAACGACGCCTGCACCATGGTCTCCACGGTTGCGCCTCTTCAGGATCGCATCACTAAAAAGACATACGACACGCTCGACCGCGTAACGTTAGTCCAAAAAGCATTTGGGACGAGCGACCAAGCCAGCGTAACCTCCTATACCTATAGCGGAAATAGCGGTCTTGTTACATCGATGACCGACGCACGTGGGTATAGGGCCTCAATGGTTTATGACGGGTTTGGACGCCAAACCTATTGGTATTTCCCGAGTCCAACAGCGATCGGAACGTCGTCTACGACCGATTATGAATCATATACCTATGACGCCAACGGCAATAGAATCACGCTGAGGAAGAGAGATGCGAGCGTGATCACTTTTTCCTACGATGCGTTGAACAGAATGACGCTGAAGGATATTCCCGGTGGCACGTCCAACGACGTGTATTACAGCTACGACTTACAAGGCCGGCAAATATATGCTCGCTTCGGCTCGGCGGCCGGGCCCGGACTGACTCAGGTATACGATGGCTTTGGTAAACTCGCGAGCACCAGCAACAACATCTCGGGCTCAACTTTGACGCTCGCATATCAGTATGACGCCGACGGCGACAGGACGCAGCTTACATATCCCGACGGGACGTATTTCACGTTCAGCTATGATGGCTTGGATCGTCAGATTGCTGCATATGAGAATGGCGGCGCGCAGGTTGCGTCGGTCAGTTACGATAATCAGGGTCGCCGCTATGCGGACAGTCGAGGCGCCGTGACCAGCTCATATGGTTTCGATGCCGTCTCGCGACCGACAAGCGTCGCTGACGACCTGTCTGGTACCGCTGACGACGTTACGACAACTTTAATCTACAATCCTGCCAACCAGATCATCAGCAAACACCGGAATAACGATACCTATGCATTCGCGAATTATGTTAATTCCGCTCGAAGCTATACGGTCAATGGTCTAAATCAATACACTACCGCTGGAATCGTGTCTTTCCTGTACGACGCAAATGGCAATCTGACGTCGGATGGGACGAGCACCTATACGTACGACGTTGAAAACCGTCTGGTATCGCGCAGCGGGGGGTTCTCGATCGCGTACGACCCGAATGGCCGGCTGTGGCAAACGAGCGGAGGCGCGTCAGGCACGACGCGCTATCTCTATGATGGCGACGAACTAGTTGCCGAATATAGCGGGACTGGGACGCTGCTAAGGCGCTATGTCCATGGGCCAGGCGACGATGATCCAATTCTTTGGTACGAGGGCTCAAGCCTGTCTGACAGACGGAGCCTGCAAATCGATCATCTTGGATCCATTGTCTCGATCGCCAACAGCGGTGGCGCGATAGTAGCAAAGAATACCTATGACGAATATGGGATCCCGGGTGCGACGAATCAAGGCAGATTTCAATTCACCGGCCAAACGTGGCTGTCTGATTTGGGACTTTATTACTACAAGGCGCGAATCTACTCCCCGACACTTGGTAGATTCCTGCAAACTGATCCGATAGGATATAAAGATCAGCCCAATTTATACGAATATGTCGGCAACGATCCGATAAACGGCAAAGACGCCACAGGTCTACGGGCAATTTGGGTGACCGACAGCAATGGAAATGTCACTATCCAGTATATACTTGCGTTCACAGGCCCGGATGCCGGAAATACGGCCGCCCGCGATAAAATAATTAACACGCTCACCAATATAACGACAGCGCACGGTGAAAAAGTTGAGGTCATCGTCGTTGACCCGTCTGCGGTCGGAAAAAAGGGGGTGAATGAGGTCAAAATGAAAGCTGGAGGATATTTGGACCATTGCAAGGTCGATACGTCGTGCGGTGATCGCAATGGCAATACGAGCTGGGTTGACTCCTCCGCAAACGACGTCGGGCCAGTCGGAGCCCATGAGATTTCTCACAATGGGAACGCCAAGGACGGCTACAAGGAGGGCAAGCGCACCAAGGATGGAAAGCGACAGGCGAGCGGCTATACCAAATCCAAGGATGATATCATGTCGACGCGCGACGGGACGGAATACACGGATCCTACGATTCAGGAAATCAGAAGCGGCGCTATCAAGGAAGTAGATCGAGCGAATAGGTTTGTGTGCGCGTCCAAGCCTGACTATGCGGGGTGTAGATAGTAGGTGAATTATGCGATATAAAGTCTTATCGATCTTCGCTGCGCTATTTTGCGTGTCTAATAGCGCACCTCCCCATTCTCCCAATTTTTGCACAGATTTTGTCTGTTTGGAAGTTCTGCCTACCCCAAACATTGAAAAAGGCGGATTTATTAGGCCCGATTTTTCCCTTGTTGGCAAAGGTAAACGGCGAACGATTTCCGCCGATTATGACGGAATAGGACGCATTTATATTTCAAATTTCGAAGACCCGGCAATGCCGGTCGCAGCTCGCGTTTCCGTTCGACCATCGTGTCAGGGCGCTGTCAGCTGCGGCACGTTGTACGTCGCAGCGACCTCTAATAATGCGGGGTACAAGGCACAGGATTTGATCTGCCTCGTCAATGCGATTTGGGTCACGGGGCAGGACTACGTGGCCAGCGACGGAAAAATATCGAATCAATACAGCGACTTCGTCTCCGCAAGAGCGTCGGGCGGCGTCTGCACCTTTCAGCACGACTAGATGAACGAATTCCGCTCTGCTGGTTAGATTGCGTGCCGAGCGTGAACTTCGGTGGAGCGGAGATCAGAAGTTCGGTGTCCCAATCCTTTGAGGCGCGATACCTGACCGACGCTGCAACCGGTACGCCAAATTCTGGAGCGGCAACCGTGATCGAACGGCGTGGCCCAAGGCCTATTCCTGCCGTACGCTCCTCTTCCGACGCAATGGGCCGAGATTGGTCACACCGCCTCTAAATTGCTCTGGTGGAAATTCGCGTTAACCAGATCGGCCAATAGGTTCCCGGCTTCTGCGGGCATTTGTTCGTTGCGAGCCGGACCTCGGCAGTCTCCTATTCGTCGAAGAGCCGAGGCGATAGCCGTAGCCATAAACGTTGTAGAGCTTGCACCCTTTACGAGCGTTTCGACATATCAATGCATCATCGTGCTCTAGCGAAGAATTGGAAAGCGCGGCGAAAACCCCGGGGATATCTTGGTAAGGCTGAGGTCGTGAGTTCAATCCTCACCGGCAGCACCATTTTCTTCGCGAACCAGTCGAAATCGGGACCCGTCCTCGCCCGGGCCGATTGACCCGGCCTGCCCAGGCTCGCATTCTGGTAACGAAACGCGGTCGCATCGGGCGGGGGAATGGGCATCGATCTCGGCAGGGGACAGGAAGAGGATCGCTCCTGCAAGGCGCTGCGTGGCCCCTGGGCGGGAACGCCCCAGCATCTCGACGCGCCTTATTGGCAGACCTCCGAGCCGTTGGTCGATCGCATGCTCGATCTCGCCGAGGTCGGCCCCGGCGATCATCTCATCGACCTCGGCTGCGGCGATGGCCGCATCGTGATCGCCGCCGCGCGGCGCGGCGCGAAGGGGCTCGGCGTGGATATCGATCCGGCGCGGATCGCCGAGGCCGAGGCGGCGGCGCGCGCGGCCGGGGTCGAGGACCTTGCCCATTTCCGCCGCGAGGATCTCTTCGAAACCCGGCTCGAGGCCGCCAGCGTCGTTACCCTCTATCTCGTCCCCCATGTCAATCGCATGCTGGCCCCACGCCTGAGCACCGAGCTCGCGCCCGGCAGCCGCGTCCTCAGCCACGGCTTCCCCCTGCGCCAATGGGCGCCGCGCACGCGGGAGTTCATCGACGGCCACGAATTATACCTTTGGGTCGTCGACTGACGCCATTCGGAAACCCTGGCCCGCCCGCGTTCGTTTCGCGGCGGCAAGGAGATCGGAATGGGACGATGCGTGATAGTGACCGGCGCCGAATCGGGCATCGGACAAGCCTGTGCCGTGGCGTTCGGCGGCGGGCGCGACGATGTGGCGGTGCTGTACCATAGCGACGAGGCTGCCGCTCGGTCGACTGCCGCGGCGGTCGAGGCCGCGGGCGGCCGCGCATTGCCGGTCCAGTGCGGCGTGGACGACGAAGCGTCGGTCGAAGCCGCCTTCACCGCCGTCGAAAAGGCGTTCGGCCCGGCGTCGGTGCTGGTCAATTCGGCCGGGCTCAACATGTCGGGTGTCACCGTGCGCACCATGGAACTGGCGCAGTGGCGGCGGCTGCTCGACACCGATTTGACCGGCGCGTTCCTGACCTCGCGCCGTTTCCTGCACGGCCGCGACGCGCGCGCGGCGGGATCGATCGTCCACATCTCGTCGATCCACGCTTATGCCGTGCGCGCCGGCGGCGCCGATTATTGCGCGGCCAAGGGCGGGCTGACCAACCTGGTCGAGACGCTGGCGATCGAGGAGGCCGCGAACGGCGTACGGGTCAACGCGGTCGAGCCCGGCATGATCCTGACCCCGATGAACGCGCGCGCCGAGGCCGACCCGACCTATCGCAAGACGCTCGAATGCAACATTCCCTTGGGCCGCGCCGGCAAGCCCGAGGAAGTCGCCATGCTGGTTCGCTGGTTGTGTTCGGACGAGGCGAGCTACGTCACCGGAGCACGCGTCGCGATCGACGGCGGGCTGTCGCTGATGCAGGCGCTGGGCGCATGACCGATACCGACCCGCATCGCGATTCCGGCACCGGCGACACCAAGCAGCCGGTCGACGACCGCAAGCAACCGCTCGATTTCAACGTCGAGAAGATGGAGCAGGTGACGCTCCAGGGTCCGCCCGAATTGATGAAGCGCGACTGGATGAGCCCCTATGCCTGGCAGGATCGCGACGGTCGCATCGGCATCATGGTGCGCGCGGTGCCGCGCCATGGCGCCGAGCGCACCGATACCGGCGCGATCTGGGGCGGGTGGAGCGACGACGGGCGCACCTTCACCATGCTCGACACGCCGTCGATCGTCGCGGGGCCCGACCAGCAGGATATCGGCGGCGTCGAGGATCCCACCGTCCTGCAGATGGAGGACGGCAGCTATGTCGTCTATTACACCGGGGTCGCCGCCGACATGGCGCATGGCCAGATGTTCTACGCCGAGGGGCCGAGCATCGACCGTCTGACCAAGACCGGCGTCGCGCTCGCCTCGTCCAAATCGATGGGTAACACCAAGGAGGCGACCGTCAACCGCACCGCCGACGGGCATTGGCGATTGTTCTATGAATATGCCCAGGACGACGCATCGCGCGTCGGCCTCGCGATCAGCGAAGACGTGTGTGGACCCTGGGACGAACGGCCAACCCCGTTCATGCCGCGCGAGAGGAGCTGGGACAATTGGCATCTGTCGACCGGGCCGTTGCTGACCGACCAGCAGCACCGGCCGGTCATGTTCTACAATGGCGCGACCCGCGACGCGCGTTGGCGGATCGGGTGGGTCGCCTTCTCCCGCGATTATCTCCACGTCGTCGACCGCTGCATCCAGCCTTTGCTGACGCCGCCGCCGGCCGCGGACCGCACCGGCACCGATATAGCCTTCGCCGCCTCGGTGGTCCTCCAGGACGGTGCGATCTGGCTCTATTATTCGCTCGAGGACAAGCGCCTGGCACGGGCGCGGATCCGGCGGAGCTGACGGGCGCGCCGCGGCGCTACGGCCTGAACTCGGCGACGAGGTCGTAGCGATCCCCACGGAACAGCTGACGGACGCGCGTCACGATCTGACCCGAGCGCCAGGTCGTGCGGTCAAGCTCGAGACAGGCGCCGCGCGGCCGCAGCCCGAGCGCCTTGGCCTCCGGCGCGCTCGCCTCGACCGCGCGGATGCGGTGGCGCGCGGCGGTCCATGGGACATGTTCGAGCAGCCAGGTGCCGGGCGGCTGGTCGGCGAAGCTCTCCTGCTCGGCGTCGGGGACGGCGGCGAGCGCGATCGATCGGTGCTCGAGCGCGAACGGCTCGCCGCCACCGAAATGCACGCCTTCCACTAGCAAGGCGGGGAGCGGAACGTCGCCGGCGCTGTCGGCAAGGCGGCGGTCAGTCAACCGCCAGCGATAGTCCTCGCCGCGCGCGGCGATGACCTGGGCGAGATCGGGCACCTCGAGCACCGCCGAATGGACCTGCGGGTGCGCGACGAACGAGCCGGCCTTGCGGCGGCGCTCGATCAGTCCGTCCTTGGCGAGCCCGCCCAGCGCCTTGCTGACCGTCGCGCGCGAGCAGCCATAGATGCCGACCAGTTCGTGCTCGAACGGGATGCGATGGCCGGGCTTCCATTCGCCCGAATGGATCCGCGCCTCGATCTCGCGGCGGATGCGCGCCTCGACCGTCATGCCAGCAGGGCGGTGACGGTACGGCGATAACGATCGGCGACCACGTCGGCGGCGATGTGCCGGCCATGCTCGACCATCTTGCGCCCCGCGCGCCACACGCTGTCGATCGCCCCGGGGCGGGCGGCGAAGATCCAGCGGTCGAGCAGGTCGGCGCCAGCGCCGATCATCGCGGGATGGTCGAGGCCGAGCGAGAGAATATCCGCGGCGTTGCCGACGGCGATGCCGTTCGTGACGCCGAGCGCTTGCGCGCCCGCCGCCTGGGCGCGGGCGAACAGCGTCGCGCCGACCGAGGGCTCGGCCTCGTCGACCAGCAAGGCGCGCTTCCGCCGCGTCAGGCGCTGCGAATATTCGATCGCGCGAAGTTCGCTGGCGGCGTCGATCAGGATGTTCGAATCGGTGCCGATCCCGATCCTTCCACCAGCCGCCAGATAGTCGACCGCCGGAAACACGCCGTCGCCCAGATTGGCCTCGGTCACCGGGCACAGCCCCGCCACCGCCCCGCTCGCGGCGAGGCGCGCGGTTTCGCCGGCGTCGACATGAGTCGAGTGGATCAGGCACCAGCGCGCATCGACCTCGGCATGATCGAGCAGCCATTGCACCGGTCGCGCGCCGCTCCAGGCGACGCAGGCCTCGACCTCGCGCACTTGCTCGGCGGCATGGATGTGGAGCGGGCCGTCCTCGGCGAGCGGCAGGATCGCGGCGAGTTCCTCTGCCGTCACCGCGCGGAGCGAGTGCGGCGCGATGCCGAGCATCGCATCGCCGGGCAATTTGGCGCGGCTCGCCTCGACCAGCCGCGCAAACCCGTCGGCGTCCGAAATGAAGCGCCGCTGTCCCGGCGCGGGCGGCGCGCCGCCGAAGTCGGCATGCGCGTAGAAGACCGGGAGCAAGGTGAGGCCGATCCCGCTTTGCTCCGCCGCCGCGACGATCGCGCCGACGGTTTCGGCGGGGTCGGCGTAGCGCGCGCCACTCACGTCGTTGTGGAGATAATGGAACTCGCCGACGCGGGTGAAGCCGCCTTCCAGCATCTCGACATAGGCCTGAGCGGTGATCGCCTGGATATCGTCGGGCGTCAGGCGGTCGAGGAAGCGGTACATCACCTCGCGCCAGCTCCAGAAATCGTCGTCGGGCCGGCCGCGCCGTTCCGACAGGCCGGCCATGCCGCGCTGGAAGCCATGGCTATGGACATTGCACAGACCGGGCAAAGCGGCGCCGTGACGCTGGTCGTCGGGGGCCGGCGCGACGCCGGTCTCGATCGCGGAAATGATCGCCCCGTCAAGCGCGACGCGGACCCGTTCGGCCCAGCCGTCCGCCAGCAACGCGCGTTCGAACCAGAGTGTCGGCATCGGTCCTCCTGTCGATTATGTCTAGACATAATAATGCACGCAGGCAAGATAGAGGAGATGGAGCGGACCTGGATCAATGCGCGACTCGCGACGATGACCGGCGATGGGCTGGGCGTGGTCGAAGACGGCGTCGTGATCCAGCGCGACGGGCGAATCGCTTATGCCGGCGCCAGTGCGGACGCTCCCGCCGCGATGGGCGACGTCGTGGATTGCGGCGGGCGCTGGGTCACGCCCGGGCTGATCGATTGCCATACGCACCTCGTCCATGCCGGCGACCGCGCGGGCGAATGGGCGCAGCGGCTCGACGGCGTCTCCTATGAGGAGATCGCGCGCGCCGGCGGCGGCATCGTCTCGACCATGCGCGCGACCCGGTCGGCGAGCGAGGCCGATCTCATCACGACCGCCTTGCCTCGGCTCGATGCGTTGCTGGCCGAGGGCGTGACGACGATCGAGATCAAGTCGGGCTATGGCCTTACCGTCGCCGACGAACTCAAGATGCTGCGCGCGACACGGGCACTGAGTGCCGAGCGGCGGGTGCGCGTTGCGACCACCCTGCTCGGCGCGCATGCCTTGCCGCCCGACTATGCCGGCCGCGCCGACGATTATATCGCGCTCGTCGCCGACGAGATGATCCCCGCCGCGCGAGGACTGGCCGATGCGGTCGACGCCTTTTGCGAAGGGATCGGATTCACCCCCGAGCAGACCGGCCGCGTCCTCGCCGCGGCGCGCGATGCCGACCTGCCGGTCAAGCTCCATGCCGAGCAATTGTCGGCACTCCATGGCGCCAGCCTCGCCGCCAGCTTCGGCGCGCTGTCGGCCGATCATCTCGAATATGCCGACGAGGACGACGCCAGGGCGATGGCCGCCGCCGGAACGGTCGCGGTGCTGCTGCCCGGTGCCTTCTACTTCATGCGCGAGACCAAGCTCCCCCCGGTCGACCTGTTCCGCGCGCATCGCGTACCGATCGCGATCGCGACCGACTGCAATCCCGGCACCTCGCCGACCACCTCGCTGCTGCTGATGCTCAACATGGCGGCGACCCTGTTCCGCCTGACCGTGACCGAGGCGTTGCGCGGCGTGACCGTCAATGCCGCTCATGCACTCGGCCTGGGTCATGAGATCGGCACGATCGAGCCCGGCAAGGCGTGCGACCTCGCGATCTGGGACATCTCCGACCCCGCCGAGCTGGTGTACCGGGTCGGCTTCAATCCTCTCCATCTGCGCGTGAAGGACGGCGAATGCTGTTGACCCCCGGTGCCGTCCCCTATGCGGCGTGGCAGGCTATCCATGACGGCGCGGCGCCGGTGCTCGACCCCGCCAGCCGCCCGGCGATCGCCGAGAGCGCCGCCGCGGTCGGGCGCATCCTCGCCCGGCACGAGCCGGTCTATGGCATCAACACCGGCTTCGGAAAGCTCGCCAGCGTCAAGATCGGCGACGCGGATCTGGCGACGCTCCAGCGCAATATCGTGCTGAGCCATGCCGCAGGCGTCGGCGAGCCGATGCCGGTACCGATCGCGCGGCTGATGATGGCGTTGAAGCTCGCCAGCCTGGCGCGCGGCGCGTCGGGCGTGGCGCCGGCGACGGTCGATCTGCTCGAGGCGATGCTGACGAAAGGACTGGTGCCGGTGGTGCCGGCGCAGGGGTCGGTCGGCGCGTCGGGCGACCTCGCGCCGCTCGCGCATATGACTACGGCGATGATCGGCGTCGGCGAGATGTTTGTCGGCGACCGCCGCCTCCCGGCTGCCGAGGCTTTGGCGGAGGCAGACCTCACGCCGCTGGTCCTCGGCCCCAAGGAAGGGCTGGCGCTGCTCAACGGCACGCAATTCTCGACGGCTTATGCCCTGGCCGGGCTGTTCGAGGCCGAGCGGCTGTATCGCGCCGCCTTGGTCACCGGCATTCTGTCGACCGAGGCGGCCAAGGGCTCCGACGCTCCGTTCGACCATCGCATCCATGCCTTGCGCGGCCATCGCGGCCAGATCGAGACCGCCGATGCGCTCCGCCGGATGATGGAGGACTCGCCGATCCGCGCCTCGCATCGCGAAGGCGATACGCGCGTCCAGGATCCTTATTGCCTGCGCTGCCAGCCCCAGGTGATGGGCGCCGCCCTCACCCTGCTGCGCCAGGCCGGCGAAACCTTGGTGACCGAGGCCAATGGCGTGTCGGACAATCCGCTGATCTTCCCGGAAACCGACGAGGCGCTGTCGGGGGGCAATTTTCACGCCGAGCCCGTCGCCTTCGCCGCCGACATGATCGCGCTCGCGATCTGCGAGATCGGCAGCCTCGCCGAGCGGCGCATCGCGATGCTGGTCGACCCGGCCTTGTCCGGCCTACCCGCGTTCCTGACCCCCAAGCCGGGGCTCAACTCCGGCTTCATGATTCCGCAAGTGACCGCCGCCGCTCTCGTCTCCGAAAACAAGCAGCGCGCGATGCCCGCGAGCGTGGATTCGATTCCGACCTCGGCCAATCAGGAGGATCATGTGTCGATGGCGGCGCACGGCGCGCGGCGGCTGATCGAGATGGCAGCCAATGTCGACGCGGTGCTGGGGATCGAATTGCTGGCGGGCGCGCAGGGCTGCGATTTCCATGCGCCGCTCAAGTCGAGCGAGCCGGTCGAGCACGTCCGGCGGCTGCTGCGCGAGCGGGTGCCGACGCTGACCGACGATCGCCACATGGCGCCGGACATGGCGGTAGCGACCGAGCTGGTGCGGTCGAAGCGGATGCTCGTCGCGGTGGGCGAATTGCCGGGAGTGGTTTGGGCGTGACCGGGCCTTCTCTCCCCAACCGTCATCCCGGCCTTGTGCCGGGATCCACCGGGCGGCTGGCTGGGAAGCTCGAGCCTCTCGTCCTTCGTTGGCGGCGCGGTGGATCCCGGGACAAGCCTGGGATGACGTTGGAAATGAGGCTGACGCCGGGAGCAACCGCATGACCTGGCTCCACGTCGAGCGCAGCGACAGTCCGCTGATCCTCGCCTTCCCCCATGGCGGCACCGATATCCCGCCTGCCCTGCTCCCCGATTTCCGCTCGCGCTGGTGGGCGATCCGCGACGCCGACTGGCATATCCGCGCGCTCTACGACGGGCTCGCCGACGCAACGATGATCTGGACCGACGTGTCGCGCAGCGTGATCGACTGCAACCGCGATCCGTCGGGCGCGTCGCTCTATCCGGGCCAAGCGACCACTGGGCTGTGTCCTACCGAGACATTCGACGGCGAGCCGCTCTATCACGACGGCGCGACGCCCGATGTCGCAGCACGGCGCGAAACATGGTTCGCGCCCTATCACGCCGCGATCAAAGCGGAGATCGCTCGCCTCCGCGCGCTCCATCCGCGCGTCGTGCTCTATGATTGCCACTCGATCCGCAGCCGCATCCCGCGGCTGTTCGACGGCGAGCTGCCCGAACTCAACATCGGCACCGATAACGGCAAGACGTGCGATCCGGCGCTGAGCGATGCCGTTGTCGCGCAATGCGCCAGCCGCAGCCACGTCCTCAACGGCCGCTTCCGTGGCGGCTGGACCACCCGGCATTACGGCCAGCCCGAAACCGGCGTCCACGCGATCCAGATGGAGATCGCGATGCGCGCCTACCTGACAGAACCGACCGGCGAGCCCGACGAGAGCAACTGGCCGCCCGTCTGGGATCCCGACTACGCAGCTCCGCTCCGCGCCGACCTCGCCAGCGTACTCGCGGCTGCCCTTTCCTTCGCCAAGGACCAAGCATGACCCGTATCGACAACAAGCGTCACATCGAGGCGCCGACCGGCACCGATCTTTCGGCCAAGTCCTGGCTGACCGAAGCGCCGCTGCGCATGCTGATGAACAATCTCGACCCGCGCGTGGCGGAGAATCCCCAGGAACTGGTCGTCTATGGCGGCATCGGCCGCGCCGCGCGCGACTGGAAAAGCTACGACCGCATCGTCGAGACCTTGCGCCGGCTGGAGGGCGACCAGACCTTGCTGATCCAGTCGGGCAAGCCGGTCGGCGTGTTCCGCACGCACGAGAATGCGCCGCGCGTGCTGCTCGCCAACTCCAACCTCGTGCCGCATTGGGCGACCTGGGAGCATTTCGCCGAGCTCGATCGCAAGGGCCTGATGATGTACGGCCAGATGACCGCCGGCTCGTGGATCTATATCGGCAGCCAGGGCATCGTTCAGGGCACCTACGAGACCTTCGTCGAGATGGGCCGCCAGCATTATGGCGGTGACCTCAGCGGCCGCTGGCTGCTGACCGCGGGCCTGGGCGGCATGGGCGGCGCGCAGCCGCTCGCGGCAGTGATGGCGGGCGCCTCGTGTCTCGCGATCGAATGCCAGCCGAGCCGTATCGAGATGCGGCTGGCGACCGGCTATCTCGACCATAAGGCCGACACGATCGAGGAAGCGATGGCGATCCTCGACCGCGCCAAAGCCGAGGGCAAGACGGTGTCGGTCGGCTTGCTCGGCAATGCCGCCGACCTGCTCCCCGAAATGTATCGCCGCGGCATCCGCCCCGACCTGCTGACCGACCAGACCTCGGCGCACGATCCGGTCAACGGCTATCTCCCGCAGGGCTGGACGCTCGAGCAATGGTTCGAGGGACGCGAGCGCGATCCCGAGGGCGTCGCCCGGGCGGCCAAGGCGTCGATGGCGACACATGTCCGCGCGATGCTCGATTTCCAGGCGGCGGGCGTGCCGACGGTCGATTACGGCAACAACATCCGACAGATCGCCAAGGACGAAGGCGTCGCCAATGCGTTCGACTTCCCCGGCTTCGTGCCTGCCTATATCCGCCCGCTCTTCTGCCGCGGCATCGGGCCGTTCCGCTGGGCGGCGCTGTCGGGCGATCCCGAGGACATCTACAAGACCGATGCCAAGGTGAAGGAGCTGCTGCCCGACAATGCGCATCTCCACCGCTGGCTCGACATGGCGCGCGAGCGGATCCACTTCCAGGGTCTGCCGGCGCGAATCTGCTGGGTCGGGCTCGGCGACCGCCACCGGCTCGGCCTCGCGTTCAACGAGATGGTGGCCAAGGGCGAATTGAAGGCGCCGGTGGTGATCGGCCGCGACCACCTCGATTCGGGATCGGTCGCCAGCCCCAATCGCGAGACCGAGGCGATGCGCGACGGCACCGACGCGGTCAGCGACTGGCCATTGCTCAACGCGCTGCTCAACACCGCATCCGGCGCGACCTGGGTGTCGCTCCACCATGGCGGCGGGGTCGGCATGGGATTCTCGCAGCATGCCGGCATGGTGATCGTCGCCGACGGCACGGCCGAGGCGGCGGCGAGGCTCGAACGCGTGTTGTGGAACGACCCGGCGACCGGCGTGATGCGCCACGCCGATGCCGGCTACGACATCGCGATCGACTGCGCACGCGACAAGGGATTGGACTTGCCTAGCCTGGCCTGACGCAGGACGCGACCGGAACGTCCCTGCCCGTCGAGGCGTTCGTGCGTCTCGAAGGAGACATAGCCATGAACGCCAGACTTGGTTTCAGCGCGATCGCGCTCATCGCGGCGCTCGCCGCTTGCTCGCAAAAAACCCAGGACACGACGACCAACGCCGTGACCGATATCGGGTCCGACGTCAGCAATACCACGGGCAACGCGATGGATGCGGCGAGCGACGCCACCGGCAACGCGCTCACCGCCGCCGGCAACGCGCTGAGCCCGACGCCGACCGGCCAGGAATTCGCCGACAAGGCCGCCAAGAGCGACGCGTTCGAGATCGCCGCCGCCAAGCTCGCCAAGACCAATGCCGCCTCCGCAGGCGTCAAATCGTTCGCCGCGACGATGATCGAGGCGCACAC
>NZ_JBQCCN010000212.1:0-11734 GCF_051962185.1 Sphingomonas sp.
AGCGGGGTGCGCAATTCGTGGCTCATGTTCGCCAGGAATTCGGACTTGTACTTGGACGTCAGCGCGAGCTGTTCGGCTTTCTCCTCGAGCGCGCGCCGCGCCATTTCGATCTCGAGATTCTTGGCCTCGACCTGGCGCTTCTCGTTCTCGAGCAGCTGCGCCTTTTCCTCCAGTTCCTCGTTGGTGTTGTGCAGTTCCTCCTGCTTGGTGGTCAGCTCGGTCTGGCGCGCCTGGAGTTCCTGGGTGAGCAATTGCGATTGCTTGAGCAGGCCCTCGGTACGCATCGTCGCGGCGATCGTGTTGAGCACGATGCCGACCGATTCCATCAGCTGGTCGAGGAAGTTCTGGTGGGTCTCGTTGAACTCGCTGAACGAGGCGAGCTCGATCACCGCCTTGACCTCGTCCTCGAACAGCGCCGGTAGGATGGTGACGTTGGCCGGCCGCGCCTCGCCCAGGCCGGAGCCGATCCGGATGAAGTCGGCGGGGACCTCTTCGAGCATGATCGGCCGCTTGTCGGCGGCCGACTGGCCGATCAGGCCCTCGCGGAGCTGGAACACCGGCTTCAGCGCGTCGCGGCTCTCGGCACCATAGCTTGCCGCCAGTTCCAACACGGTATCGTCGCCGTCGCGATTGGTGACGTAGAACACGCCATATTGCGCCCCGACCAGCGGCGCGAGCTCGGACATGATCAGGTTCGACACGGTCGACAGGTCGCGCTCGCCCTGCAGCATGCGGCTGAAGCGGGCGAGGTTGGTCTTGAGCCAGTCCTGCTCGGCGTTCTTGAGCGTCTGATCCTTCAGATTGCGGATCATCTCGTTGATATTGTCCTTGAGCGCCGCCATTTCGCCCGAAGCTTCGACCGCGATCGAGCGGGTGAGGTCGCCCTTGGTCACCGCGGTCGCCACGTCGGCGATCGAGCGCACCTGGTTGGTCAGGTTCGCCGCAAGCTGGTTGACGTTGTCGGTCAGGTCGCGCCACAGGCCGGCCGCGCCCGGCACGCGCGCCTGGCCGCCGAGCTTGCCTTCGATGCCGACCTCGCGCGCCATGTTGGTGACCTGGTCGGCGAAGGTCGCGAGCGTCTCGATCATGAGGTTGATCGTCTCGGCCAGGGTCGCGATCTCGCCCTTGGCGTCGAGCGTCAGCTTGCGCTTGAGGTTGCCCTGCGCCACCGCGGTCACGACGTCGGCGATGCCGCGCACCTGATTGGTCAGGTTGGTCGCCATCAGGTTGACGTTGTCGGTGAGGTCCTTCCACGTGCCGCCAACCCCCGGCACCTGCGCCTGGCCACCGAGCTTGCCCTCGGTGCCGACTTCGCGGGCCACGCGGGTCACTTCGCTAGCGAAGCCGTTGAGCTGGTCGACCATGACGTTGATCGTGTTCTTGAGCTCGAGGATCTCGCCCTTCACGTCGACCGTGATCTTCTTCGACAAGTCGCCGCGGGCCACCGCGGTCGTCACTTCGGCGATGTTGCGGACCTGGCCGGTCAGATTGTCGGCCATCAGGTTGACGTTGTCGGTCAGGTCCTTCCACGTGCCGGCGACGCCGCGCACGTTGGCCTGGCCGCCGAGCTTGCCCTCGGTGCCGACCTCGCGCGCCACACGGGTCACTTCCGAGGCGAAGCCGTTGAGCTGGTCGACCATGACGTTGATCGTGTTCTTGAGCTCGAGGATCTCGCCCTTCACGTCGACCGTGATCTTCTTCGACAAGTCGCCGCGCGCCACCGCGGTCGTCACCTCGGCGATGTTGCGGACCTGGCCGGTCAGATTGTCGGCCATCAGGTTGACGTTGTCGGTCAGGTCCTTCCACGTGCCGCCGACGCCCGGCACCTGCGCCTGGCCGCCGAGCTTGCCGTCCGAGCCCACTTCGCGCGCCACGCGCGTCACTTCGGAGGCGAAGGCGTTGAGCTGATCGACCATCGTGTTGATGGTGTTCTTGAGTTCGAGGATTTCGCCCTTCACGTCGACGGTGATCTTCTTGGACAGATCGCCCGAGGCCACCGCGGTCGTCACCTCGGCGATGTTGCGCACCTGACCGGTCAGGTTGGTCGCCATCGCGTTGACGTTGTCGGTCAGGTCCTTCCAAGTGCCGGCGACGCCTTCGACCTGCGCCTGGCCGCCGAGCTTGCCTTCCGAGCCGACCTCGCGCGCCACGCGCGTGACCTCGCTGGCGAAGCCGTTGAGTTGGTCGACCATGGTGTTGATCGTGTCCTTGAGGGCGAGGATTTCGCCCTTCACGTCG
The DNA here is from genome assembly GCF_051962185.1 of Sphingomonas sp. Lineage (GTDB taxonomy): Bacteria > Pseudomonadota > Alphaproteobacteria > Sphingomonadales > Sphingomonadaceae > Sphingomonas. The sequence goes on from NZ_JBQCCN010000212.1 coordinate 2,239, forward strand.
ACGGTGATCTTCTTCGACAAGTCGCCCTTAGCGACCGCGGTCGTCACCTCGGCGATGTTACGCACCTGACCGGTCAGGTTGGCGGCCATCAGATTGACGTTGTCGGTGAGATCGGCCCAGGTGCCCGCGACGCCCGGCACCTGCGCCTGGCCGCCGAGCTTGCCCTCGGTGCCGACCTCGCGCGCCACGCGCGTCACTTCGGACGCAAAGCCGTTGAGCTGGTCGACCATGACGTTGATCGTGTCCTTGAGGGCGAGGATCTCCCCCTTCACGTCGACGGTGATCTTCTTCGACAAGTCGCCGCGGGCCACCGCGGTCGTCACTTCGGCGATGTTGCGGACCTGGCCGGTCAGATTGTCGGCCATCAGATTGACGTTGTCGGTCAGGTCTTTCCAGGTACCGGCGACGCCGGGCACCTGCGCCTGGCCACCGAGCTTGCCCTCGGTTCCGACTTCGCGGGCCACGCGGGTCACTTCCGAGGCGAAGCCGTTGAGCTGGTCGACCATGACGTTGATCGTGTTCTTGAGCTCGAGGATCTCGCCCTTCACGTCGACCGTGATCTTCTTGGACAGATCGCCCTTGGCAACCGCGGTCGTGACCTCTGCGATGTTGCGGACCTGGCCGGTCAGGTTGGCGGCCATCAGATTGACGTTGTCTGTCAGATCCTTCCACGTGCCGCCGATGCCGGGCACCTGCGCCTGGCCGCCGAGCTTGCCTTCGGTACCGACTTCGCGCGCCACGCGGGTCACTTCCGACGCGAAGGCGTTGAGCTGGTCGACCATGACGTTGATCGTGTTCTTGAGCTCGAGGATCTCGCCTTTCACCTCGACGGTGATCTTCTTCGAAAGATCGCCTGACGCCACCGCGGTCGTCACTTCGGCGATGTTGCGCACCTGACCGGTCAGGTTGGTCGCCATCGCGTTGACGTTGTCGGTCAGGTCCTTCCAGGTGCCGGCGACGCCCTTGACCTTGGCCTGGCCGCCCAATTTGCCCTCGGTACCCACTTCGCGCGCCACGCGCGTCACTTCCGACGCGAACGACGCGAGCTGCTCGACCATGGTGTTCACCACCTTGCCGATGCGCAGGAATTCGCCGCGCAGCGCACGCCCGTCGATCTCGACGCTCATCGCTTGCGACAGGTCGCCCTTGGCGACCGCGCCGATGACGCGCGCGACCTCCGCGGTCGGCTGCACCATGTCCTCGATCAGTTCGTTGAGCGCGCGCAGCTTGACTTCCCAGCCGCCGGTCGCGCCGCGGACATGGCCGCGCTGGTTGATCTTGCCTTCCTTGCCGACGACGCGCGACAGCCGCGCGAATTCGCTCGTCATCTGTTCTTCGAGGCCGACGACCTCGTTGAACAAGGTCGCTATCTCGCCATCGGTGCCCGAAAGGTCCTCCGGCAGGCGGACCGAGAAATCTCCGCGTCTTAGACTACGGAGCGCAGCGACGAGTTGCCGGCGATCCAGCGTTTCGGGGGATTGTTCTGCGTGCACCCATGGCTCCAGGCATCTCCCACCCCGCTTATCGTTGGCGGCCCCCCGGCCGCTTCTCTCAGCTATAACAAACATCTCCGCGTCCAAGCATAAAAAAAGCTTAACCTGGAGCAGGCCGCGGGATGGGGTTGCCTAAAGTATTTCAATGGTTAGGAAACGCGTGCCGGTGGGGGCCGACACAGGGAGCAAATCCGGGAAAATGCCCGCGCGGCACGATATCTCCGGTTTCATCCGTTCCACCTTCCGCTCGGTCTGGGCGCTCGAATTGCTGTGCTTCCTGCGCAAGGGCTCGGATCGCGAATGGCATCGCGGCGAGTTGGTGACCGCGCTGCGCGCCAGCGACCTGGTCGTCGACCAAAGCGTGGCGTCGCTGATCGCCGCGGGGCTGGTCGTGCAGACGTCCGAGGATGGGGTACGCTATCAGCCGGCCAACGAGGCGCTCGACGCTCTGGTACGTGACGCCGAAGCGCAATATGCCAGCAGCCCGGACAAGGTGCGCCGTCTGATCGTCAGTTCGGCGCACGGCGGGTTGACGGCGTTCGCGGATGCATTCCGGATGCGGAGGGACTGAGGCTTGGGGAATCTCGTTCCAGCGGTCGTCTACGTCCTGTGCTTCGTCACGAGCACGGCCTGCGCCTGGCTGCTCGGCAAGACCTGGCGGAAAACGCGCGCGCCGCTGCTGTTCTGGAGCGCGTTGTGCTTCGTGCTGCTCGCGGGCAACAATTTGTTCCTCATCCTGGACATGATCGTCTTTCCCGACATCGACTTCAGGCTGGTGCGGGCATTGTTCTCGTTCGGCGCGGTCATCGTGCTTCTCTACGGATTCATCTGGAGCCAGGGAGCGGAAGAGTGACGCTGCTGGATTTCATCTCGGGCGCCACCACCATGGGGTTCTGCCTGGCGGGGCTGTTCTTCCTGCGCTTTTGGCGCAACACCGACGAATTCCTGTTCCTGGCGTTCGCGCTCGCTTTTTCGCTGCTCGGTCTCGCCCATGCGCTGCTTACGTTCAGCGGTATGCCGGTCGAGGAGCGGAGCTGGATTTACCTCATCAGGCTGGCGGCGTTCCTGATCATCATCGGCGCGATCGCGAGAAAGAATCTCTCGTCGCGCTGACGCCCGTCGGGCGAACGCGATTCCGCTGCCGGTAGCGAAGCGGCGCCATGCCATTGGCGCGGCTAAACGCCCGACTGAAGGCGCTCGGCTGGGCAAAGCCGAGCACGTCCGCGATCTCGGCGAGGTTGAGCGACGATTGAGTCAGATATTTCCGCGCGAGGTCGTCGCGCACTTGTTCCCGCAGGATGCCGAACGCGGTGCCGTTGTCGTCGAGTCGGCGCTGCAAGGTCCGTACGCTGGCGCCGAGATAGGTCGACACCGCGTCGATCGAGCAATCGGCACCATAAGGAAGCAGCGCGCGGATCGCCGCCTCGACCCGCAGCGTGAGGGCATCGGGCTCGAACGCCAGCCGCTCACGCATCAGCCGCTGGAGGATGTGCCGCGTCGCCGCGCTGGCCTGGCCCACCGGCCGGGCGGCGGTGGCGTGGTCGATGCTCAAGGCGTTGCGGTCCTGGTGATAGGTCACGGTGGCGCCGAACATCGCCTCGTGGACGGTGGGGCCGACCGGCGGCGCATGACGGAACTGGACATCGGCCGGCACCCAGTCGGGAGCCGCGTACCGGCGAACGAAATTGGCGGCTAGCCCGATGCCGAGTTCCATGACCTGGCGATCGCGCTCGGCCTCGAACACATGGAGAGAATAGTCGAGGCGCAGGCCTCGCCCGGTGCGGTCGAGCGTGAGCATGAGGCCGCTCGAATGCAGTTGGAGTTGCTGGGCGAGGATGGCGAGCGCTTCGCCAACGCTGCCGGCCATCGTCATCATCGCGTAGATCGGCCCGAGAATGCTGAGATCCTGGCGTTGCGCGAGGAGCTGTCCGAAGTCCTCGCGGCCAGTCGATCGCGCCGCCAGTTCGAGGAAATCGATTCCCGCGTCCAGCGACACGGGCACGTCGAAATGCGCGAACAATTCGGCGGGCACGCCGGTCGCGCGACAGGCGGCGGCGACGTCGCCACCGAGTTCGGCCATCAGCCGGTCGGCACCGAAAAAGGAAATTCCGGGCACCAAGCCCCGCGCCATCTGCCGTTCGCCCTCGCTGATTGGCGCCGAAAGCTAAATAATCGGCATCGACAGTCAAGAATTTCGCTGCCGAGCGCTGCTAGCCTTGCGGAAACGCAGGAGATGCGAGCCATGATGGCATTCGAGGGTGTGGATACCGGAGCGATCGATTTCGAGGACGTGCCTTGGGTGCCGTATCTGCCTTACACGCCCGACGCGCACGTCAAGCTGGTCAAGGCCGATCCGGTGCGCGGCGAGACGATCACATTCCTCAAGGTGCCAGCCGGCATGGCCCTGCCCAAACATCATCATAGCGGGACGGTGATCGTCTATACGATCAAAGGCGCGTGGCGATATCTCGAGCATGACTGGGTGGCGACGCCCGGCAGCGTTGTATTCGAAACCGCGTCGAGCGCGCATACCGCGGTCGCGGTGGAAGGCCATGGCGACGAAATCGTCACCCTCAACATCACGGTCGGCGAATTGATCTATCTCGACGACAAGGACCAAGTGCTGGCGATCGAAAGCTGGCGGACGATGGTCGACCGTTACCTCGATTATTGCAGCGCGCAGGGTATAGAACCGCGCGACGTCACCAGTTTCGCGGCGTAACCGACGTGGCGCGCCGGCGATTTTACCGCGACGATACGGTCCATGATCGACACCCGGGGATCCTGCCGATGAAGAAGCTGTCCGCATTGTTCGCGATCATCGCCATGCTGTTCTCCAATGTCGCCGCGGCCGGTCCCGCGGTGAGCGAGGACGACGCCTACGCGATCGGAGTCGAGGCCTATACCTACGCCTATCCGCTGGTGCTGATGGAGATGACGCGTCGCGTGACGACCAACGTCGCGACGCCCGGCGCCAATCGCGCGCCGACCAACCGTTTCGCCAATATGCCGAGCTATCCCGACGCCGGCTTCCACGACGTCGTGCGACCCAATGCCGACACGCTCTATTCGAGCCTGTGGTACGACGTCGGCCGCGAACCGTTGATCCTGACGCTGCCGGATACCGCCGGGCGCTATCATGTGATTCCGATCATGGACATGTGGACCGACGTGTTCGCGACGCTCGGGTCTCGTACGACCGGGACCGGCGGCGGCATCTTCGCCCTGGTCGGGCCGCATTGGCAAGGCGCCTTGCCCAAGGGCGTCCGCCGCATCGTCAGCCCGACCGAGACCGGTTGGATCATCGGCCGCTTTCAGGCGAACGGCGCGGCTGATTATGGCAACGTCCACAAGCTGCAGGCGGGATTGCGCGCCGTTCCGCTGTCGGGCTGGGGCAGATCCTATGTTCCACCCCGCAATGCGGTCGATCCCGCCATCGATATGAAGACCGCACCGGTCGACCAGGTCGCCAGGCTCGACGCCGCCGCCTTCTTCGCGCTGTTCGCCGACCTGATGAAGCGCAACCCGCCGCACGCTGCCGACTATCCGATATTGCTGCGCATGGAGCGGATCGGACTGGTCCCGGGCAAGTCGTTCGATCTGGCCAAGGCCGATCCGGTGGTGCGCGACGCGCTGATCCGCGCCGCCGCAGATGGCTATAAGCGTATCGTCGATCGCCGCCGCACCTTCGGCATTCCGCGCAACGGCTGGATCAGCCCGGCGGGCATGATCGGCTCGTATGGCAACGACTATCTCATGCGCGCCTTCATCGGCTATGCGGGTCTCGGTGCGCTGCCGCCCGACGAGGCGATATATCCGTTCGGCTTGCTCGACGGGGATGGCAAGCTGTTCACCGGCGCGGCACGCTATGTCCTCCATTTCGACAAGGCGCAATTGCCGCCCGCGGCCGCCTTCTGGTCGCTAACCATGTATGGTCCCGATCAGTTTTTCGTCGCCAATCCGATCAATCGCTTTGCGATCGGCGATCGCGACAAGCTGATGTTCAACGCCGACGGCTCGCTCGACCTCTACATCCAGCATGACTCGCCGGGTGCGGACCGGGAAGCCAATTGGCTGCCCGCGCCGGCCGGTCCGTTCAGCATGAATTTGCGCCTGTACCTGCCGCGTCCCCAAGCGGTCGACGGGCGCTGGGTGCCGCCGGCGATCAAGCGGATTTCCTAGAGCGCCTCCCTGCCCGATCGGCTCTGGCCGATCGCTCCAGCGGCTGATAGCGGAGCGATCGGCGGCGCCGTCAATCGCGACACGGAAAGGTGCCCGGAAGAGGCGATGCGCGACGGCGACAGGCGGCCACGATTACCGCGCGGATCGTGATCGCTCGCGACAGTCGGCCGGCGTCAGTCCAGACCCTGACCCTGCGCCCCGTCGCGATCGTGCTGGCCGAGGAGCGGCGCGGCGAAAGGCTCCGGTCCCGGCGTGCGCGCGAATTTGATCGCACGGCTGACGCCACGATAATGGCCGAGTAGCGGATGCGCGATCCTCGTCACCATGTTTTCGGCCCGGACCTGGGGGTGTTCGAACATTTCTTCGATATGGCGCACCGCTGAACAGGGCACGGTTTCGCCGAACTGTTCTTCCCATTCCAGCGCGCTGCGGTCGGCGAGCGCTTCCCGCAACAGCGGGACGAGCTCGCCGGCATGCTCGGCGCGCTTGCGGACGCTGTCGTAGCGGGGGTCGTGCGCCAGGGACTGGAGCCCGGTCCGCTCGCATAGCGCGTTCCAGAAACGCGGCGTGTTGGCGGAGAGATATAAATAGCCGTCCTTGGTGGGATGCAGCCCGGTGATTCCGCCCGAGCGCATGTCGCGCGAGATATCGTGCGCCTCGCCTTCGGCCTGGATCATTCGCGCCGACTGCATCGTCAACGCGCTCCGGAGCAGAGAGATGCCGACATATTGCCCTTTGCCGCTGCGCTCGCGCTCGAACAGCGCCGAGGACACGCCGGCCGCGACCAGCGCTGCGGCGTAATAGTCGACCGGTGAGCCATAGGTGAGCTCCGGCACCGGCGGCTTGCCTTGCAATACGCACATCCCGGTCATCGCCTGGAGCACCTGGTCGTAACCCGCCTTGCCGCATAGCGGCCCTTCCTCGCCATAACCGGTGACCGCGCAATAGATCAGGCGCGGATTGATCGCTTCGAGCCTGGGATGGTCGATCCCCAGCCGCTCGGCGACGCCGGGGCGGAAATTGTGGACCAGCACGTCGGCCTGCACGACCAACGCCAGCAGCCGGCGGCGATCCGCCTCCTGCTTGAGGTCGAGGACGATACCGCGCTTGCTGCGATTGACCCCGAGAAACGCGCGATTCTCCCCTTCAAGCGTGGAGGGATAGGCACGCAGGTTGTCGCCCGCCGGCGGCTCGACCTTGATTACGTCGGCGCCCTGGTCGGCGAGCAGCGTGCAGCCGTAGGGCCCGGCGATATAGGCGCTCAAATCCAGCACGCCGATGCCCGAAAGCGGCCCGCGCGGCCCTTCGCGCGCGGGATTGTCGAACGCGGATGCGGGGGGCGGGGAGGTGGAGGCAATCGTCAAGATCAAGTTCCCGGTTGGGTATAGGGATAGGGGGCGAACAGCTCGCGCTGCCAGCGGCGCGGATCGTTCTCGACGCGGCTGGAGACGTCGAAGATCATCGTCGCGCGGCGGCGCTCATCATAAACGGGCCAGCGCGGCAGTCCCGGCGCATCGGGCGTGCCGGAGCGCGCGAAGGCGACGAACCGGCGCTGCATCGACCGCGCCAGCGCGTGCGTCCGGGGGCCGTTGCCGGTCCAGGCATACGGCGCGTCGAACGTGCCGAAGACGAGCCCGATGTCGATGCCGTGGAAGGCACCGCGGTCGGGATTGGTCGGCGACTGGAAATCGACCTGATAGACAAAGGCCGGGTGGCCGGCGCGCGCGCGGAGCTCGGCCTCGATCAGTTGCGGGCGCCAGCTGCGGCCATCGGTAGTCGCGGCGTAGAAGATGTCCGCGGGGGATGCCTCGGGCATGCGAGCGCGATACGCGCGGACAACGGCCTCTGGCGACAGGTCGACCGGCAGTTCTGCAGCGATCCGGTCGGGAAGGGCGTCCCAGCCCAATCCGCGCATCTCGGGCGAGGCGGGATCGGAGAAATCGCGCGTCTCGTCACGCGTCGCGCCGAGGATAAGGTCGATGCCGAGCCCATTCGGATGCGCGTCGGGCCAATAGGGGTGGCGCGCCAGCGCACGCCCGTCGAGTACCGGCCCGAAATAGATCGGGCCGTTCTCGATCGGATCACCCGCATCGAGCGCTTCGATCAATTTCTCGACGGGAAGATCGGGCAGGCGCCGTGGCGCGTCCTGGACGCCGAGTCGGGCGAGATAAGCCCGCGCGCGGCGCGTCGCGTGGAGCGGACCCGATACCGTCACCTGCTGTCCGCTCATCGTGATCGCGCGGCGGAACAGACCGCGCGCGGCGGGCATCGCCATCAGCGTCGCGATCTTGGCGCCGCCGCCCGATTGGCCGATCATGGTGACGCGCGCGGGATCGCCGCCGAACGCCGCGATATTGTCGCGCACCCATTGAAGCGCCAGGACGAGGTCGAGCTGGCCGGCGTTGCCGCTGTCCGGAAAAGCCGGATCGAGCCGGGCGAGATAGAGATAGCCGAGCGCGTTGAGGCGATGGTTGACCGTCACCACGACCACGTCGCCGGCGGCGGCGAGCGCGCGCCCATCGGTAATCGGATCGTTGGCGCTGCCATAAGAATAGCCGCCGCCATGGACCCAGACGAGCACCGGTAGTCGCGCATCAGCGGCCGGTGCCGGCGTCCAGACATTGAGGAACAGGCAATCCTCGGCCTGGGGGCGGCGCTTCCCGCGTTGCGGGCAGGCCGGACCGGGCTCGGTCGCGCGAATCGTCTCGCGTGTCGCGAGCGCGGCGACGGGCGTGCGGAAGCGCTCGGCCCGCCCGTAGCGGATTCCGCGGAACGCCGCGACGCCGGTCTGCCGCTCGCCGGTGAAGCTTCCTGCGCGGCAGGTCACCACAGGATCGCCGGCGGCACGCCCGACGCCCGCGGCGAGCAAGGCGGCGCTGCCCGCGATCATCGTGCGGCGGGTCGGAGAGGAGAAGGCGGGGTCGATCATGTGTCGCTCTCGGCAAGACCGAGCCAGGTCAGCCGCCATGCACCGTCCTGCCGCCCGCCCGCACGATACCAGGGCTCGAAGACGATCGGCGCGCGCCCTTCGGGCTCCAGCCGGATCGTCTCGCCCTCGGCGACCGCCACGGGCGTCCCGGCGAAGCGCACCGTTTCGCCGCGCTTGAAGCCGTCGACCAGCCGGGTCGCATAAGCGAGCGGTCCGCGCGTGACCGCGACGAAGTCGTAATGCATGACTTCTTGCGCGATCGGGATGTTGCCGGGGGCGAGCGATTCCTGGACGTTGCGCTGCACCGCGCGATGCACCGCGACCGGCATCGGCAAGTCGAGCGTGACGACATCGCCCGGCGCCCAGTCGCGCTCGATCCGCGCATAGCTGCCGGGGATTGCTTCGACCGCGTCCTCGCCGACGCGCAGCACCGGATGCTCGGCCCAGTCGGGAATGCGGACGTCGACTGCGAAACGCGCGGGCGCGGCGGGCGTGACCTCGATCGTGATCGGCCCCTCGAACGGATAGGCGCCCCGCTGGCGGAGGCGCACCGCGCCTGCCGCCGGCAAAATGATCTCCGCGTCGGATCGGCCGAGCAGGTTGACCGCGATCGCGCCGTCGGCGGTTACGCCATAGGTTATCGCCGGCAACTCTTCGAGCGCCATCGCTCCGCTCGACTTGCAGCAGCGCCAATAGGTGGTGTGCGTCCGCCGGCCGTTCGGAAAGGAATAATAGCACCAGTCCTCGCCGTCGGGCGCCTGCGCGCCGATCAGGTCGTTATAGGCGCTGCGTTCGATTTCCTGCGCGAAGGAGGCGTCGCCCAGAATTGTCAGCAATTCGCGATTGAGTTGAATCCAGGCCATGGTCGAGCAGGTCTCGACATAGGCTTCGG
>NZ_JBQCCN010000213.1:0-10334 GCF_051962185.1 Sphingomonas sp.
CCGAGCTTGTCGCGGCAGTACAGCACCTGCACCGCGAACGCCTCATTCAGCTCCCACAGGCCGATATCGTCCATCTTGAGCCCGGTGCGCTCGAGCAATTTCGGGATCGCGAAGACCGGGCCGATGCCCATCTCGTCGGGCTCGGTGCCGGCGACCGCCATGCCGACATAGCGGCCGAGCGGGGTCAGGCCGCGCTTCTCGGCGAGCTTCTCTTCCATCAGCACGCTGGCCGACGAGCCGTCCGACAGCTGCGAGGCATTGCCCGCGGTGATGGTGAAGTCGGGGCCGAGCACCGGCTGCAACCCGCGCAGGCCCTCGATCGAGGTCTCGGGACGATTGCCCTCGTCCTTGGTGACGGTGACCTCGTGATGGGTGACTTCCTTGGTCTCCTTGTTGGTCATCGCCATGGTCGCGGTGACCGGCACGATCTCGGCGTCGAAATAGCCGGCCTGCTGCGCGGCGGCGGTGCGCTGCTGCGACTGGAGCGAATATTCGTCCATCGCCTCACGCGAAATATTGTAGCGCTTGGCCACGACCTCGGCGGTCTGCAGCATCGGCATGTAGACGTCCTTGTGCATCGCCAGCAGCTCGTCGTCGCGGCCGACGCGCATCTGCGGGGTCTGCACCATCGAGATCGACTCGACGCCGCCGCCGATCGCGATGTCCATGTTATCGACGATGATCTCCTTGGCCGCGGTCGCGATCGCCATCAGGCCCGAGGCGCACTGGCGGTCGAGCGACATGCCCGAGACGGTGACCGGCAGCCCGGCGCGGAGCAGGGCGAGGCGGGCGATGTTGCCGGCCTGGACGCCTTGCTGCAGCGCGGCGCCGAACACCACGTCCTGCACTTCGGCGGGATCGATCTTGGCGCGCTCGACCGCGGCCTTGATCGAATGGCTGGCGAGCGTCGGCGAGGGAAGGTTGTTGAACCCGCCGCGATAGGCGCGGCCGATCGGAGTGCGGGCAGTGGAGACGATGACGGCGGAGCGCATGGGCTTCTTCCTCTTGAAGCCCCTCCCCTTCAGGGGAGGGGTTTGGGGTGGGGGAGTGGGGGCGTGTCGCTGGAGACTCAGCCCCACCCCAACCCCTCCCTGAAGGGGAGGGGCTATTCCCGGGGATTAGACGAAAATCTGGCTGATCCATTCGGCGATCAAGGCGGGCTTTTCCTCGCCCTCGATCTCGACGGTGAATTCGTTGGTCTGCTGCCACTGGCCGGGGCGCTTCTCGATCAGTTCGAGCAGCTTGAAGCGACCGCGGACGCGCTTGCCCGAGCGGACCGGGGTGATGAAGCGGACTTTGTTGCCGCCGTAATTCACGCCCATCTTGACGCCCTCGATCTTGGGCTGGTCGGCGACCTTGGACGACAGAAGCGGCATCAGTGACAAGGTCAGAAAGCCGTGCGCGATGGTGCCGCCGAACGGGGTCATCGCCGCCATCTGCGGATTGACGTGGATGAATTGATGGTCGCCGGTCGCATCGGCGAACTTGTCGATCATCTCCTGGCTGACCTCGACCCAGTCGGAGACGCGCTCCGTGCCGATCTGCTCGGCAAGCTGCTGGATGGTGATCGTGTCGGCGGTGGTGGCCACGGGATTCCCCTAAATGTGTTGCAGCGCGGAAAAACCCTAGGCGCGCCCGGCCACGGGAAGCAAGCCCGACTTGACCGTAATTTTGAAGATCGGCGTTGACGCTACGTCATTCACTCTTGCGCCGAGCAGCAAAAGGGCGTGTCGCGCCGAACCGGACCTTCTAAAATCGTATTTCGTCGGGCGCGCCCGGACGCGACTCGGCCTTCAGCAAGGTGATCGTCGCGGCGAGGGAACGCGAACGGACCGCCGCAGCGACCCACGCCGCGGTTGGGGTGGCGGAATCCGTTTCCCGATGAACGGCGGAGGCGCAACCGGCTTGACGGGGCACGCGATTCGACGGCCTCCTGCCGCGGTCGACCGACTCGAAACAGGGGGCTGTTGGAATGCGGAAGTGGATGCCGGCGAGTGCGCTGGCGATTGCGATGGCGTGCGCGCCGATAACGTCGACCCGGGCCGATCCCGCGGCGCCGGGGGCGCCCGCCGACCCGACGGCATTCGAAAAGGGCCTGCACAAGCGCACCGGCGATGTCGTCGTTTCCGGCGCCGATGCGGTGCTTCATCTGGGCAGCAAATATTACTTCCTCGACGCCGCCGAGGCGAAGGACGTGTTGGTCAAGATTTGGGGCAATCCGCCCAGCTTCGCAAACGATGTGCTCGGCATCGTGATGCCCGCCGACAAGACCGTTCTCGACAACAGCTGGGGAGCGGTGATCACCTGGAACGGGACCGGCTATGTCACCGACGATGACGCCGCGACCGCCAATTACGACAAGGTGCTCGACGATCTCCGCGCCGGCGAGGCCGACGACAATGCCGAACGCAAGCAGCAGGGCTATCCCGGCATGCACATCGTCGGCTGGGCGCAGCCGCCGTCCTACGACAAGGCGCAGCATTCGCTGATCTGGGCACGGGATTTCAAGATCGACGGCGCGCCCGCCGACGCCCTCAATTACGACGTTCGCGTGCTCGGGCGCAAAGGCGTGCTGAGCATGAACATGCTGTGGGACATGCCGCATTTGTCGGAGGTGCGCGCTGCAGCGGCGGATTTCGGCAAGGTCGCCACCTTCAACAGCGGATCGACCTATGCCGAATATAATGCGTCGACCGACAAGGCGGCGGGCTATGGGCTGGCAGGGCTCGTCGCCGCCGGTGTCGGCGTCGCGGTGGCCAAGAAGTTCGGTCTGCTCGCGCTGTTGCTGATCTTCCTCAAAAAGGGGTTCGTCCTGCTGCTCGTGCCGCTCGCCGCGGGCTGGGGCCGGATCAAGCGGATGTTCCGTCGCGGTGGCGGCGACGACGGGGGTCAGGCGGGCGTGGCCTGAGGCGGCTCGACGGGATAGGTCATTCGACCGACCCCTCCGCATCACCTTCGGCAAGCGGCTTGTCGCCGCGCCGGCGCAAATCCGCGCGCAACACGGCGATCGCCCAATTGGCGGCGATCGCCATGTCGCGCGCCTGCATGTCCCACTGGTCGCGCATTTCGCGCCAGACGAACCCGCTCGACAGCAATTGGATCACGGCGATCGCCCGGCTGCGGTCGGGTTCGCCGAGCGCCGTGACCTCGTTTCCGAACATGCCGCGATAGGTGATGTCGCGTTCGACCTTGAGCTGATTGCGCATCGCCCGGCCTTCGGCGCTCGCCAGCGCGACGGTCATCGCCGCCGCGTTGCGGTCGAACTTGGCGAAGCGTGCCTCGAGCCCGCCGAGCAGGTCGTCCAACGTGTCGGGGATCTTCCCTCCGGGGCTCATCCGCACGCAGGCGGCGTGGCGTAGGGCGTCCTGGTCCGGGAAATAGCGGTAGACGGTGCGCCGCGACACCCCGGCGCGCGCCGCCACGGCATCGTGATTGAGATGGTTCCCATCGGCCATCAGTTCGAGCATCGCGTCCGCGATCCGGTCGCGCGTCTGGCTGTTGCTGGAAGAGGGTTCGCGAGGGGCGGGAACGGGGGCCATGGCGGCCTTCTTTAGCCATGGCACAAAAAGTGTCAAATTGTTGTTGACACATTTTGTGCCATTCGTAATTGTGGTCTCGACAAACGACTCGGGGAGACCGAAAATGTTGTTCCATCTGTCGATCGACGCCGACGATCCGCGGCATGTCGCCGAAGTGATCGCCGAATTATGGGGTGGCCAGGCCTTTCCCTTTCCGCCGGTGATGACCGGGAGCTGGGTGGCGATGGCCGGCGACGATCGCCGTACCACCGTCGAAATCTATCCGCGCGGCACCGAATTGTTCGAAGCGCCCGGCGACGCCGACGCGGTCGGCGCGATTTGCGACAGGCCCGGCCGCACCGCGACCCAGTTCGCGATGGCGACCGCGCTCGATACCGCCGCGGTCGAGGCGATCGCGGCGCGCGAGGGCTGGCCGGCCAAATATCGCAAGCGCGGCGGCATCTTCGGGGTGATCGAGCTGTGGATCGAAGGCCGCGTGCTCGCCGAAGTGCTGACGCCCGAGATGCAGCGCGAATATCGCGAAGGACTCACCATTTCGGGCTACCAGGCGATGCTCGCCAAGGGACCGCCCCCCGCCGTTCCTGCCTGAGTTCAGCCCGGCGCATCCTGGTCGCCGACCGAACGGTCCCCCGATGACGGCGGCGGCGCGACCTTGTCGTCGGGACCGCGGTGCGCTTTCTTGCGCTTCGGCCAAGTCACGCCCGAATCGGCCGCCGATATTCCGGTCTGCGCCGGATAGACCAGCGCGATGACTTCGTCCTGGAAGCGCTTGACGATCGCCAACCCGATCGAATGCCGCGCGTCGTACATGTCCTGGAACACCGCCGTCGGGGAATCGAACTCCAGGTCGAATTGATAGGCCTGCGGCACGAATGCCGCGAAGCCGGCACGGACGAACTTCTGGCCATGGTCCTCGACGATCTGCTTGAGCAGATGGGGCAACTCCTCGAGCTGCTCGACCGGCGTCGTCTGGATGACGTCCAGGGTGAAGATGACGCGGCGATATTCGCGGCGCGAATTGTTGACGATCTCGAAGTCGAGCAACTTCTTGTTGCCGATCACCCGCTCCTCGCCATTGGCGCCGCGGATGCGGGTCGAGCGCATGCCGATATATTCGACCGTGCCCGCCGATTTGTCGTAAGTGATCGCGTCGCCGCGCCGGAACGGGCGGTCGAAGATGATCGCGATCGCCGCGAACAGATCGGCGAAGATACTCTGCGCGGCGAGACCGATAGCGATGCCGCCGACGCCGAGGCCGGCGATCAGCCCGCTGACGTTCACGCCGAGATTGCCGAGCACCATGATCAGCGCGATCGCGAACAGGGCGAAGGTCACGAACAGGCGGATCAGGCCCATCGCATTGGCGAGCGTCTCGCCATGGTCTTCGCTCGCCGCGGTGCGATGCTCGATCGCGCCGAGAATGATCTCGCGCGCCCAGATCGCGCCCTGGAACACCGCCGCCACAGTGAACAGGAACCGGATCGCCGAAACCAGCGTGGCTGGGGGATGCGACGCTGCCGCGCCCGCCAGGACCAGTTCGGCGGCGGTCATCGCCATGAAGAAATTGCCGGTCTTGGCGATTGCGCGGCCAAACACCGAATACCAGCCCTTGCCGCTGGTATCGCGGCGGCACAGCCGGTTGCCGAGCGACTTGGCGAAATGCAGCAGCAGGAAGATCAGCACGCCGATGGCGATGGCGATCAATGCCTCGAGCCAATTGCCGATCAGCCAGTCGAACGTCTGGTGATAGAGGTTGCCGACATGCGACGGCAGGTCGGCGATCGGCGGCGCGGCCGTCTTGGGCGCGATATTGTTACTCATGAAATCGTCCTTCAGGCCGCCTTGCGTCGCGACCCTGTCTCGCCCGTCAGGAAGGCGATCAGACCGCGTTCGTAACGGTCGAGATAGCGGGTCGCGCGCGGCAGATCGAGATGCTCACGAAATGCCGCCTGGTCGCCCTTGGCGAGCGCGATCAGTGATGGATGGACATAGGATTTGCGCGCGATCGCCGGCGTGTTGCCGAGCGCTTCGGTGACCGGCTCGAGCATCGTCTTCAGGCCGATGTCGTGATCGGCGCGGGCCAGCGCCTCGAACGCGATGACGCTCGCGCCCCAGGTGCGGAAATGCTTGGCGGTGAAATCGTCGCCGGTCGCCTCGCGGATATAATCGTTGACGTCGGTCGAACTGACGCCGTGCGGCTGGCCGTCGCCATTGACGTACTGGAACAATTGCTGGCCGGGCAGGTCCTGGCACTTCTTGACGAAGCGCGCGAGGCTGCGGTCGGTGATGACAAGGGTCTTCATCTTGCCCGACTTGGCACGGTAGCAGAGCTTGAGCGTCTGGCCGCGGATCTCGGCATGGCGGTCGCGCAGCGTGGTCGCGCCGAAGCTCTTGTTGGCCTTGGCATAGCCCTCGTTGCCGACGCGCAGATAGCCGATGTCGAGCAATTTCACGATCGCGGCGACGGTGCGCTCCTTGCTGTGCTTGCGTGACTTGAGGTCGGCTTCGACCCGTGCCCGCAATTTGGGCAGTACCTCGCCGAACGCGGCGCAGCGGTCGTATTTCTCCGCCTCGCGCGCGGCGCGGAAATCGGGGTGATAACGATATTGCTTGCGCCCGCGCTCGTCCCAGCCGACCGCCTGGATATGGCCGTTAGGCTTGGGCGAGAACCAGGCATCATGATAAGCCGGCGGCAGGCCGATGGCGTTGAGACGGTCGATCTCGTCGCGATCGGTGATGCGCTTGCCCTCGGCGTCCCAATAGCCCCAGCCGTGCCGTACCTTGCGCCGGGTGATCCCCGGCATGCTGTCATCGCAATAGACGATCCGCGGCATTGGCTCTCCCTTCCGGACGCCTTCCGAAATGCGCGGATCATCGCTTCGTTCCGGAACGCCGGGGCGGAGCGACGGGTTGAGACGGCGATTTCCAAGGAGAATTGCCATGGCCGATTTGACCGACGCGCGGGTGCTGATGATCGCCACCGACGGTTTCGAGAATGACGAATTGTTCAAGCCGCGCCAGGCGCTGCTCGACGCCGGCGCCAAAGTGACGCTCGCCTCGATCGAGAGCGATCCGATCCAGGGCGAGAAAGGCGGGGAAAAGGCCGACACGATCACGCCCGACCTGACCCTGCGCGATGTGGATACCGAGGAATTCGATGCCCTGGTCATCCCGGGCGGCGTCGCCAATCCGGACAAGATGCGGGTGCAGGGCCGCGCGGTGCAGATCGTCGAGGAATTCATGGACGACGACAAGATCGTCGCCGCGATCTGTCACGGACCGTGGCTGCTGGTCGAGGCCGATGTGGTCGACGGGCGCAAGATGACCGGCTGGCCGTCGATCCGCACCGATCTCGAGAATGCCGGGGCGGACGTCGTCGATCAGGAAGTCGTGGTCGACGGGAAACTGATCACCAGCCGCAAACCGGACGACATCCCGGCCTTCAACAAGGCGATCATCGAGGCGCTGCAGGAGGAATTGGCGGAGGC
The DNA here is from genome assembly GCF_051962185.1 of Sphingomonas sp. Taxonomy (GTDB): domain Bacteria; phylum Pseudomonadota; class Alphaproteobacteria; order Sphingomonadales; family Sphingomonadaceae; genus Sphingomonas. Next base: position 7,028 of record NZ_JBQCCN010000213.1, read on the forward strand.
GTGATTAAAATTCCGCCCCGGTCCGGGGAGGGGGACCGCCGCCGAAGGCGGTGGTGGAGGGGGCCCTCCACGAAGCCACATCCGGTGGGAGGGCCCCCTCCACCAAGCCGCTTCGCGCCTTGGTCCCCCTCCCCGTGCCGGGGAGGAATTACGGACCTCCCAGGGCCGATAACGACTCCGTCATCGCCACCGCCCAGGCCTGGCGTGGCGCGCCGATGGCGCTTGCCACCGTGGTCTCGACCTGGGGCTCGGCGCCGCGTCCGCGCGGCAGCCATATGATCGTCCACCACGACGGCCGGTTCGAGGGCTCGGTGTCCGGCGGCTGCGTCGAGACCGACATCCTGACCATTGCCGCCGAAGTCATCGCCGGCGCGCCGTTCCAGGTGAAGCGCTACGGCGTCGCCGATGCCGCCGCCTGGGAAGTCGGCCTGCCGTGCGGCGGCGAGATCTCGGTGATGGTCCAGCCGGTCGCGGCGGACGGCTTCGACCCCGAATTGTTCGACCGCATTGCCGAGGCGCGCGCGTCGGGCCATGGCTTGAACGTCGTCACCGATCTCGACACCGGCCAGTCGAGCCTGCGGCCGATCGAAGGCGCCGCCTTCGTCAATCGCTATGAGCCGCCGCGCCGCTTGCTGATCGTCGGCGCGGTCCAGATCGCGCAGGCGCTGACCGGACTCGCCCGCGAACTCGGCATCGCGACGACGGTGATCGATCCCCGCGCCCGGTTTCTCACCGAAGAGCGCTTCCCCGGTGTGGCGCTCGACGACCGCTGGCCCGACGAGGCGATCGCCGCGCTCAAACCCGATCCCGCCACTGCGGTGGTGACGCTGTCGCACGACACCAAGATCGACGATCCGGCGCTCCAGGCCGCGCTCGCCGCGCCGACTGGCTATGTCGCCGCGCTGGGCTCCCGCCGCAGCCATGCCGCGCGGCGGGAGCGACTTGGCGCGCTGGGCGTTTCTTCCAGCGACCTCGACCGGATCGATGCGCCGGCCGGGATCGATATCGGCGCGATCGGGCCGGCCGAGATCGCGCTGTCGATCGCTGCCGGCATGGTGGGAGCGCTGCATGATCGAGCCTGAGACGACCGCGCTGATCCTGCTCGCCGCGGGCAAGTCGGCACGGTTCGGCCTGTCCGACAAACTGACCGAAATGTTCCTGGGCCAGCCGCTCGGGATGCACGTCGTGACCGCATTGGAAGCGGTGCCGTTCGCCAGGCGTGTCGTGGTACGCGACGGGGTGAAGCTCGATTATGCCGAGCGCGGCTATCACGAGGTCCACAATACGCGGCCCGAAGAAGGGCTGTCGCTGTCGGTGCGGATGGGAGTCGAGGCGGCGCGCGCCCCGGGAATCGAGGCCGTGCTGATCACTCTGGCCGACATGCCGCGGGTAACGGCGGCGCAAATCTATCGCCTGTTCGACGCCGCCCACGGGCCCGAGTCGATCGTCGCGTCGAGCGACGGCGTGAATCCCAAGCCGCCGGTGCTGTTCGGCGCGCACCGGTTCGACGCGCTCGAACAATTGAAGGGCGAAGAAGGCGCGCGCGACCTCATCCTGGCCGGCCGCCATGTCGTCACCCATCCCGACGAATTGATCGACGTCGATACCGAAGAGGAACTGGACGAACTGATGGCCAAATTCGGCCAGGTGCGGGGGCGTCGCGAGAGCTGACCTTTTTTGGGGCTAAACTAATCCGCCCCGCGCACGATCAGCCTGATCGTCAGCGCCAAGGCGAACAGCGCCAGCACCACCGCGCTGCCGCCGACCATCCAGATCTTGCGCCAGTAATCCGCAGGATCGTCGGCCTTCGCGGTCTTCCGCCCATAGCGGCCGCGGGCGACGCCGGTGCGCAGTCCCTGCTGGACGATCCTCGCGCATCCCAGCGCCAGAGCGATCACCACGAGGTTCATTCCCCAGGCGATCGCATCGTGCGTGGTCATTCATGCCTCAAGGCATCGATCGGGTTGAGCGAGGCGGCGCGCCGCGCCGGAAAGAAGCCGAACACGACCCCGATCACGCCCGAGATCAGGAAGGCGATGACGTTGATCTGCACGTCGAACAGGAACGGCAATTGACCCAGGATCGACAACAGGATGATCGCCAATTGCCCCAATAGCAGGCCGATCAGGCCGCCCAGGCACGACAGCACCACCGCCTCGACCAGGAATTGCAGCAGAACCTCATTGGCCACCGCGCCGATCGCCAGCCGGATGCCGATCTCTCGCGTGCGCTCGGTGACCGACACCAGCATGATGTTCATGATGCCGATGCCGCCGACCACCAGGCTGATCCCCGCCACCGCGGTGACGATGTTGGTGAGCAGCGTCGTGGTACTGCTCAACGTGTCGGAAATCTGCTTGGTGTCGAAGATGTTGAAATCGTCGTCCTTGCCGCCGGTGATGTGGCGGCGTTCGCGCAACAGGTCGGTGATCGACGCCTGAACCTGCGTCGTCGAATAGGCTTCGTCGACGCCGACCAGGATCAGCCGGACGTCGGTGGTGCCGACCATCCGCCGCTGCACCGCCTTGATCGGCATGATCACGACATCGTCCTGGTCGCCGCCGAAACCCGATTGGCCCTTGGTCGTCAGGACGCCGATGACATCGCACGAAATGCCGTTGATCCGCATCCGCGTACCGACCGCGCGACCGGTCTTGTAGAGGTTGGTGTAGACCGTGCTGCCGAGGATGCAGACCGCCTTGCCGGCGGCTTCCTCGGCGGGCTCGAAATAGCGGCCGGTGGTCAGCGGCCAGGGCTGGACCTGAAAATAGCCGTCGGTGGTGCCGTTGATCGTGGTCGACCAATTCTGGCCTTCGTAGATCGCGGTGCCGGTCGATTGCGCTTGCGGCGCGACGGCGGTGACGCCGGTGATCTGTTTGGCGATCGCGTCGACGTCCTGCGGATCGAAATTGGGCGGCCGCGGCCCGCCGCCGCCGCGGCCGAAGCCCTGGCCGGGGCGGATCTGCAGCACGTTGGTGCCCAGGCTGGCGATCGATTTCTGGACCTGGAGCGTGGTCGCCTTGCCCAGCGTCACCATCGTCACCACCGCCGCCACGCCGATGACGATGCCGAGCACGGTCAGGAACGACCGCAGCAAGTGCCGCCGGATCGACCGGATCGCGAGGATGAAGGTGGTGCCGAGCATGTCTTATGCTCCTCCCCCTCGACGGCAGGGCAATCGCATATGGAAATTTTCGATTCCGATCGTACACGAAGAGCCCCGTTTGGATTCGAAAATTGCAGGTCGCCGACGCGTCGGATTCGAAACATGCGCCCGAGCATCGATTTCGCGCCATATGCGATTGCC
>NZ_JBQCCN010000214.1:0-5551 GCF_051962185.1 Sphingomonas sp.
CCTGGCAACTCACCAAGCGTCAAGGGAAGCGATCAGGCGACCAAGATGACGACGGGCGCGAGCCCTATGCCGGGACGGTCGGACCAATCGCGCCCGGGCCGGGTGGCCACCCGGCCCGGGCATCCCGCTTATGAGCGGAACGGCACGCTTATACGATAACTCAAACAGACAATGCCGGGCTTGTCCCGGCATCCACCGCGCCACAATGCCCGCAGGGACTAGTTGCGCGGTGGACCCGGCACAAGGCCGGAGCGACGGTTGCGAAAACGATACGGTGCCGTCCCTGAATTCCAATCGGCGGATTGTCCCTCGATCGGCATCACGGCAACCGAGTGTTTCCGGCGTTTGGCTGGTCGTTGTCGATCGGACGCCTTAGGTCGACAGCGAAACGAACGGAGATCTGCCATGCCCATTCCCGCCAGCTGGTCGTCCCAGCTCCAATCGCTGCTGCGCATCGTCACCGCGCTCGGCTTCATGGAGCATGGCGTGTCCAAATTCTTCGGCATCCCGCCCTTCCCGATGCCGCTCACTCCCCTGCTCTACACCGCGGGCACGCTCGAACTGGTCGGCGGCGGGTTGTTCCTGCTCGGCCTGTTCACCCGCCCGGTGGCGTTCGTGCTGTCGGGGATGATGGCAATCGCCTATTTCATGGCGCACGCGCCCAAGAGCATTTTCCCGGCGGTCAATGGCGGCGAGCCGGCGATGCTCTACGCCTTCATCTTCCTCTATTTCGCCGCTGCTGGCGCCGGCGCGTGGAGCGTCGACGCGCGGCGCAATCGGTCGGCCGCCTGATCCGCGCGGGCGCGATTGCGCTGGCCGCATCGCGCCCGCTATCACCGCCGGCATGACCGCCGAGCCGCACCGCCGCAACATCGCCTTGCTGATCGACGCCGACAACGCGTCGTCGCACACGCTCGACCCGGTGCTGACGATCCTGGCCGAACTCGGCACGGTCAACATCCGCCGCGTCTACGGCAATTGGTCGAAGCCGGCGCTCAAGGGCTGGCGCGACCAGACGGTGCGCTACGGCATCGAGCCGCAGCAGCAATTCGACCTGACCAAGGGCAAGAACGCCACCGACATGAAGATGACGATCGACGCGATGGACCTGCTCTATCGCGGGCGCGTCCATGGCTTCGGCATCATGTCGTCGGATTCGGATTTCATGCCGCTGGCGATGCGCATCCGCCAGGACGGCCTGCCGGTCTATGGTTTCGGCACGTCGAAGACGCCGGAAGCGTTCAAACAGGCCTGTACGCGCTTCATCGACGTGACCGCGCTCCACCAGACGCCGGCGCCCGAGACGGTCAATGGCGGCGCCAATGGCAAGTCGGAGGTCGATCCCGAGTTGCTCAAGCTGCTGGTCGACGCCTATGACGCGGTGAAGCGCGACGAGCGCGGCTTCGTCAACCTGTCCGAATTGGGCGAGCGTGCCGGCAATCGCTCGAGCTTCGACGCGCGCAATTATGGCTACAAGCGCTTGTCCGACCTGATCGAGGCGGTGCCCAATTTCCAGACCGAGCGCCGCGACGGCGGGCGGGTGTTCGTCAAACGGGTGCGCTAGAAGCTAGCGCTACGGAACCCCTACTCACGCTTCCCCGGCGAAGGCCGGGGAGGCGTTCTTGCTGAGCGGGCTGATCAATCTCCGGGGCAGCCGCCCGCCTCGCCGATCATCTTGGTCAATTCCCCCGCAAGCAGCACCTTCGCCGGCCCGTTCGCCAGATGGTCGAGGTCGCGCAGCGTCCGGTCCTTGCCCAACCGCTGCATGATGCGCAGTCCGACATAATAGCCCCAGCGCGCGGGGAAGATGCGCGCCGGGTCCTCGCGACCATAGAAATAGCTGCCATAGACCTTCTGATCGGTCGACATCAGGTCGCGACGGACCTGGCACAAAGCGGTGCGCCAGTCGGCATCGACCTTGGCGCGGATCGGTGCCGGCTGGTCGAGCATCAGCAGATGGTCGTCGGCGCCGGGATTCATGACCGAGGCGGCATAGGTCGCCAGTCCTTCCTGCCACAGGGCGCACCACATCGCATCGCAATCCTTGAACCACTGCGCATTCTCGACATGGAACATCTCGTGGTCGAGGAACGGCCCGATGTCGCGGCTGTCGTGGATGCGCGCGATGACGTCGGCGCCGAAGATCATGACGTTCTTGCCGCGCAACGTCCGGGTGCCGCCGTCCATCCGCCCGAGCGAATGGACGAACCAGATCGGCAGGCTCGGCCGGAAGCCGGGGAATTGCGCGCGGAAATGGCGGATGCCGGCGGCGTAGGCGCGCGGGAAATCGCGCTCGGTCTGCTCATAGCGCGCGCGGATCTCGGGGAATTTGGCCAAGGCGTTGGCGACCGACGTGTTGAACTGGGCGCCGGTTTGTCCGTCGGCGGGTTCGTAAAAGCCGGGAAACAGGGCATCGAACCGCTTTCGAAACAAGGCGACGCGCGCTGCCTCCGGCATGCTGCGCGTGGCGTCGTAGAAATGCGCGAACTCGCGAGTGAGCGACCGGTAAGCCGGCGGCGATCGGTTCGGCGCCGCGCCGATCGACAGCAAGGTGACCAGGAGAAGTCCGAAAAGCGCAAAATGCCTCATGGCGTCAGCTCCGAACAATCGCCGCCGAGATACGATCGAACATCGCCGGCGTCGATCTCCAGCAAGCGGCGATCGGCTTTCCCGATCAGGAAGGTGATCACCATGTCCGATCGCGTATGGGCCGCGACGACCCAGGCGTCGCGACCGACGCCATCGATATCGACTCTTCGCGATCCCAGAACATCGACGCGCGAAACCGCCGGGCCGCGATCGAAGTGAAACACGGGGATGTCGAAATGCGCGCCCTCGGCGAACGGCAGCGTCGTGAGGACGAACTCCACGCTTTCGTCATCCCACGCCGGCCGGTCGAAGCGCCGGGTCGAGATGACGACCTTGCCGTCCTCCTGATAGATCTTGCCCCGCGCGGTACCGCCGCCATAGCGCACCGAAAGGTCGGTCCGGCCGTCGGTCCGCTCGCGTGTTTCGATCGGGCGGAGATCGGCAAGCGCGACCTCCAGCGTCGAGCTCAGCAACGGCCCGCCATTGAACCGCGACACGATCGTGATCGTCAATCGATCGCGACCGGTCCGGGCGACCCGGCGGAGCACCTCACCCGCAGGCGGAACCCCGGTCGCCGACGCGGACGTCGCGTAGCAGCTGTCGCCTACGAAAAGGCGCGTCCCATCGATTATCGGCGCCGCCGGCACCGCCTGGAACAGTGCAACGATCGCAGTCAGCACCCGACATCCTCCTGAATTCGCGCGACCTTCCTAGCTGCGCCGATCGGTTCGGCGCAAATCCGTGGCAGTCTTCGGCAGATCGCCCCGTTGCCGCGCCGGGCTGCGGACCCGAAACGGCCCGGTCCGATACGGCCGGTGATAGACTCGCTGCGACAGGCGGGGGCTCAACCCCGCGGTCGGGTCAAAGGGTTGTAGTTTATGGGGATAATGCAGCGGGTCGTGGTGTCGGGAAAGGTCCACCAGGTCGGCTTCAGAGATTTCGCCATCCGCAAGGCGAGTGCCTTGGGGGTCACCGGCTGGGTGCGCAACCGCACCGATGGAACGGTCGAGATATTGGCATCCGGGGAGGAGGATGCGGTCGCGTCCCTTGTCGAGGCGTGCCGCGCAGGCCCGCCGCTGGCGCGGGTCGACCATGTCGAGGCCTATGTCGAAGCGGGCCAGCCGGTGAAGGGATTCACCAAGAGATTTACTGCGTAGCGAGCCACGGTTTGGCGGTTCTCCCTTTTGCCGAGCCGAAGAGGCAGGGTCGCCGATGTGGCGTGGCGACGCGCCTTTTATAACTATTTGTTGAGTGCAGCTTGACGATTCAGACATCCAGTGATCGACTCCACCTCGGAACGGTGGGGGTGCTCGATCTTGGGGATAATCGCTGGTCTTTCATTTGCGATAGCGGCCGCCTCGTCACCCGCTGCGACCGACAATGCCACCTGCTACAACCTCGCTACCGGCAAGCCGAGCCAACTAGAAGGCAAACTGGACTATGTAATGTTCGCGGGGCCACCGAACTTCGAGGATGTCCAGAAAGGCGATACGCCCGATCCCAGCTATGTACTTCGTCTTGACCGACCTATCTGTATCACCGGAGACGAATTCGCCGATCCATCGGTGAAGATTACTGCTGTGCAGGTCGTCGAAACCAAGGCTGTAGCCGGGAAGTTGAAGGCATATCTGGGCAAACGCGTAAGCTTGGGCCTGCGCGATCCAATGGCAGCGGAAACCGGTCATCATCACGAGCCACTCGTCGCCTGGATTACCTCCGTGCGGGCGATCGGCGGCGCTTCCGGGCGTCCCATGGACTTTGTCGAGGAATATGGAACGCCTGCTACCGTCATTAGGGCGTTTTATGCCGCACTCGCCGATGGCCAAGGAGCCATCGCATCCCGATTGGTCGTCCCAGAAAAGCGCGGCAAAGCGGCTTTTTCGGCTGCGGGGCTTTCCGGATTTTATGGAAAACTGAAGGAGCCCATCCAGCTACTGGGGATATCGGTGCGAGATGCAGATTTGTATGTTGCTCGGTATCGTTACGCGACCGGCACACGCCAGTGTAACGGTCGCGCCGAAGTGACGACTGTCGCACGAAACGGCGGCTATTACATTCAAGGGATCAAGGCGCTGGACGGCTGTTGATCCACCGGCTCGCAGTCCGTCGGTTGCCCAGCGAATTGCGAGCCGGTAATCGAGATCACCGCGTCAGCTTCTTGTACGCCAGCCGCGTGGGACGATCCGCGGCATCGCCCAGGCGACGGCGCTTGTCTTCCTCATACGCCTCGAAATTCCCCTCGAACCATTCGACATGACTGTCGCCCTCGAACGCCAGGATGTGCGTCGCGAGGCGATCGAGGAAGAAGCGGTCGTGGCTGATGACCACGGCGCAGCCGGCGAAATTCTCGATCGCTTCCTCGAGCGCGCCCAGGGTTTCGACGTCGAGGTCGTTGGTCGGCTCGTCGAGCAGCAGGACGTTGCCGCCGCGCTTGAGCATCTTGGCGATGTTGACGCGATTGCGCTCGCCGCCCGACAATTTGCCGACATTCTTCTGCTGGTCGGCGCCCTTGAAGTTGAACGCGCCGACATAGGCACGGGTCGACTGGTCGTGGCCGTTGACCTTCATGTAATCGAGCCCGTCCGAGATTTCCTGCCAGACGTTCTTGCTGTCGTCGAGGTGATCGCGGCTCTGGTCGACATAGCCGAGGCGGACTGTGGTCCCCATCTCGATCGTTCCGGCGTCGGGCGTCTCCGCGCCGGTGATCAGCTTGAACAGGGTCGACTTGCCGGCGCCGTTCGGGCCGATCACACCGACGATGCCGCCGGCCGGAAGCGTGAACGACAGATTCTCGAACAGGAGCTTGTCGCCATACGACTTTGACAGATTCTCGACCTCGATCACCTTGCCGCCGAGGCGCTCGGGGACCTGGATGACGATCTGCGCCTTGCCCGGCGTGCGGTTCTGCTGCGCTTCGACCAGCTGCTCGAACTTGGCGATACGCGCCTTGGACTTGGTCTGG
>NZ_JBQCCN010000215.1:0-9832 GCF_051962185.1 Sphingomonas sp.
AGCCGATCTCTATCCGATGTACGGCCTGACCGAGGCGTTCCGTTCGACCTATCTCGAACCCTCCTTAGTCGCCGCGCATCCCGATTCGATCGGGCGCGCGATCCCGTTCGCTGAGATCATGATCGTGCGGCCCGACGGCGCGACGGCGGCGCCCGATGAACCCGGGGAACTGGTTCATGCCGGGCCGCTCGTCGCGCAAGGCTATTGGCGCGATCCCGAGCGCACCGCGCTGCGCTTTCGCCCGGCACCGACCTGGTCGCGATCGGGCGGAACGGCGGTGTGGTCGGGCGATACCGCCATCGCCGATGCCGAAGGCCTGCTGCGCTTCGTCGGGCGCGACGACGAGATGATAAAATCGGCGGGCAACCGGATCAGCCCGACCGAAGTCGAGGAAGCGATCACCGCCGGCGCCGAGACGAGCGAAGCGGTGGCGCTCGGCGTGCCCGACGAACGGCTCGGCCAGGCGATCGTCGTGGTGGCGAAGGGGGACGGGGCGAGCGAGGAGGCGTTGCGCGAGCGCTTGCGCCGCGACCTGCCCAATTTCATGCAGCCGGCGCGCTACGTCTGGCTGGCCGAACTGCCACGCAATGCCAACGGCAAGCTCGATCGCGCGGGGCTGAGGGGGATGACGTCATGAAGCCGATGGGGACGATTCCACCCGAATTCCAATCGCTTCCGTTGATGATCGGCGGCAAGGCCGTGGATGCATCGACGACGCTCACCCCGGCGTTCGTCTATGACGGGTCGGTCGTCGCAAGCCGAATGGCGCGGTTCCGCGCGGCCTTTCCCGGCGTCGATCTTCACTATGCCGTCAAAGCCAATCCGTTCGGGCCGTTGCTCACAGCGATGGCGGCGCTGGTCGACGGATTCGATGTCGCCTCAGCCGGCGAGCTCGATCGCGTCGTCGGGTTGGGCAAGGCGGTGAGCTTCGCCGGACCGGGCAAGACCGACACCGAACTCGACGCGGCCATCGCCGCGCGCATCACGATCAATCTGGAGAGCGAAGGCGAGGCCGATCGCGCGTTGGCGGCGGCCGAGCGAGCGGGCGTAACGCCGCGGCTTGCCATCCGGGTGAACCCTGAATTCGAGCTGCGCGGATCGGGCATGCGGATGGGCGGGCGCGCCTCACCCTTCGGCGTCGATGCAGAGCGCGTGCCGGCGCTGGTGCGGCGGATCGTCGCGGCCGGGGCCGACTGGCAGGGCTTCCATATCTTCGCGGGATCGCAAGCGCTCGATGCCGCGGCGATCATCGACAGCCAAGCGCATACGCTCGATCTCGCGGCGCGATTGGCCGGCGAAGCGGGCGCGCAACCGCCGCTCGTCAATCTCGGCGGCGGGTTCGGCATTCCTTATTTTCCCGGCGAGCAAGCCGTTGATGTGGAAGCGATAGGAGCCGCGTTGACGCCAAGGTTGGCAAAGATGCCCGGCACCCGCTTCGCGATCGAGCTCGGGCGCTGGCTGGTGGGGGAAGCAGGGGTCTATCTGACTCGGGTGATCGACAGGAAGGAGAGCCGCGGCGAGGTCTTCCTGGTGTGCGATGGCGGGCTCAACCACCAGCTCGGCGCCACCGGCAATCTCGGCACCGTGGTTCGCCGCAATTATCCGGTCACGGTCGCCACCGCCGCGCCCCATGCGCGGCGCGAGACTGTGAGCGTGGTCGGCCCGCTCTGCACGCCGCTCGACCGCTTGGCCGATCAGATCGAGCTGCCGGTCGCCCACCCTGGTGACGTCATCGCGATATTCATGGCCGGCGCCTACGGACTTAGCGCCAGCCCGTGGGAGTTCCTCGGTCACCCGCGGCCTGCCGAAAGCCTGGTCTGACCGTTACTCCTAACGTAATCTTTACCCCCTCGGTCCCATAGCCAGCCCGAAGTTTGCGCGCGCCGGAATGACGTCACCGGCCCAGCCAGGCGCAGACGGGAGGCTGGTTTATGCGTTTCTTGAGGGTTTCCAGGGCTTTGCTCCTCGTGGGTGCGAGCGCGAGCGTGCTGACCGGCTGTGCCGGCGGCGGCAGCCGTCCGGAATTGCCGCCCGCGAGTTTCGTCGGATCGCGCGAGCAGCCGAGCGAGGAATATGTCATCGGTCCGATGGACCAGCTCAACATCTTCGTGTGGCGCAATCCCGAATTGTCGGCGAAGGTCCAGGTGCGCCCCGACGGCCGCATCACCACGCCGCTGGTCAACGACATGCCCGCGGTCGGCAAGACCCCGGCGATGCTCGCCGACGACATGAAGATCGCGCTGTCGACCTATATCAAGGATCCGATCGTCTCGGTCATCGTCGAAAGCCCGCAGTCGACCTACAGCCAGTCGATCCGCATCGTCGGCGCGACCGAGAAGCCGGCGTCGATCCCGTACCGCGCCAACATGACCCTGCTCGACGCGATGATCGCGGTCGGCGGGCTCAACCAATATGCCGCGGGCAACCGCGCCCGGCTGGTGCGCCAGGATCGCAACACCGGCCAGCAGCGCGAATATAACGTCAAGCTCGGCAAGCTGCTCAAGGACGGCGACCCGTCGGCGAACGTCAAGCTCGAGCCGGGCGACGTCATCATCATCCCCGAATCAATGTTCTGACGGAGGCCTGGGACCGTGAACGGCCTCTACGACGAGATTCGCATCGCTCTCCACGCGATCTGGAAGCGCCGCTGGCTCGCGCTGGCGGTGGCCTGGGTGGTCGCGATCCTGGGCTGGCTGGCGGTCAGCCAGATGCCCAATCGCTATGAATCGAAGGCGCGCGTCTTCGTTCAGATGGGTCAGGTGCTGCCATCCAAGATCGGCATCAGCGCGGCAGAGCAGCAGAACGACGTCGACACGATCCGCCAGACGCTGACCAGCGCGGTCAACCTGGAGAAGGTCGTGCGCGGCACCGACCTCGCCAACACGGTGTCTACCCCGCAAGAGGTCGCCGACCGCGTCGCCGGGCTGCAGCAGAACGTCAAGATCGTCGCGCAGCAGAACAATCTGTTCGAGATCACGGTGACCGCGTCGAGCCCCAAGCTCGCCGCGCAGATCAACCAGAAGTTGATCTCGATCTTCGTCGACCAGAATCTGGCCGACGACCGCAACGATACCCAGACCACGCTCCGCTTCCTCGACAGCCAGGTCGACGATCTGCAGCGCCGGCTGGGCGATGCCGATGCGAAGCGCAGCCAGTTCCAGACCCAGTATCTCGGTTCGCTGCCGGGCACCGGCTCGCTCTCCGACCGCATGTCGGCGGCGCGGACCCAGATGGCGCAGATCGACAGCGACCTCGCGGCCGCCTCGACCAGTCTCGCCTCGATCAACGGCCAGATGGCGGGCACGCCGCCGACCATCGCCGGCGTCGGTGGCGCGGGCAGTGCCGGACCGGCGCGCGCGCGCCTCGCCGCGATCGAAGGCCAACTCGCCGACGCGCGGGCCAAGGGCTATACCGAGAACCATCCCGACGTGGTCGCGCTGAAGAGCCAGCTCGGCGCCGCGCGTGCCGCCGCGGCGCGCGAGCCCGCGGTCGGCAGCGTCGCCGGCGGCGGCACGCCCAAGCCCCCATATCTGGCGCTGAAGTGGTTGCAGGTCGACAAACAGTCGCAAGTCGCGGCGCTGACCGCGCGCAAGCAGCAGCTCCAGCACGACATGGACGCGATCACCAGCAAGCTGAACGGCGATCCCGCGGCGGCCAACGAGCAGAGCCAGATCGATCGCGATTACCAGGTGCTCAAGGACCAGTATGACAAGCTGCTGAGCGATCGCGAGGAAGTCCGCGTCCGCGCGCAGGCGCAGGCGCAGACCGACTCGATCAAGTTCAGGATCATCGACCCGCCGGTCGCGCCGCGCGCGCCGACCGCGCCCAACCGGCCGTTGCTGCTGACCGGCGTGCTGTTCGCGGCGATCTTCGCCGGGATCGGCGGCGCCTTCGCGCTGTCTCAACTCAAGGCCACTTATGCGACCGCGGGCCGGCTCGAAAAGGCCACCGGCCTGCCGGTGATCGGCTCGATCAGCGAGCGCGTCGCCAAGGTCGAGACCGAAATGAGGAAACGCAAGCTGCGCATGTTCGCGGGGGCCGCGGCGGCATTGCCGGTCGCGTTCGTCTGCCTGCTCGGCGTGGAGATGCTGATGCGGGGGCTCGCGGCATGAACAAGCCGATCATCAACAAGGGCGGGTCGCTGCTCGAGCGCGCGGCCGAGGTCTATGACTTCTCGGCGCATCGCACCGCGCGGGCGATCCCCGACAGCGAGCTGCAGCCGGCGCCGGCCCCCAAGGCTGCGCCAGCGGTGCCCGCAATGCCGGTCGTCGAGGCTCCCAAACCGGTCGAGGCGCCGAAGCCCGTCGAGGCCAAGGCAGTGCCCATCGCAGCCGCCCCGGTCGCCAAGCCCGCGCCCGTCCAGCCTGCGGCACTCCCCGTCGCAGGCCGCCAGGCGAGGATCGATCGCGACCTGCTGGTCGAGAATCAGATGCTGATCCCTGGCGCGCCGATCGGTGTGCTGGCCGAGGAATTCCGCCTCGCCAAGCGTCAGTTGCTGCTGACCGCGCGGACGCTCAACGCGCAGGAACCCGACAAGGCGCGCACCATCCTGGTCTGTTCGGCCAAGCCGGGCGACGGCAAGACTTATTGCGCGATCAACCGCGCCATCTCGATGGCGGCGGAACGCGACACCCGCGTGCTGCTGGTCGATGCCGATTTCCCCAAGCCGGGGATCCTGCAGCGGCTCGGCGTCGCCGACGGCCGCGGCCTGCTCGACGCGCTGGCCGATCCGTCGATCGATATCGAGAAGTGCGTGGTCGGGACCGATATTCCCAATCTCAGCCTGCTGCCGGCGGGCGCACAGACCAATGCCGATGTCGAATTGATTGCCAGCGGCCGCACGCCCGAACTGATCGCGCGGCTGCTCGCCGCCGATCCCGGTCGCGTCGTGATCTTCGATTCGCCGCCCGCGCTCGCCGCGTCGCCCGCGTCGGTGCTGGCGCTGCATGTCGGCCAGGTCATGCTCGTGGTCCGCGCCGACAAGACGTCGGAAGGCGAGATTCGCGACACGGTGCAGCGGCTCGAAGGCTGCGAGCACATCCAGCTGTTGTTGAACAAGGTTTCATTCGCCCCGGGGGGGGCTCGTTTCGGCAGTTATTACGGCCAGGAGGACGAGGAGCAATGATGCTTCGGGTTTCCGCGGGGATCGCGCTTGCGGCGCTGCTGGCGGCGACGCCGGCGGCGGCGCAGGACGATAACGGCAATAGCGGGGGCAGGGGACGCAAGGTCAATGTCGCGCCCTATATCGAGCTCAGCCAAGTGCTGACCGCCGACGTCCAATCGGGCGACGTGCTGACCTACACCTCAGCCGCCGCCGGGGTCGATGCGTCGGTCGAGAACCGCCGCGTGTCGGTCAATCTGTCGGCACGCTACGAACATCAGTTCGCCTGGGACAAGACCAGCGGCGATGCCGATGTCGTGACCGGGCTGGCCAATGCCCAGGTGCGCGTCGCGCGCGGCCTGTCGATCGACGCGGGCGGCATCGCCACGCGGGCGCGCAACGACATGCGCGGGGATGCGCCGACCTTTTTCGGCAACGACCGCGACAATGTCAGCAATGTCTATTCGGGCTATGTCGGCCCGACTTTGAGCACCGGCAGCGGGCCGGTCGCGGTCAATGCGGCCTATCGCTTCGCTTATACCAAGGTGACCGAGCCGGGCCCGACCGGGGTCGCCCCGGGCAGCCCGCGGCTCGACTATTTCGACGATGCCAAGACGCAGATCGCGACCGCCTCGGTCGGCTTCAAATCGGGCACGGTCCTTCCGGTCGGCATGACCGCGAGCGGCGGCTGGACGCGCGACGACCAGAGCCAGTTGAGCAGCCGCTTCGACGATCTGTACGGCCGCGTCGATGCGGTGCTGCCGGTCTCGGGCAATGTCGCCGTCGAGGGCGGCGTGGGCTATGAGAAGCTGACGTCGAGCGCGCGCGATCCGTTGCTCGACACGAACGGCGTGCCGGTCACCGACAGCCGCGGGCGCTTCGTGACCGATCCCACTTCGCCGCGACGCATCGCCTACAAGACCGACGGCATCTATTGGGATGCCGGCGTCGTCTGGCGCCCGAGCCCGCGCACCATGGCGGAGGCGCATGTCGGCCGCCGCTACGGTTCGTGGAGTTATACCGGCTCGGTGAGCTACGCGCCGTCTCGGGGCGTCGGCGTCCAGGTGGGCGTGTACGATGCGGTCGAGACTTTCGGCAGCCAGTTGCAGCGAGGCCTGCGCGGCCTTCCCGCCGAATTCACCGCGACGCGCGACTTGCTCGCACAGCAATTCTCCGGCTGCACCTTCGGCACCACCGGCGGCGGCGCCGCGGGCGCGTGCATGAATTCGGTGTTCCAGTCGGTGTCGACCGCGACCTATCGCTCGCGCGGGATCGACGCGGTGGTCACGATGACGCGCGGCCAGTCGACCTTCGGCGTCGGCGCGGGCTATGCGAACCGCAAATTCTACGCGCCCAACAGCCCGGGCGTGGTGATCATCGGGACGAACGACCAGAGCTATTACGCGCAGATGTTCTACACCACGCCGATCGGCCAGCGCGTGTCGTTCACCGGCGACGTCTTCGCCAATTATTACGACAGCGGCATCGCGCCGGGCATCTTCAGCCTGGGGGCGAGCGGGTCGTTCTCGCGCAGCTTCGGCCGCCTCGGCACCAGCCTGTCGCTGGCCGCCTACACATTCAGCCAGCAGGGCCAGGAAGATCAGAGCAGCGCGCAGGCGTTGCTGGGGGCTCGTTACCAATTCTGACCGCAGCGGCGGGGCAACCCGCCCGGAGACGAAGACGATGTATGACGACCATTACGGATTGAGCGGACGCCCGTTCGCGCTGACGCCCGATCCGAAATTCTGGTTCGACACCGCCACGCATAGGAAGGCGATGGCCTATCTCGGCTATGGCCTGAGCCAAGGCGAGGGCTTCATCGTCATCACCGGCGATGTCGGCGCGGGCAAGACCACGCTGGTCGGCCATCTGATGGCGACGATCGACCGCGAGCGGCTGCACGTGATCAAATTGGTGTCGAGCCAGATCGAGGCCGACGACTTGCTGCGCATGGTGGCATCGGGCCTCGGCGTCGAGACCGCGGGGCTTATGAAGGCGCAATTGCTGGTCGCGATCGAGCGCGGCTTGCATTCGGTCGCACGCTCGGGTCGCCGCACGCTGCTGATCGTCGACGAGGCGCAGGCGCTTCACACCGGCGCGCTCGAAGAATTGCGCATGCTGTCCAACTTCCAGGCCGGTGGCCACGCGCTGCTGCAGATCTTCCTGCTCGGCCAGCCCGAATTCCGTGCCGCGCTCCATGGTGGCGCGCGGCTCGAACAGCTCCGCCAGCGCGTGATCGCGATGCACCATCTCGATCCGATGGGCGCCGACGAAGTCGAGCCCTATGTCCTGCACCGCATGGCGCTGGTCGGCTGGAATGGTCGCCCCAAATTCACGCCCGACGCCTTCGCCGCGCTCTATCGCGGCTCGGACGGCGTGCCGCGCCGGCTCAACCAGCTCGCCGGCCGCGTGCTGCTGCTCGGCGCGATCGAGCAGATCGACGTGATCGACGGCAAGACGGTCGAGGCGGTGATCGCCGATATCAGCGGCGATATGCCAACCGAGACGACGCCCGCGCGCCCGGTTGCCGCCGTTCCGGCGCCCACGCCCGAGCCGATCATGACGCCCGAACCGGTCGCCCCGGTCGCGACCCGGCCCGCCAACGACCCCACGACCGCGGCGAGCGAGCCCGCGCCGATCGCCATCGCCCCCGACCGCTTCGCCGCGATCGAGGCGCGGCTGGAGGAACAGGATGCGGCGCTCCGCCGGGTATTGGCGTTGCTGGTCGATTGGGTGGAGGGTAACGAGGCCGCGGCAGCGCGCGGTGGCCGCGCGGCCTGACGCGCGGGGGAGCGGCATCATGCTGAACGGCCTGTCGGTCGATGTCGAGGAATGGTTCCAGGTCGGCGCGTTCGAACGCGTGATCGCCAAGACCGATTGGGACGGCCTCAGGAGCCGCGTCGATTACAATACCGGCAAGGTGCTCGACCTGTTCGGCGAGACGGGGGTCAAGGCGACCTTCTTCACGCTCGGCTGGGTCGCCGAGCGCCATCCCGCGCTGATCCGCCGGATCGTGGGAGAGGGGCATGAGATCGCCAGCCATGGCTGGGACCACGACCGCGTCTTCACGATGACCGCCGATGCCTTCCGCGCCGACCTCAAGCGCGCGCGGATCGCGCTCGAGGATGCGTCGGGGCAGAAAGTCACCGGCTATCGCGCGCCGAGCTTCTCGATCGACCAGCGTACGCCCTGGGCGCACCAGGTGCTGGCCGAAGAGGGCTATGCTTATTCGTCGAGCGTCGCGCCCTTGGTCCACGACCATTATGGCTGGGCGGAAGCGCCGAAACACGCCTATCGCCCGGTGGCGGATGCGGATCTGATCGAATTGCCGATCACCCTCGCCGATGTCGCGGGGCGCAAGATCACCACCGGCGGCGGGTTCTTCCGGCTGTTTCCGGCGGCGATCACCGATCGCGCGGTGGCGCGTGCCAATCGCGAGGAAAGCCGCCCGGCGGTGTTCTATTTCCATCCGTGGGAAGTCGATCCCGATCAGCCGCGCGTCGCGCACGCGCCGCTCAAGTCGCGGCTGCGGCATTACAGCCGGCTGGGGGCGATGGCGGGCAAGCTGCGCGGGCTGGTCAAACGCCACGATTGGGGCCGCGTCGACGCGGTGGTCGCGGCCGAAGCGCAGCGCTTGCAGTGACCATGCCGTTGGTCTCGACTCCCGTGGCGATTGCCGCCGCCGACTTGGGCGATTCCGTCGAGCGCGCGCGGATCGATGCCTATGTCCGCGCGCATCCCGATGCCACGCCGTTTCACCTGACCGGCTGGAATATCGCGGTGTCGCGGGCGTGCGGACAGACAGCGCATTGCCTGATCGCCGAGCAAGCCGACGGCGCCCTGGCCGGCGTGCTGCCGCTGACCGAAATCCGCTCGCCGTTGTTCGGCAAGGCCCTGGTCTCGGCCGGGTTCGCGGTCGACGGTGGCATTCTGACCAGTCGTGACGCCGTCGCGGAAGCCTTGGCCGCGTCCGCCTGGGCGCTGGCGCAGAAACTCGGTTGCCCGAGCCTCGAACTGCGCGGCGGACCGGCACCGGGCGAGGGCTGGATCGTCGACGAGACCACCTATCTCGGCTTCTCGCGCGATCTCGCCAAGGATGACGAGGGCGAATTGCTCGCCATCCCGCGCAAGCAGCGCGCCGATGTCCGCAAGTCGCTCGACGCCGACCTGAAGGTCGCGATCGGCCGCTGGCCGCACGATCTCGCGATGCATTATGCCGTCTTCTCGGAATCGGTGCGTAATCTCGGCACACCGGTGTTCCCGGCGAAATTGTTCCGCGAGGTGGCGGCCGAGCTCGGCGAGCATGCCGATGTCGTGACGGTATCGAAGCACGGCAAGCCGCACGCCAGCGTGTTCAGCCTCTATCTCAACGGCACCGTCTATCCCTTCTGGGGCGGCGGCACGCGCGAGGCGCGGGCATTGAAGGCCAATGACCGGCTCTATTTCGAGCTGATGCGCCATGCTCGCGAGCGCGGATGCACGCGCTACGACTTCGGCCGGTCGAAAGCAGGGACGGGGGTCGCCGCGTTCAAGAAGAATTGGGGTTTCGAGGGCGTGCCGTTGCGCTACGCCAAGCGCGTGGCCGACGGAGAGACGCCGCGCGAGATGAACCCGATGAGCCCGAAATACCGGCTGCAGGTCGCGGTCTGGAAGAAGCTGCCGCTCTGGCTCGCCAACACGATGGGGCCGGTGATCGCCAAAGGCCTAGGCTAAGGTCCAATGGGCGATATC
>NZ_JBQCCN010000216.1:0-19553 GCF_051962185.1 Sphingomonas sp.
CCTGATCGTGGGATAGGGCAGCGGCGGTAGCGCGTCCTGCAAGCGAAGCAGGTCGTGCGCGGCTTCCTCGCCGACCAGGTCGGGGCGCGTCGCCAGCGTCTGGCCGAGCTTGATCGCGGCGGGGCCGATCGCCTGGAACGCATCGGCATAGCGCGGCACCTTGGGCACGCGCGCGCCGAACCGCGCGACCCGGACCAGCCGGCGAACGCTCGTCGGCGTGTTGGGGTCGCGCTCGATCCCCCGGAGCGCACCGTGGCGGGCGAGGATCCTACCCCATTTGAGCAGGCGCCAGAGATGGATGGCGGGGGAGGTCATTATTCCTCCCCGCTTACGGGGAGGGGGACCAAGTCGCGTAGCGGCTTGGTGGAGGGGGCAGGCCCCAAGCGATCTAGATATGGAGAGCCCCCTCCACCACTCGCTACGCGAGCGGTCCCCCTCCCCGTCCCGGGAAGGATTTTTAGAAGCCCCATCAAATCTTCCAACCCGAATGGATCGCGACCAGCCCGCCCAGCATCGGTTCGACCTTGGCCTGGACGAAACCGGCCTCGCCGATCATCGCCTTGAACCGTTCCATGCTGGGGAAGCGCCGGATCGATTCGATCAGATAGCGATAGCTTTCCTCGTCCCCCGCGATCGCCTTGCCGACCTTCGGCACGATGTGATGCGAATAGGCGTCATAGACGTCGGCGAATCCCGGCCAGAGCGTAGTCGAAAATTCAAGGCAATCGAAACGCCCGCCGCGCTTGAGCACCCGATGTGCTTCCCTGAGCGCCTTGGGGATGTCGGTCACGTTGCGGATGCCGAACGCGATCGTATAGGCGTCGAAGAAGCGATCGGGCCATTGCAGCGTCTCGGCATTGGCCTCGCTCCACACCAGCCCGTCGATGCCGCGCTTGG
The DNA here is from genome assembly GCF_051962185.1 of Sphingomonas sp. Taxonomy (GTDB): domain Bacteria; phylum Pseudomonadota; class Alphaproteobacteria; order Sphingomonadales; family Sphingomonadaceae; genus Sphingomonas. The sequence continues at coordinate 898 of NZ_JBQCCN010000216.1, forward strand.
CCGCGCGTTCGATTCCGACTTCGAGCATCGACGGGTTGATGTCGGCGACCGTGATCGCCGCACCCGATTTCTCCATGCGGAATGCGATGTCGCCGGTGCCGCCGGCCATATCGAGGATCGTCTCGCCGGCGCGCGGCTTCACGCGGCGGACGAACACGTCCTTCCACACGCGGTGCAGCCCGCCCGACATGGCGTCGTTCATCACGTCATATTTGGCGGCGACGCTGGCGAAGACGCCGCCGACGCGGCGGGTCTTTTCCTCGGGGGAGACATCTTCGTAGCCGAAGGAGACGGTATCGGTCATGCGCGCGGCTGTAGCGAGGCAATCCCGCGCCGTCATCCCCGCGAAAGCGAGGCCCATCTCCCGGACGAGCCCAAGTTGCGCAGGTCGTAATCCTGGCGATGACAGGAGACGGGTTCCCGCTTTTGCGGGAATGACGATATGGGGGAAGGCGATGCCAGAGCTCCCCGAAGTCGAAACCACCGTCCGCGGGCTTGAGCCCGTCCTCAAGGGCCATCGCCTGGCTCATGTCGTCACGCGCCGCGGCGACCTGCGCCGACCGTTCCCGCCCGAGCTTGCGCAGCGGATGACCGGGGCGACCGTCACCGGGCTCGGCCGGCGCGCCAAATACGGGCTGATCGAGACCGATCGCGGCGACACGATGATCTTCCACCTCGGCATGTCGGGGCGCTGGCGAGTCGATCCGCACGAATTGCTGCCGCACGATCATCTGGTGATCGATACCGAGGCGGGGCGCCGCGTCGCGCTCAACGATCCGCGGCGGTTCGGCTCGGTCGATCTGGTGCCGACCGAGCAGATTTCCGAGTTCCCGGCGTTCAAAACACTTGGGCCGGAGCCGCTCGGGCCGGATTTCACCGCGGCCTATCTCAAGCAGGCGCTCAGGAACCGCGTCGCCTCGATCAAGCAGATGCTGCTCGATCAGCGGATCGTGGCGGGGCTGGGCAATATCTATGTCTGCGAGGCGCTCTATGCCGCGCGCATCTCGCCCAAACGCGAGGCGGGGCGGATCAGCCTGGCACGGCTCGAACGCCTGGTGCCCGAAATCCGCGCGGTACTCGAGTCGGCGATACAGGCGGGCGGGTCGAGTCTCCGCGATTTCGCCCGGCCAGACGGCGAACTCGGCTATTTCTCCAAGCAATTCGCCGTCTATGGCCGCGAGGGCGAGCCGTGCGGATGCGGCGGCACGGTCAAGCGCTATGTCGAAGGCGGACGGTCGACCTTCTGGTGTCCGGCCTGCCAGACTTGAGATTCACGCGGAGGCGCGGAGGCCGCGGAGATAAGGGATTTCGCGCAGAGGCGCAGAGGGCGCCGAGAGGTAGCACCCGGCTGCGCGAGCAGCCTTTCATCTCAAAAGTAAGCGAGAAGTGCGCTGCCGCGCGAGACTCCTTTGCGCTCTCTGCGCCTCTGCGCGAACAAAATCTCCGCGCCTCCGCGCCACCGTGGGAATCTCTAAATCCCGCAACGCGGTTGACCGAATCCCCATCGCTCGCTAAGGGCCACCGCTTCCGGGCGCGGCTAAAGGTCGTGCCCGTCCCATTTTTGCGAGACTTAGAGGAACTTCATGGCGAACACGCCGCAAGCGAAGAAGCGTATCCGTCGCAACGACCGTCGCGCGGAAATCAACGGCAACCGTATCGGCCGTATCCGCACCTTCGTGAAGAAGGTCGAGTCGGCGCTGGCCGCCGGCGACAAGGAAGCCGCGACCGTCGCGCTCGCCGCTGTGCAGCCCGAACTGCAGCGTGGCGTCGCCAAGGGCGTGCTGCACAAGAACACCGCGAGCCGCAAGTTCTCGCGCCTGACCAAGCGACTCGCGTCGCTTTAAGGGCTCATCCGTTCAAGAGCGGGGCAGTGCCCGCCGGTGGATTCCGCCGGCGGGCTTTTTGCTGTCCGGCGTCGCGGCTATGCTGCTCCGCAGCGAGCGCCGTACCGGATATTCTAAGCCATTCGCTAAGCGTGGGAAAACCTAGCGATTCGCAAATAGTTCACAGAAGCGTAACGTAAAATTTACCTGGATTCAGAGGCTTATTTCGAGAATCCCTGATTTCTGCGGGTCACGGCGAGTCAACTTTTTTATTTTAATATTTCTGTCATCGTCGGACTTGATCGACGCGGTTCGAGCTTCATAATCGGCCCACGCAGCGCTGCTCGGGCGCTCGCCGAATCAATAGCAGGTGTCACGTTCAGGCGGATCGCGTTTCCGGCTGGGGGGAGACGTCTGTCCGGAGAAGAGCCGGCCACGGGGGCGATGGGCCGGTTGGGGATAAAGGGTGTTGCGGGTGGCGGTTTCGGTAGCAAGGGAAGGTGTCGTGCCCGGGGAAGTGCTGAACGCCTGGGCGAGAATCCGTAAGAATCTCAGGGAGTCCGCCGGGGCTCGGCTGTTCGAGCAATGGCTCAAGCCGATCGAGCTGGGCGACAGCGACGACGACACCAACGTGCGCCTGACCTTGCCGTCGGCGTTCACCGCAAATTGGGTCCGCAACCATTATCAGGATCGGCTGATCCAGGAATTCCGTGCCGCGATTCCGGCGATTCGCAGCGTGTCGATCGAAGTGCGCCAGGCGTCGGCGCCGGCGGTGCTGCGCGTCGCCAGCGAACAGCCGGCCGAATCGGTCGTGGCGGCCAGTGCCGAGCCGATCGAACGCCCGACACTCGACCCGCGCCTGACCTTCGATCGCTTCGTCGTCGATCCGACCAATCGCGTCGCCTATAACGCCGCCAAGGCGCTGGCCGAGCCGGGCGTGCCGCGGTTCAGTCCGCTGTTCCTCCATTCGGGCACCGGGCTCGGCAAGACTCACCTGATGCACGCGATCGGTCACGCCTATCTGGCCGCCGTTCCCAATGCGCGCGTCATCCTGATGTCCGCCGAGCGTTTCATGTTCGAATTCGTCGCGGCGATTCGCGCCAACGACACGCACGCGTTCAAGGCGCGGCTGCGCGGTGCCGACCTGCTCATGATCGACGATCTCCATTTCATCTCGGGCAAGAAGCCGACGCAGGACGAATTCTTCCATACGATCAACGAGCTGACCGCGGCGGGCAAGCGCCTGGTCATCACCGCCGACCGCCACCCGCAAGGGCTGGACGATGTCGAGGCGCGGATCGTGTCGCGGCTGGCGATGGGCCTGGTCGCCGACATCAAGACGCCCGACGCGACGCTGCGCCGCGCACTGCTCGACCATCGGCTGAGCGAACTGCCCGATGTGAAGGTGCCGGAGGACGTGCTCGAGCTGCTCGCGCACAAGGTCACCGGCAGCCTGCGCGAGGTCGAAGGCGCGCTCAATCGCCTGGTCGCTTACGCGCAATTGACCGGTGAGCAGATCAATCTCGAGTTCGCCCAGGCGACGCTCGGCGACGTGCTGCGCGGCGGGACCAAGCGAATCACGATCGACGAAATCCAGCGCGCGGTGTCGGCGCATTACGACCTCAAGCCGGTCGATCTCGTCTCGGCGCGCCGCGCCGTGGTGGTCGCGCGCCCGCGCCAGATCGCCATGTACCTCGCCAAGCGCCTGACCACGCGCTCACTGCCCGAGATCGGCCGCAAGTTCGGCGGTCGCGATCACTCGACGGTGATCCATGCTGTGCGCCGAATCGAGGAGCTGCGCGGCAGCGACCATGAGATCGACGGCGCAGTGCGCAGCCTGATCCGCCAGCTTGAGGGCTGAGGCTTAGCGCATCGTAATAGCCCGCCCCGGCGAAGGCGGAGGCCAAGTCTCGTGACCTGAAGATGGCGTTCCGTCGTCGAGAATGCGGTGCGACTGGGCCTCGGCCTTCGCCGGGGTGGGGTGTCTTCGATAGGTTAGCAAAAGAACCTGGAGCGTCAGCGCGGCTTGCCGAGTCCCGCCACCGCGCGTTCATGCAACCGCGCGATCGCCGCCAAGTGAATCCCCGGTGCCGTCGCCAGTACGCCGAACGCCTCGGCCCGCGGTGTGTTGAAGCGCAATTTGCGCCCGACCGCATCGCTGACCGAACAACCCGCCTCGCGCGCGATCAGCACGGCGGCGGCGATGTCCCATTCGTTGCCCCAGCGGATGGTCGCGAGCAGGTCGGCCTGGCCCGCCGCTACCATCGCGATCCGGAGCGCGATCGAATTGGGTTTGGCCACCGCGACCAGGTCCGAATCGACCTTGGGCAAGGCGTCCGTGGGCGTCCGTGCGCCAATGAAGGTGGTCCGCCCGCTATGCGCGATCGGCTGGCCGTTGAGCGTCGCGCTCTTGCCCGCCTCGGCGCGCCAGACCTGGCCGAGCGCCGGCGCGTCGAGCACGGCGGCAACCGGCTGCTCGCCATCGACCAGCGCGATCGACACCGCCCAGCCCTCGCGCCCGCGGATATAGTCGCGCGTGCCGTCGATCGGATCGACTACCCAGCAGCGGCGATGATTGAGCCGCACCGCGTCGTCGACCGTTTCTTCCGACAGCCAGCCGGCATCGGGGGCGAGCGCGGTCAGCCTTTCGCGGAGCAAGGCGTTGATGTCGAGATCGACCTGGCAGACCGGATTGCCCGGCGCCTTTTCCCAGCGTTCGAAGTCGGTGCGCCACAGCGAGAGCGCATAGGCGCCCGCCTCCGCCGCGATGGCCGCGATGTCGTCGATCAGCTCAACCACCCGCGACCGTCATCCCATCGATGCGTAGGGTGGGGACGTTGGTCGCGTAGCGGAATTCGAGATCGTCGGCCGCGGTGAGCTGGAGGAACATGTCCTTCAGATTGCCGGCGATGGTGAATTCGTCGACCGGCGTCGTCAGCTCGCCGTCCTCGATCAGGAAACCCGCCGCGCCGCGGCTGTAATCGCCGGTCACGCCATTGACGCCCTGGCCGATCAGCTCGGTGACATAGACGCCGCGCTTGACGCCGCCGATCAGGTCGGTGCGGCTCGTCTTGCCGGCGGCGAGATAGGTGTTGCTGGTGCTGACGCCGGGCGCGCCCGCGCCGCCGCGCGCGGCGTGGCCGGTCGGCTCGAGCCCGAGCTGGCGCGCCGAGGCCGAATCGAGCAGCCAGGTGGTCAGCATGCCGTCATCGATCAAGGTCGTCGACGACACCGCCAGTCCCTCGCCGTCGAACGGGCGCGAGCGCAGGCCCTGGGGCCGCAGCGGATCGTCGATGATCGAAATGCCCTCGGCGAACACGCGCTCGCCCAATTTGCCGAGCAGGAAGCTGGTGCCGCGCGCGATCGAGGCGCCGGCGATCGCGCCGGTCAGATGCCCGATCAGCGAGGCGCCGACGCGCGGGTCGAACAATACCGGCATCGGCCCGCTCGCCACCTTGCCGGGATCGAGCCGCGCCACCGCGCGCTCGCCCGCCTCGCGGCCGATCGCCTCCGGCGCGGGCAGATGCGAGCGCTGCCGCGCCGAACGATGCCCGTAATCGCGCTGCATCGCACCGCCGGTCCCCGCCAACACGCTGGCGGAGATCGCGTGGCTGGTGGTGGCATAGCCGCCCGCGAAACCATGGCTGGTGGCGAGCGCCCAACTTACCCTCGAGGCCGAGGCGCCGCCGCCTTCGCTGTTGGTGACGCCGGGGACGGCGCGCGCCGCATCCTCGGCGGCGAGCGCGGTTTGCTTGAGTTCGGCCGGAGTGGGATCGTCGGCGTCGCGGAGGTCGAGATCGGGTATCGGTCCCTTGAACAACCGGTCCTCGGGCGCGAGGCCGGCCCATTGGTCCTCGGGGGCCTCGCGCGCCATCGCCACGGCGCGTTCGACCAGCGCATCCATCGCTTCGGACGAGAGATCGGAGGTCGACACCGAGGCCGAGCGTCGGCCGACGAACACGCGCAGGCCCAGATCTTCCTCTTCCGACCGCCCGACATCCTCGAGCGCGCCGAGCCGGACCGACACGTCGACACTGGCCGAGGCGCCGAGCACCGCATCGGCGGCATCGGCGCCGGCCTTGCGCGCGCGAGTGACGATATCGAGAGCGCGGTCGCGCGCGGCGTCGGAAGTCAGCATGATCGGCACTTAGGAAGCGTTGGGGCGCGGGTCAAAGGGCGCGATCAATACTCTGCAGGATCGGCCGTGTGCGGATAGTCAAAAGCTCGTCTGCCCGACCACGAAACAGGCGAGAAAGACGAGCAGGCCGGCAAAGCGATTCGAGCGGAAGCGGTGGAGCGCATTGGCGCCGTCGGCGGGCTTGAGGGTCAGGACTTGCCAGGCGAAGTGCAGCGCTGCTGGCGCGAGCGCTGCCAGCACCAGCGGGTCGGGGCGCAATTCCCATAGAGCCAGCGTCCAGAGCCCGAGCGCGATCGCGTAGAAGGTGGCGACGCCGGAGCGTACATGGGCGCCGAGCGCGCGCGCCGAGGAGCGGACGCCGACCAGAGTGTCGTCCTCGATATCCTGCAGCGCATAGATCGTGTCGTAGCCGATCACCCAGAAGATCGATCCCAGATAGAGCAGCGGCCCCGGCATCATCAGGGACCCCGCGACTTCGCTCCAGCCGACCAGTGCCGCCCAGGAAAAGACGATGCCGAGCCAGGCCTGCGGCCACCAGGTGATGCGCTTCATGAACGGATAGGCGGCGACCGGCGCGAGGCTGACCAGCGCGACGATCGCGGCGTAAAGATGGAGTTGGAGCAGCACGATCAGGCCGACCAAACACAGGGCGACCAGCCAGACCCAGGCCGCCTTGAGCGACACCGCGCCCGAAGCGAGCGGGCGACTGCGGGTGCGTTCTACCTGGCGGTCGAGGTCGCGGTCGACGATGTCGTTATAGACGCAACCCGCGCCGCGCATCGCGATGCTGCCCAGCGCGAACCACAGGATCAGGTCCCAGCGGTCGAGCGCGCCATGCGCCAGTGCGATAGCCCAGGCGCCGGGCCAGAACAGCAATTGCCAGCCGATGGGTCGGTCGAATCGCGCCAGCAGCGCCAGCGCGCGCGGATAGGGCGGCAAGCGCCCGACCAGCCCGCGATATTGCGTGTCGGGGACGATTTGCGGGTCGGTTGGGGCAGTCATCATGCATTCACTACCGCGGTGGCAATTGCCGCACCAGCGCCACGCCTTGCCCCAAGGCCGCCAAACTCTATTTCTAGCGGCAGAAAGGGCAGGGAGGTGTTTGGAGTTTGAAATGCCGACGATCGTGTCCCGACTTTTCGCCTGTGCGGCGTTGACGCTGACGGTTGCCACGGCCTCCGCCCAGGCGGATATGCAACCGGATCCGGCACGCCACGGCACATCGTGGTCCGGGGTGTGGACCAACGGGAACAATACGATGCATGTCCGGGCGCAGCGCTGCGGCGATGCGATGTGCGGCACGGTGATCTGGGCGGACGACAAGACCAAGGCCGACATCGCGGCGCGCGGACGCACGCTGCTCGGCACGGAAGTGTTCCGCGAGTTTCGCCAGACCGGCCCCAACGAGTGGCGTGGAAAGGTCTATGTGCCCGCGATCGATCAAACCGTTTCCGGGCGGATCGAACTGACCGATCCCGACCACATCACCGCGAGCGGTTGCGCGCTGTTCGGTCTGGGTTGCCAGACGCGCCACTGGAAACGGATACGCTGACGGGGTTCGCCCGTTAGGGGCCGATCCATGGTCCATTTATCGGTCGCCATCGCCAAATTCGCCCAGACCTTGTTCTGGGGGATCGTCCACGCGGCCGGGCTGGCGCTGGTCGCCGGCGCCTTCGCGCTCGCGGCTTTGGTGATCGGCTGGCGGATGATGCGGCGGCGGCCGAAGCCGTGATTCCGTTCCCCTCCCGCAAGCGGGAGGGGGAAGAGAGGCCGCCGCTGGCTCGTCCGGGCCGAACCCGCTAAGCCCGCCGCATGGCTGCAACTCCCGCCTGGCCCCCGCGCTCCACGCCGCGTCTTTTCGTGGATAGCGAGCTCATGCCCGGGGCGCTTAGCGTCGAAGGGCCGTCGGCGCATTATCTGATCTCGGTGATGCGGGCCAAGCCCGGCGACCCGGTCAAGCTGTTCGACGATATCAGCGGCGAGTGGCTGGGCGTCGTGCAAACGGTCAATCGTCGCGATCTCGTTCTGGAAATTTCCGAACAGCTTCGCCCGCGTGAGCCGGTGCCCGATCTGTGGCTATGTGCCGCGCCGCTGAAAAAGGGGCGGATCGACTGGATGGCCGAAAAGGCCTGCGAACTGGGCGTCGCTCGGTTGGTGCCGGTCGTCACGCACCGGTCGGTGGTGGAGCGCCCGAAGACCGAGCGGCTGCGCGCGCACATGATCGAGGCGGCCGAACAATGCGACCGCACCGCGCTGCCCGACCTCGCCGAAACCGCGAAGCTCGGCGCATTGCTGCGCGACTGGCCGGCCGAGCGTGCGCTGTTCTTCGCCGACGAGACCGGCGGCGTACCGGCCGCCGAAGCCATGGCGGCGCATCAGGGACCGGCGGCGATCTTGATCGGGCCCGAAGGCGGGTTCGACGATGCCGAGCGAGAAGCGATCCGGGCGTTGCCCCAGGCGGTGGGGATCGGTCTGGGCCCACGAATCTTGCGCGCGGAGACCGCGGCGGCCGCAGCCGTCGCGATCTGGATGAGCGTCGCTGGGGATTGGTAAGCTAACTCCCTCTCTCCCCTCCGGGGAGAGAGGGCTGGGGAGAGGGGCAGTGCCCCAAGTGCATCGCCTGTGGCAGCCCCTCTCCCCGACCTCTCCCCAAAGGGGAGAGGGAGACTAGCGCGGGGCCTATTGCGTAGCTACATGCGCGCCATGACGACGAAGACCGTTACGGACACGAACGCAGCGGTCATCGAGGACCGCCAGCAGCTCATCGATTTCTTCGCGAGCGGGGAGAAGGCTGCCGATCGCTGGCGGATCGGTACCGAGCATGAGAAGTTCGTCTATCGCACCGCCGATCATCGCGCACCGTCCTGGGACGAGCCCGGCGGCATCCGCGACCTGCTCAACGGCCTGACCCAGTTCGGCTGGCGCCCGGTCGAGGAGAATGGCAAGATCATCGCGCTGACCGGCGACGACGGCTCGGTCAGCCTCGAGCCCGCCGGCCAGTTCGAATTGTCGGGCGCGCCGCTCGACAATCTGCACCAGACCTGCGCCGAAACCGGCCGCCATTTGCAGCAGGTCAAGACGATCGGCGACCGGCTCGGGCTCGGTTTCCTCGGCATGGGCATGTGGCCCGACAAGGCGCGGCAGGACCTGCCGGTCATGCCCAAGGGCCGCTACGCGATCATGCTGCGGCACATGCCGCGGGTCGGCGGCCTGGGGCTCGACATGATGCTGCGGACCTGCACGATCCAGGTCAATCTCGACTATGCGTCCGAAGCCGACATGGTGAAGAAGTTTCGCGTCGGGCTCGCGCTGCAGCCGCTGGCGACCGCGTTGTTCGCCAATTCGCCCTTCACCGAGGGCAAGCCCAACGGCATGCTGTCGTACCGCAGCCATATCTGGTCCGACACCGATCCCGCGCGCACCGGCATGCTGCCCTTCGTGTTCGAGGATGGGTTCGGCTACGAACGCTACGCCGACTATGCGCTCGATGTGCCGATGTACTTCGTCTATCGCGACGGCCAGTATCTCGACGCCGCCGGCCTGTCGTTTCGCGACTTCCTCGATGGCAAGCTCGACGTGCTGCCGGGCGAGAAGCCGACGATGGAGGATTGGTCGGATCACCTTTCGACCGCTTTCCCCGAAGTGCGGCTCAAGACTTTCCTCGAGATGCGCGGTGCCGATGGCGGGCCGTGGGGGCGGATCTGCGCGCTGCCGGCGCTCTGGGTCGGCTTGCTCTACGATCAGGGCGCGCTCGACGCGGCGTGGGACCTGGTCAAGCATTGGGATATGGGCGAGCGCGAGGACCTGAGGAATTCGGTGCCGGCGCTGGCGCTCGACGCGCCGCTGCCGGGTGGCGGCAAGCTCCGCGACATCGCCGGCGAGGTGCTCGACATCGCGCATGCCGGGCTGACCGCTCGGGCGCGAACCGACGCGGCCGGGACCAACGAGACCGGCTTCCTCGATCCGCTGCGCGAAGTCGTTCGCTCGGGCAAGGTGCCAGCGCAGGTGCTGCTCGATCGCTACGAGGGCGAATGGGGTAGGGACATCTCGAAAATCTATGACGAGATGAGCTTCTGAAGGTCGTCGCCACGGCGTCGTGCTGGGCCGACATGTTGAAACGTTTTTCCGGCGAGCATTCCTCTCCCTTGACGGGAGAGGATAGCGAAGCTTGGCAGCTTGCTGCCTAGCGTAGCTTGGAGAGGGTGGGACAGCGATGGACATGCTCGGGCGTCCACCCTCTCCAACTGCGACTAGGGCCGGCTCACGCCGACCCAAGTCTCCGTATCCTCTCCCGTCAAGGGAGAGGATGAAAGTCGTCTAGTCGCGGTCGGGCCCGACGGCTTCGGGCAAATTCCATTCCGCCTTGGTTTTACCCGACAGCCACCGGAAAAAGCGCGGCACCAGGCCGTTGCGCTCCATCCACTGATAATATTCCTCATATGACGGATCGGCGCGCAGATGGCGCTCCTCGGTCCGCGCGCGCCAGTAATAGATGGCTGCGACGATCCCCATGATCGCGGTCGAGCGCACCGCGTCGAGCCAACTCCCGGTGGTCAGAAACGGCACCGTCGCGATCATCCAGAACAGGTTCTTCGACAGGTAGGCCGGATGACGCGACCAGCCATAGGGCCCGTTGGTCAGCACGCCGCGATTGGTCAGGTTGGAGAAGCGGATGCCGAACGTGACGGTCGCCCAGGCATAGATCGCGGTCAGCAGCACCAGCGACGTGCCGATCGCGACCAGCAGCACCGGATAATTGGCGAACCAGGTCGACCAGCCGTCCTCGCCGAACGTGCCGGGGTGGTAATCGAGCGGCCCGTTATCGCCCATCAGCACGAACGGCGGATAGCAGATCAGGGCCGCCATCCAGCCCGCCGCGTAGGGGTTGGCGGTGCGGATGTGCGAATCGAGCGGCCGCAGCGCGAGCAGATAGCCGGCGGTGGCGAACGCGACGTCGACCAGGAACATGAACGTGATCAGCCAATTGGCCAGCGCGACCGGGTTGGACAGCACCCGACTGAAATCGCCGCGCACGAAATCGCCGAAGCCCGGCGGCACGATCGCCAGCATGAACGCGGTGAAGAACATCTTCACGCCCCAGCTCTTGAGGTGATTCCAGACAGCTTCCTTGTCGATCGGCTCCTTGAGCCCCATCAGCCAGGCGCCCAAGGCCCAGCACCCGTCGCGGGGCTCGACCATGCGGCGGTCGAGCCAGAGCGTGTAGGGCACCGACAGCACGAACAGCGCGGGCGCGGCCCACATCAGGCACCACATGGCGAACTGGAAATTACCCTGCCAATAGAAGCGTCCGACGGCGTAGATGCAGGCGATCCCGGCCCAGGTCAGCCACAGGCCTGCGAGCTTGGTGATCGAGATGTCGAGCGTCTCGCGCCACGGTTTCGGATTGGCCCAGTCGATCCCGGTCGAGGGATTGCGATGCACCTTGTCGACGAAGACCGACCACAGCACCCTCGGCAGCGCGGTCGCGGCGACATTGGCCAGCGCCGAATAGGGCCCGTCCATCCCGAACCACCGCGCGATCGCGACCCAGGTGAACAATCCGGCCAGCCCGGCGATGCCGGTTCCGGTCGACACGGCGGATTTGGGGCGCGGATCGGCCTTGGCGGCCGTGCCCAATGCTGGGTCGTGGTACATGCGCGCGGGCATACGCGCGGAATGGTAAGCAAGCCGTGAAGGATGTTCGGGTTGCGCGCGCCGGAACGACTCGCTACCTCGCGGCTTCGCTCCGGCGACGGGCGGGTATAGCACAATGGTAGTGCAGCAGCCTTCCAAGCTGAATACACGGGTTCGATTCCCGTTACCCGCTCCACCCTCCGCAGCGATTTAGCAAACGCTAAATCGCGATGAGCGGAGGGTCGGCCGGCCTCGCAAAGCGCGGACCGACGGCGCGGCGTCGCCGCGGCGCTACCCCCCACGAAGTCGCGCTCACCCTTCGTCACCCCGGCCTTGTGCCGGGGTCTGCGGTACAACGAGCGCTGAGCTTCCGATTCATGACTCCGCGCCTGCCGCCCGGCGGATGCCGGGACAAGCCCGGCGTGACGATTGAAAATACTCGTCGGCTTACGGCAGCGCTTCCCCGCGCGACGCCACCAGCACTTCGTACCAGGCCTTGCGCGACCATATGACCTTATAGGCGTCCGCCAATTCGGCGACGCGCTCGACCTTGAGCGTGCCGGCGATCGGGATCGCGCGCGCCGGGTGCGCCATGATCCAGCTGTGCGTCGCGGCGGCGCGGCTGACGCCGAATTCGGCGCCCACGCGATCGAGAATTTCGACCACGCGCGCGGTGCGCTCGTCGGCCGGCTTGACGATGCGGCCGCCGCCCATCGGCGACCAGGCGAGTACCGCGACCTCATGGGCCATCGTCACGTCGAACAGTCCGGTCTCGATCGGCTCGAGATGGAGCGGCGAAAATTCGGGCTGATGGCTGGCGAGCGGGATGCTGATCAGCCCGAGGATCGCCCGGGTCTGTGCGGGAGTGTAATTGGAGACGCCGACCGCGGCGACCTTGCCCGAGGCGACCATGTCCTCGAGCGTCCGGGCGACTTCCTGGGGGTGGGTCAGGATGTCGGGGCGGTGAACCTGATAGAGATCGATCCGATCGACCCGCAGGCGCCGCAGCGAGTCGTCGAGCGCCCTGGTCAAATGGCTGCGGCTCGAATCGTACGGGAAGCCGGGTTGGATTCCGCCCTTGGTCGCGATCACCATGCGGTCGCGCAATGCCGGTGAGGACGCGAGGATATCGCCCAGCGCCGCCTCGGCATTGCCGAACCCCTTGCTGGTATCGAAGCCGTAGATGTCGGCCGTGTCGAACAGGTTGATGCCGATTTCGAGCGCGGTCTCGATCAGGCGCTGGCCGTCCGCGCCTGCGCTGGCGAAGCGCCACATGCCCCAGGCGATCGGGCTGACCATGATGCCGCTCTTGCCCAGCGGCAGCGGATCGGGGCTGAGGTGGATATCGGTCATGATGCGGGTTCCGGGGAAGGAAAGGGCGGGCGACCTGGCTATTTCTTCTGTGCGGCCGCCCGCAACCCGTCGAGCGTCGCGGTCGGAGTGATCGCCTGGGTATCGAGATGGCAATGCAGGATCGCCGGCTTGCCCGAGGCCAGCGCACGCTCGAACGCGGGCGCGAACTCGGCCGTCGTCGTCACCGTCTCGCCATGCCCGCCATACGCCCGCGCCAGCGCGGCGAAATCGGGGTTGGTCAGATTTGTTGCCGAGACGCGGCCGGGGAAGGTCCGCTCCTGATGCATGCGGATCGTGCCGTAGATGCCGTTGTCGATCAGCACGACCATCAGCGGGATGTCGTGATGGACCGCGGTCGCGAATTCCTGGCCGTTCATCAGGAAGTCGCCGTCGCCGGCGATCGTCAGCACGATGCTGCCGGGCTTCTGACGCTTGGCCATGACGCCGGCGGGCAGGCCATACCCCATCGACCCGCTGGTCGGCGCCAACTGGGTGCCGAAGTCGCGGAAGCGATAGTAACGATGGATCCAGCTCGCGAAATTGCCCGCGCCATTGCAGATCACCGCATCGGGCGGCAGGCGGTCGCGCAGCCACGCCATGACGTCGCCATATTGGAAATCGCCGGGGACCGGCGGCGGGCTATCGGACCAGGCCAGATAATCGGCGCGCGCTGCCTCGCGATCGGCGCCCCAGGTCGGGCTCGCGTCGATTCCTTCGAGCGCGGCGAAGAACGCCGGCGGGGTCGCGTTGATCGCCAGCGTCGGCTGATAGACGCGGCCGAGCTCAAGCGGGTCGGGATGGACGTGGACGAGTTGCTGCGCCGAGGCAGGAATCCCCAGCAAGGTATAGGATTGAGAAGCGATTTCCGACATCCGCCCGCCGATCAGCAGGACCACGTCGGCGGCCTTGACGCGCTCGATCAGCTTGGGATTGGGCGCCAGGCCGAGATCGCCGATGAAATGTTCGTCGGTCGCCGGGAACAGCGGGGCGCGACGGAATTGCGCCGCTACGGGCAGGTCGAAGCGATGCGCGAAGTCGACCATCGAGTCGCGGGCCTCGGCGGTCCAGCGCGAGCCGCCGACGATCGCGACCGGATTTTTGGCATGGGCGAGCAGGTGGCAGAGTTTGTCGATATCCGCCGGTGTCGGGGCCGTTTCGGCCGGCTCGACGCGCGGTGCATCCATTACATCGGCGACCTCGTCGAGCATGTCCTCGGGCAGCGCGATGACCACCGGCCCGGGGCGTCCCTGCATCGACACCCGGAACGCACGCGCGACGATCTCGGGGATGCGCTCGGGCGCGTCGATCTCGACCACCCATTTGGCCAACGCGCCGAAGGTCGCGCGATAGTCGAGCTCCTGGAACGCTTCACGGTCGCGCATGCCGCGCTCGATCTGGCCGACGAACAGGATCAGCGGCGTCGAATCCTGCATCGCGATGTGCAGGCCGGGGGAGGCGTTGGTCGCTCCCGGCCCCCGGGTCACGAAGCAGATGCCCGGCCGCCCGGTCAGCTTGCCATAGGCTTCCGCCATCATCGCCGCGCCGCCCTCGGCCCGGCAGGTCAGCAGGTCGATGCCCGATCCGATCAGCGCGTCGAGCACCGACAGATAGCTCTCGCCCGGCACGCAGGTGGCGCGGTCGACGCCCTGCGCGATCAACTGGTCGACGAGGATGCGCGCGGCGGTCCGCGATCCGGTGCCATTGGTTGCAGTCATCATACTCCCCGGATCGTCTTTCTTGTGGGCATGTTTGTTGTGGGCGTGTTTCTGGTGGGCGTGCCTAGCAGTTTATCCCACCCCGGCGAAGGCCGACGCCCGGTTTCGCGACGGTCACCGTAGAGCGAGCTGCGCCGTCACCAGCCCGGCCGCGACTGGGCCCGGCCTTCGCCGGGGTGGGAAAGGAACCATCCTGGTGGCGTCAGGCGATGTGCACCGCCTTGGTGGTCAGATGCGCCATGATCCCCTCTGGCCCATCCTCCGAGCCGAAACCCGATTCCTTCATGCCGCCGAACGGGGCGTCGGGCCAGGTCATGCGGACCTGGTTGATCGCGACCATGCCCGCCTCGACCGTCTCCGCCAGCACATTCTGGCGACGGCCGCTTTCGGTGAAGCAATAAGCGGCGAGGCCGAAGGGCAGGCGATTGGCTTCGGCGATGGCGTCCTCGACCGTGCCGAACGGGCGGATCAGCGCGAGCGGGCCGAACGGCTCGTCGTTCATCGCCTTCGCCTCGAGCGAGATGTCGGCGATCACCGTCGGCTGGAAGAAGAAGCCGCCGTCCTTGGCCTCGCGCTCGCCCCCGGCCAGCACGCGCGCGCCGCCGGCGCGGGCATCCTCGACCAGCGCCGCGATCGTGTCGGGACGGCGCGGATTGGCGAGCGGGCCCATCTGGTTGGCGGCATCGAGACCATCGCCGATCTGCATTCGCTTGGTGCGCTCGGCGAAGCCCTGGACGAACTTCTCGTAGATCGTTTCCTGGACGTGGAAGCGGGTCGGCGCCACGCAGACCTGGCCGGCATTGCGGAATTTGTGCGTGACGAGCGTGTCGAGCGTCTTCTCGAGGTCGCAATCGTCGAACACCAGCACCGGCGAGTGGCCGCCCAATTCCATCGTCATCCGCATGACGCTGTCGGAGGCCAGCTTCATCAGATGCTTGCCGACCGGCACCGAGCCGGTGAAGCTCAGCTTGCGCGTGACCGGCGAGGCGAGCAGGTGGCGCGACACCTGGTCGGGCACGCCGAAAACGATCTGCGCGACATTGCCCGGCAAGCCAGCATCCTGGAAGCAGCGCATGATCTCGACCGCCGAGCCCGGGGTCTCCTCGCTCGGCTTGAGGATGATCGAGCAGCCCGCGGCGACCGCCGGGGCGATCTTGCGCACCACGTTCAGCGCAGGGAAGTTCCACGCGCAGAAGGCGGCGACCGGGCCGACCGGGTGGTGCAGCACCATCGATCGCATGCCCGGCGCGCGCATCAACACGCGGCCATAGACGCGCACCGCCTCGCCCGCATGGAATTCGAGCATCGCGGCGGCGGCCATGACTTCGCCCTTGGCCTCGGCGACGGGCTTGCCTTCCTCCATCGTCGCGATGCGGGCGATCTGGTCGGCGCGCTCGCGGACCAGGGCGGCGGTCTTGTTGAGCACCGCGGCGCGCTGTTCGGGCGCCACCGCGCGCCACGCTTCGAATCCCTTTTGCGCGGCGGCCAGCGCGCGATCGAGATCGGCGGCATTGGCCAGCGGCAGATCGGCCTGGCCCGCGCCGGTCGCGGGATTGAGCACCGAATGCGTATCGCGACCGTCCCCGGTCAGCCACTCGCCATCGATGTACAGGCCGAGCTTCGCGGAATAGGTCATTGGGGAACTCCTGGAGGGACGGGGGGATGTGCCGCCCATCTAGGGTCCCGATCGGCTCGGGGCAATCGTAACGCTGGCGATCAGCTATAGACGTCAGGCAACCGGTCTCGGATCGCCCTCGACCAGTTCGCGCCACAACATCACCAGCACCGCCATCGTCGCGGGGCCGACGAACAGGCCGAGCAGCCCCAATGTCTCGACGCCGCCGAGGATTCCGACCAGGGCCCAGAAGAACGGCAGCTTGGTCGCGCTCCCGATCAGGGCGGGGCGGACGAAATGGCCGGCGACGAACTCGGCGGCGAAACCGATCGCGACGACGACGATCGCGGCGCCGGGCGACCCCTGGCCGAGGAGCAGCAAGGCGGCGAATCCGAAAGCGACCGGTGCGCCGAACGGAATCATCGCGGCGATCGCGGTGACGGCGCCGAGCAGGATCGGGTGAGGCGCGCCGGCGATGAAATACACCATCGCCATGACCGCGCCGAAGCCGAGCCCGACCAGCACCAACCCGTCGATCGTTCCCCGGACGGAAGCGAGCGCTTGCCGCCCGATGCGCTCGCCCTGGGGGCCGAGCAGTGTCGCGCTGGCGGTGCGGAATTGCTCCGCCAGTGCGTCACGGTCGCGGATCAGGAAGAACAGCGCGATCAAGGTGAAGCCGAACACCACCGCGCGATGGACCAGCCCGAAGCCGAGCAGCCGCGCCTGCGCACCGAGCAAGGTGTGGCTCAGCATCTCGAAATGATGATTGGCCGCGGCGGGCTGGGCCAGATTGGCTTGCCACCAGCCGATCGCCTCGGTGCCGAACGGCAAATTGGCGAGCCAGGTCGGAGGCGGCACGCCGTGCATCCGCGCGTCGATCACCCAGGCCGCGACGTCATGCGCCTCGCGCGCGGCCTGGGCGACGCCGATCGCGATCGGCGCCCGGACGACCACCGCGCACCCCCGGGTGAATGACGCGGCGACCAAAATGGGGCGCGGAAACCCGCGATCGGCACGCTGGACCAGCGGGTCGACGGCGACCGCGATGATCACCGCCCAGACCACGGCGGGCAGGAAGCTGTGAATCACCCACAGGCCGAGCAATCCGAGCAGGACGATCAGGGTCAGCCGGATACTCGACTGGCGCTTGGGTTGCGACGGCGTCCCGCTCATTCGGCAGCGGCCTCCAGGCTGAAGCCGCGCGCGAAGCGGCGTTGCTCCACCCGGCCGGCGTCGAGCATCCCGGCGAGCGCGGCGAGCGCGGCGTCGAGGTCGTGGCGACGGCCGCACAGGAACATGTCGACCGCGGCATAGCCGCGCTCGGGCCAGGAATGGATCGAGATGTGCGATTCGGCGAGCATGGCGATCCCGGTCACGCCCTGGCCGGTGCCGAAGCCGTGGACCTTGAGGTCGATCAGCGTCGCGCTCGCCGCGTCGACCGCCGCGCGCAACGCCGCCTCGATCCGCGCCTCGTCGTCGAGATGCGTGCAGTCGAACAAGTCGGCGAGGAGATGTGTCCCGCTGAAATCCACACTCGTGTCCTACGTCAGCACGGAGCGATAGGGAATGGAGAGATGCGCCATGGCGTCCTCGGCGGCGCGGATGCCGCGATATTGCGCTTCCTCGAACAGTGAGAGGCCGCTCAGGTCGGAATGCGCGAAGAACAGCGGCGGGCGCGGCGTCGCGGCGGCCTCGCGCCGGCCATCCCAAAAATAGCCGGGCACCGGGCGGATCATGGCATGACCCCAGCGCCACACGTCGATCCGCCGGATCGCGCCCTTGAGGTCGGGATTGGTCAGCAGCAGGTCGTCGCGCACCATGTCCTGCCAATATTCCAACGGCCGCTCGATCAGTTTCTGCCGGGCGTCGGCGGGCGCCATGTCGGACAGCGGCAGGTACCAGCTCAGCACCGTCGCGCCGGGCACGCGGTCGAGCGACTGATGGGTGTCGACGACGTAGCCGAGCGAGCGGCTGGTCCAGGAGACATTGTCCCAGGCGACCTCGAACCCCGGGCCGGCGGGCATGCGATCGACGGTGACGGCGGCGACCACCCAGGGCGCATAGTCGAACCCGGCGGCCGACGGCGCGTCGGCGGTCAGCCGTGCGCTCACGAAATGCGGCGTAGCGAGCACCACCGCCTCCGCCTCGATCCGCACGCCGCGGCCGCTCGCGACGTCGAGCGCGTCGACCCTCGCGCCGTTGCCGTCGCGGGTGACGCGATGGATGATCCGGCCGCAATCGAGATGATCCTCGAGCCGCGCCGCCATCCGGCCGACCAGATGGCCGTTGCCTTCGGGCCAGGTCAGCATCGTGTCGGGATCGGCATTGGCGGCATGGCCGCGGCGGCTGGCGAAATAATGCACGCCGGCCCAGGCCGA